>CALCIB010000162.1 GCA_937907525.1 uncultured Planctomycetales bacterium | reverse complement strand
GCCTTCCCCCCTCGCGGGGGAAGGTGGCCCGAAGGGCCGGATGAGGGGGGGGCGGACCAGAAGGCCGTCGCCGTTTCAAGCCGCTCGGACGGGCTTCCGCGAATTCCGACGGCCTTCTTGCGCGTCGTCCCCCTCATCTGACCGCCGCGCGGTCTGTCTTCCCCCGCGAGGGGGGAAGATCGTTCATATCGTGAAATTTCAAACAGTCGATGATCGTCAGCGCCGCTCGCCGGTGTCTAGGAGCACGCCCATCGCCACGGCGACGCGGCGGTCGATCCGCGGGGGGCGGTCGCGCGAGAGGTCCAGGACGTAGCTGTCGACGATCGTGAACTTGCGGTTGAACTCGCCGCGGATCAAGCCGTCGCCGTTCTCCGAGGGGACCACGAAGACGAAGTTGGTCCTCATGAAGTTCTGGAGGACCGGCACGAACCGCCGGATCAGCGAGAGGATCAGCGAGTCCTCGCGCGCGACGAACAGCGGCCGGCCGTCGGCGTCGGCGACGGTCCATTTCTTGCGGAAGATGTTGGACAACTGGTTCTTGCCGATGTAGGCCAGCACCCGGCCGTCGGGGCGGATCACGGTGAAGGTGGTGGTCAGCAGCTCGTTCTTCTTGTCCTGCAAGACGTCCAGCAAGGGCTGGGTCTTCTCCTCGTCGGCGTAGAAGTGGATGTGCCGCTTGGGCGAGAAGCGGATCGCGGCGACGATCGCCGCCGCGATGGTTCCGACCACCCCGAGCGCTCCGACGGCGAAACCGGCCCCGTCGCTGCCGGTCAGCGTCGCGACGAGCACGCCCGCCACCACGGCCAGCACGGCGGATACGAGCATCACGGCGACGACCCCGCACCCCGCCAGAAGCTGGCGCTTCAGATGCGCCGGCCGCTCGACGAACAGGATCGGCCGCCTGGCCTCGTCGCTGATGGTGTACTTCGCCGAGATCGCCATCACCTTCTGGCGCATCAGAAACTTGTCGCGCTGGAACGCCGGGTGCAGCGCGGCGTTCTCGCCGGTCTCCTCGTCGACCTCCCCGGCGACGGCGTAGACGACGTCTTGCGTCGGCACGACCAGGACCGTCTGGCAATCCGGGCAGCGCGCCTTCTTGCCGGCGAACTCGTCCTTCAGGGCGTAGGTGCGCCCGCATTGGGTACACGTCACGGACACGGGCATCGTCGCGTCTCCCGAAACCTCGACGGCGCCCACTTCGGCGCGTCGCGACGTCGATGATCGATCGCGCCGCGCGCGAAAGCAAGCATCATCGCCCCCGCCCTTGGAATTCGCGCGACGACCCGCCACCGACGACGCCCTTCCCGTTATAATGGGGAGGACGCGCCGGGACCGCACCCCGGCGGTCGGGAGGGCTCCGCATGCGTATCCGCCCGTCGATCCTCGGTCTGGCCTTGCTGCTGATCCCGTGCGCCCAGGCGACGGCCCAGAAGGCCAAAGCTCCGGACGCCAAGTCGCCGAAGGCCAAGGCCCCGGACGCCGTGTTGACCGAACTCGGTCTTGAGGCCGAGAAGACCCGCTACGTCTTCGCCGACGCCGAGCGGGAGTTGATCCAGAAGTACCGCGACGCCAGGGACGCCCGCGACCGCGCCCGGCAAGCCGTCGGCAAGATCCAGGCCGGCGCGATGATGCAAGAGCAAATCATGGAACTCCAGGCCGGCGCGCAACAGTTGCAGGCCGAGGCCGCCGCCATCCGTTCCAACGGGTCGCGGATGGGCTACGGCCGTTACGGTCGCTATTACCGCAACCAGGCCAACGCCGTCGCCCGTCGGGAGCAACAGCAAGCCACCCAGGTCCGCAACCGGATCGCCCAGGCCAAGAAGCAACTCCCCAACGAGAAGCAAACTCAGGCCGATCAGATCGGCGCCAGGGCGGCGGTCGACCTCGCCAAACAGACCGTCAAGGACGTCAACGAGGCCTACGACGCGCTTGAGGAGCGCTACCAGGAGGCCCGCGAGAAGCCCGGCGTCCTGAAGGCGCTTGAGGACGCCGGCATCGGCTTCCGACTGGGTCCGTCGGAGGAGGCCGAGAAGGCCGGCAAGTGGGCCAAGGGGATTCTCAAGATCCGCGCGAAGCGGCCGACGCTCCACTCCTCCAGGACCGATTCCCTGCCCCCGGAGGCGAAGAGCGCCGGGGACTCGCGGTGATCGAGGTGGCTCGATGCGGGACGTGATCCGGGCCTTGATTCGAACGCTGGAGGAGGACCGCGCGGTCGTCTTCTGCCAGATCGTCGAGACCCGCGGGTCGACCCCCCAGAAGGCCGGCGCCGCGATGCTCGTCCTTCCCGACGGCGGCCAGGTCGGCACCCTCGGCGGCGGCTGCGTCGAAAACGAGGTGAGGCGCGACGCCCTGCGACGACTCCACGAGCCGGGGCCGAGCGTCCACTCCTTCCTCCTGGACCACGACGACGCCTGGGCCGACGGCTTGGTCTGCGGCGGTCGGATGACCGTCGTCGTCGAGGCGCTCCGCGGCGAGGCGCCCCTGGCCTACTTCCGGGCGCTGGCCGCGACGATGGACCGCGGCGGCGGCTTCACCGAGGCCGTGGTCGTTTCGCCCGAGTCGCCGGAACTCGGCCGCCGCGCCCTCTTCGACGCCGACGGCCGCCGCGAGGCCGGCGGCGCGAGCCTGGAGGCCCGGCCGGCGCCGCTTTCGGAACGGCCCCGGCCGCGGGTCGAACGCGGGGTCGCCTGGCTCCCCTCGCCGCCGACGGTTCGCCTCGTCATCGCCGGCGCCGGCCACGTCGGCCGGGAGGTCGCGGCGCTCGCGGGCCGGGTCGACTTCGACGTCTGGGTGATCGACGACCGCCGCCGCCTCGCCGACGCCGAACGCTTCCCCGACGCCGGGCGGATCCTCGTCGGCCCGATCGCGGAAACCCTGGCGTCGATCGGGATTGACGCGAACACTTATATTCTGATCGTCACTCGCGGCCACGGCCACGACCGCGACGCCCTGGGCGTCGCCGCGCCGACGGCCGCGAGCTACGTCGGCCTGATCGGTAGCAGGCGCAAGATCCGAATGATCTTCGAGGCCCTCCGCGAGCGCGGCGTTTCCGAGGAGGCGCTGGCGCGCGTCAGCGCGCCGGTGGGGCTCGACATCGGCTCGCGAACCGTGCCGGAGATCGCCGTGAGCGTCGTGGCCCAACTGATCGCCCGCCGCAACCTGGGGGCGGGGAGGGAACCGTCATGACCGTCGCCGCCGTCGTCCCCGCCGCCGGCGCCGGCGCGCGGATGGGGCGCCCCAAGCTCCTGATCGAATTCGACGGTCGCCCGCTGATCGCGCGGGTGGTCGCGACCCTCGCCGACGCGGGCGTCGCGCCGGTGGTCGTCGTCGCGCCGCCGCCGGACGTCCCCGAGGGACCGCCGATCGCCGCGGCCGCGCGCCAGGCCGGCGCGACCGTCGTCGTCCCCGCCGCGCGGCCCGCGGCCATGCGCGACTCGATCGAGCTGGGGGTCCGGGAACTCGACCGCCGCGACGCCCCGCCCGTCGCCGTCCTCATCGTCCCGGCCGACAGCCCGAGACTCGACGCGGCGGTCGTCCGCCGCCTGATCGCCGCCTGGCGCGAGCGGCCGGATCGGATCGTCGCGCCGACGTTCGCGGGGCGTCGCGGCCACCCGGTCGTCCTCCCCTGGCGGCCGGCCCTGGCGATCGCCGACCTGCCCCCCGACGTCGGCGTCAACCGCCTGCTCGCCGATCGCGCCGACGAGGTCGAGGAGGTCGTCGTGTCGACCGATTCGGTCCTAACCGACCTGGACGCGCCCGACGATCCGGGGGCCGCGGGGGGCTGGACGATCCGCCTTTTCGCCGTCGCCCGCGAGCGCGCCGGCCGCTCCGAGGTCTCCGTCGCGCTGCCCTCCCCCGCGACCGTCGGCGGCCTGCGGCGGGCGCTGGCGGAACAGCACCCGGCCCTGGCGACGCTCGCGGCGAGCGTCCGCGTCGCCGTCGACGACGAGTACGCCGACGACGCCAGGCCCCTGCCGGCCGGCGCCCGGCTCGCCTTGATCCCGCCCGTGAGCGGCGGTTGACATAAGCATTCGAAAGGCTCGTTCATGGTCGAGATCACCGAATCCCCCCTGGACCACGCGGCGCTCGTGGAGCGGGTCCGGCACGCGAACGCCGGCGCGGTCTGCGCGTTCCTGGGGACCGTCCGGGAGATGACCGGCGAGCGCCGGACGGTCCACCTGGAGTACGAGGCCTACGCCGAGATGGCCGCCGGCAAGCTCGCCGAGTTGGAGGCCGAGGCCCGCCGCCGCTGGCCGGTGATCGAGATCGCGATCGCGCACCGCGTCGGGACGTTGGAGCTGGGGGACGTCAGCGTCGCCATCGCCGTGAGCTGCCCCCACCGCGGCGACTCGTTCGAGGCCTGCCGCTGGCTGATCGACACCCTCAAGGAGGAGGCGCCGATCTGGAAGCGCGAGCGCTGGGCCGACGGCCGCGAGGAATGGATCCACCCCGGACTCGAAGGACGGTAGAATACGACCATGACGCCCACCCCCCCGCCCGACCCGCTCGCGAAGCCGATCGCTCGCGGCCTGACGGACTCCTTCGGTCGGGTCCACGACAACCTTCGGATCAGCGTGACCGACCGCTGCAACCTCCGTTGCGTCTACTGCATGCCGGAGCAGGTCCGGTTCATGCCCCGCGAGCGGCTGCTGAGCTTCGAGGAGATCGCCCGGTTCGTGGCGATCGTCGCGCCCCTGGGAGTCGCCAAGCTTCGACTCACCGGCGGCGAACCCCTGATGCGCAAGGACCTGGACGTCCTGGTCCGAATGCTGGTGGCGATTCCGGGGATCGCCGACCTCGGGTTGACGACCAACGGCATCCTCCTGGCGCCGATCGCCGCCCGGCTCCGCGACGCCGGACTGGAACGGATCAACGTCAGCCTGGACACGCTCGATCCGGAGCGGTTCGAGCGGCTGGCCCGTCGCAAGGGACTCGACGACGTGATCGCCGGGATCCACGCCGCGAAACGCGCCGGGTTCGACCCGATCAAGCTCAACGCCGTCGTCATCCGGGGTTTCAACGAGCAGGACGTCGTCCCCCTGGCCCGGTTCGCGCGCGAACTCGGGTTGGGGATGAGGTTCATCGAGTACATGCCGCTGGACGCCGAACACGCCTGGGAGCGCGACAAGGTCTTCCTCGCCGACGAGATCCTCGACGCGCTCGCGCGCGAGGTCGGCCCGCTCGCCCCCGCGGCCGACCAGGACCCCCGCGCGCCGGCCCTGGATTACGACTACCTCGACGGCGGCGGCCGGGTCGGCTTGATCTCCTCGATCAGCCGCCCCTTCTGCATGAGTTGCAACCGCCTGCGACTGACCGCCGACGGCAAGATCCGCAACTGCCTCTTCGCGCTTGAGGAGACCGACGTCCGCGCGCTCTTGCGCTCAGGCGATCCGGCCGAGGCCGTGGAGCGCGCCGTCCGGGCCTCGGTCGCCGCCAAGTGGGAAGGACACGAGATCAACACCGCCCGCTTCGTCCAACCGGATCGGACGATGCACTCCATCGGCGGCTGACGCTGTTGGTAACTCAGGGGAAAAGTGATGACGAGCATCCCTTCTCCCCTTGTGGGAGAAGGTGGCCGAAGGCCGGATGAGGGGGGCTTCCAGAGGCTTTCGGTCGCGCCTCCCCTCATCCGCCCCTTCGGGGCACCTTCTCCCACAAGGGGAGAAGGGGGGATGTATTCCCATCATTTGATAGTTTTCGGCGGAGCTCGCCCTCCCCCTTCGTCGGTCCTCAGGTCAGCCGGTACGCCTTGACCGCGTTGTCGTGCCAGAGTTTTCGGCGCTCGGACTCGGGGCGGTCGGCGGTGATCCGCTTCAGGGACGCGGCCCACGCCGCCAGGGGGGCGCCGAGACCGCAGACGGGCCAGTCGCCGCCGAAGAAGACGCGGTCGGGGCCGAACGCCTCCAGCATGTGCAGGACCACCGGCGCCAGGTCGTCGTCGGACCAGCTCCGGCCCTGGGCCTGCGAGACGATCCCCGAGACCTTCCCGGTCACGTTCGGAAACTTGGCGATCCGATCGACGTCCTTCCTCCACGCGGTCAGGTCGCCGAAGACCGGCGGGTTGCCGCAATGGTCGAGCACGAACGCGGTCCCCGGCGCGGATTCGATCAGCTTGGCGCCGTCGACCAGTTCGCCGTGACGCATGCAGAGGTCGAAGCTCAACCCCAACTCGCCGAGCTTGCGCACGCCCCGGACGAACTCCGGTCGAAGGCAGATTCCCGCGGGGTTGGAGCCGTGGAGCACCTGGCGGAGTCCCTTGACGGCGGGCTCTTTCGCCAGGGGCTCGATGTAGGCGTCGAAGCCCTCGTCGGCGGGTCGGCCGCCGATCACCGCGCCGACGATCGCGCTTGCCGGGTCGCGGCACATCTCGACGGCGAGGCGGGCCTCCAGGGGGTGATCGGCCGGCGCGACGTCGATCTCGACGTACACGGCCTTCGCGACATTCAGCCCCGCCGCGGCCTCGCGATACTCGGCCCAGCGCGACTCGCGCTCCAGCCCGGAGCCCGGCAGCCAGGGGGGACGGATCTTCGAGAGATCCCACTGGTGGACGTGGGAATCGACGATCGGCTCGGCCGGGACGGCGGCCGTCGCGGTCGTCGCGGCGGCGGCGGCGGTCCAGCCCAGGAATTCACGGCGGGTCGGCGGCATGACGGTCTCCCGGCGGGGTCGAATTCAGGAGTGAAGCGAGCTTCAATCAAAACACCCTTCCCCCCTCGCGGGGGAAGGTGGCCCGAAGGGCCGGATGAGGGGGAGGACAAGCCGAAGGGCCGTTGGAATGCCGAGCCGCCCGGACGGGCTTTCGCGAATTCCGACGGCCTTCTTGCGCGTCGTCCCCCTCATCTGACCGCTCCGCGGTCTGTCTTCCCCCGCGAGGGGG
>CALCIB010000161.1 GCA_937907525.1 uncultured Planctomycetales bacterium | reverse complement strand
TGTCTTCCCCCGCAAGGGGGGAAGATTCGTCCAGGCCCCCAAAATCCGTGACGGTCAGGAAAAACCTGAAATCGCGAGACGATCCCCGCGGATCGTCTGATATGGCGGTCGTTCTTTGGCAATCAGGGGGGATGGAAACAAGAGCCTTGTCATGCCCGAGATTTCGGGCCGCTTTTGTAGGCTGGGTCGAGACCCAGCCCTCGCGAGCCATCGCTTTCTCCGGGCTGGGTCTCGACCCAGCCTACTAGGCCGTCGCACTTAAGAGAGTGGGTGTTTTTGTAGGCTGGGTCTGGACCCAGCCCTCGCGCGCCTTGGCTTTTTCCAAGCTGGGTCACGACCCAGCCTACAAAAACCAGGCGACCGACCCACGATCTTAAGAGCGACGGTCTACTACAAAAGCGGCCGCGGATCGGGGCGGCCCCGCGCGTCCGGCGGTTGTTCATGGCTCGGCGGGGCTGAGCGAGGTGTCTTGAATTGCAACTCGACTTCGACGTTCAAAGCCAATTTCGCGAGCGATTTTCGGATCGTAACAATTTGCAAAACCAGATTTTGCGGCGATGACAAATTTCGGACGCGGCGCGCGAACGAACCCCGATCGGAGCCGATGCCGGACGGCTCACAGCCACGATCGGCCGAGCGTTCGCCAGAGGGCGGCGCGGGCGCGGAGCAGGGGGGGGGAGTCGCCGCCGCCGACGTTCAGGCGGGGGAGGGAGAGCGGGTCGAGGCCGGGGCGGACGGCCCCCTCGAAGGCGGTGAAGCCGACGCGATAGCCGACGGCCGCGGCCAGGCGGAACGTCCGATCGGAGACGGCCCCCGGCCAGCCGTAAGGGTAGGCGACCGCTCGAACCGGTCGATTGACGGCGGCCTCCAGGATCGATCGCGACAACGCCAACTCCCGGCGCGCGTCGTGGTCGGAGAGGGTTCCCAGCGCGACGTGGGAATGCGCGTGCGAGCCGATCGCGTGGCCCTCCGCGGCCATCGCCTTCAAGTGGGACCACGACATGAACAGATCGCGGCCTAAAATCCGTGAATCGACGTCGACCTGGGCGCGGTCCTCCAGCCGCTTGAGGAAGCCGTCGCGGTCGGCGACCTCGCCGTCGAGGATCGGCCGGATCAAGCCCATGATCGCGGCCGAGCGGTCGTGATCGGTCAGGTCCACGACGATCGGCGCGGGATCGTCCGGGGCGCGGGGAATCGTGAAGCGCTCCAGCCGCGTCGCCTTCACGACGAAGGCCACATGGTCCCACCAGGGGAGGCGGGGGCGTTCGAGGTAGTCGGTGGGGATGAAGAAGGTGGCGGGGATTTCGAACTCACGGAGGACCGGAAGCGCGGCGGTGAAGTTGTCGCGGCAGCCGTCGTCGAAGGTCACGGCGGCGAGGGGCCTGGGATCGGCCGAATCGGGAGGGTCGATCAGCCGCTCCGCCGGGACGACGCGGAAGCGGTCGCGGAGCATCGCCATCTGGGCGCGGAGGCTCTCGGACGTGGCCGAGACCGTGGGGTCGTAGAACGGGTTCGACGGCCCCGGCGTCGCGATCCGATGGTACGTCAAGACCACCGACCGCCTCGAATCGGCGAGCGCCTCAAGCGTCCGGATCGCGCCGGCCGCCTCCAGAACGCGAGCCAGGAAGGCCCGCTTGTTCGTCACCAGATCCCATGGCCGTGTTCCCAACGGTCGCGCGTCCTTTCCGGCCGGCGGTCCTTCGCCTCGGGACTCGTCGCCGAGCGCCGCTTGGCGTACAAAGGGATGAGGGCCGCGACGGAGGCCGGGCGGTCCCTTGCCAACTACTATATATAGAGGAAGGGAGGCGGGCATGGCGACGATGGAGCAAGTTCGAGACGCGATGCACGCGACGCCGTTCCGGCCGTTCACGGTTTACCTGGCGGACGGACGGGCCTTTTTCGTGAAGCATCCCGATTTCGTCTCGATCTCGCCCAACGGCTGGAACATGGTCGTCAATGACGAGGACGGGCCGCACTTGATCGACGTTAGGGCCGTCGTCGAGTTGTATCCGTCGCGCTCGCCTGAGTCGGCCGCGGAGCGTCCGGCGGAGTGACCGCGGCTTGGGGCTCACCAGGTCGAACGGGCGTCCAGTTCCTCGGCGATGGCGTCGAGGAAGGCTCGCATGACGATTAGCCGATGTTCGGCGAGTACGCGGCCGGCGGGGGTCTTCATGGTCGCCGGGAGCTTCAGGAGCTTGGCGGCGAAGTGGTCCAGGGCGTGGCGGCGGTCGTCGAGCGGTCGGGCGGTCGCGAACGGGTCGTCGGCGTGGAAGAGGGCCGAGCCCATCGACCCGGCGGCGTGGAACGTCCGGGCGATGCCGATGGCCCCCAGGGATTCGAGCCGGTCGGCGTCCTGGAGGATCCGGGCCTCCAGGGTGACGGGCTCGACCCCGGCGGAGAAGCCGTGGGCGTGGATCGCGTGGCGGGTCGCGGTGATTCGGGCCTCGTCGAAGCCCAGCTCGCGGAGGATCGGCGCGGCGGCCTCCGCGGAGAGGGCCGAGGCCCGCGCGCGGTCGGGCGAATCCTTCGGCGGGCTGACCAGGTCGTGGAGGTAGGCCGCGGCGATCAACACGGCGCGGTCGCCCCCCTCGCGGTCGGCGATCCGAAGGGCGTGGTCGCGGACCCGGCGCGCGTGGTGGAGGTCGTGGCCGGCGTCGCGGTCGTGGGCGTGGCGGTCGAACGCGGCTTCAAGGGCGAGGGTCAGGGCTTGCGGGTCCATGGGCTCCATCGGATCACGGTTCGGGGGCGAGGCGGTCGAAGCGGCGTTGGCGGTCGCGGGCCAGGGTCTTGCGGGTCACTCGAAACTCGCTCCGGTCCCGGCCCTTCGTCGCCGGGCCGTGGGGGTCCGAATCGGCCGGCGGGGGGGGAACGGACGGGGGGTTGCGCGGGATCGCCGCGCCGGCGGCGAGGGCGGCCGGATTGAAGGGGGTCGAGATCGGCGTGATCCGGTTGATCTTCCAGACCCCCGGCTTGGTCTCCTCGAAGCCCAGCGACCAGGCGGAGTCGGCCGCGCCCGAGAACGCCCCGAAGCCCAGGGGCCCCTGAAGCTCGCCCCGGGCGAACACCTTGAACTCGGCCTTGCCCCGGCGGGTCCGTCGCCCGGCGGAAGTCTGAAGCGCGTGGATCCGGACGACGTCAAACCTGGCGGCCCCGACGTTGCCGAGGATCAGGTTCCGGGTCGTCTCCGGGGAGAGCGACGAGCCGGACTGGACGTACTGGGCCGCGGGCGTCAGATGCGCCAGGACCGCCTGGGCGTCGGCGGCCAGGACCGCCCGGCGGACGTCGTAGACCACGGCCTCGATCCGCTCCTTGTCGGTGACCCAGAACCACTCGAAGGCCGCGACCGCCGCGGCGGCGGCCAGGGCCGAGGCGCCCCAGGCCAGGTACTTCCCCTCCTGGCGGGTCCGAAGGGCCACGAAGCAGCAGACCGCCGCCATCAACAGGACCGCCACCGGCAGCGTCGGGTTCTCGGTTAACATGCTCATCGCGCGTCTCCTCCGCCTCCGCGGCCGGTTCCCACGATTGTCGGACACATGGGCATTATGGCGCCGGCGAGACGGTTCGGAAACCCCCGGCCGCGGTCACTCGGCCTTCTTTTCGGCGTCGGGGGCGGCCTTGGGCTCGTCGGCCTTGGCCTTGGGCTCGGCGGGTTTGGGCTCGGCCTTCTTGGGCTCGGCGGCCTTGGCCTTGGGGTGGACGGCCTCGACGTCGAGGAAGGTGACGGGGACCTGGTTGTAGCGGGGCTCCCATTCGTTGGGACGATTCTTGAGGGTGGCGTCGAGATACTTGACCAGGGTGTCGGCGGCCTTGGGCTCCAGGCGGAGGAGCTTGTAGCCGTGCAGCGAGGAGGGGAAGGTCTCGACCTTGTTGGCCCGCCCGCGCTCCAGGTCCTTGCGGACGGACTCGACGGCGTCCTTGGACGGGGCGTCCTTGGCGCCGGCCATCACGAGCATGGGGACGCGGAGGGCCAGGGGGGGGACGACCCTCGAGAAGACGTAGCCGGCGCCCTCGGTCTGGGGCGAGATCAGGGCCAGGGCCGCCAGGTCGCCGGCGCGGCCCTCGGTGGAGACCGCCGCGCCGGGCTGGTAGGCCCAGGCGGCGACCAGGTTCGCCCCCTCGCCGACCCCCACCACCCCCAGCTTGCCGACGTTCAGCTCGCCGCGGTTGTGGCGGTCCAGGAGGAACTGGTAGACGGCCTGGAGGTCGTCGGCCAGGGTCTGGGGGTCGTCGGCGCCGATCCGTCGCCTGGCGTTCTGGCCCTGACCGCGGAGGTCCAGCGTGAAGACGGCGTAACCCTCGTTTTGCAGGTGTTCGGCCAGGCCCTTGCCCTTGAACTCCAGCACCGGATCCTCGAAGTCCTTGCGCGAGCGGTTCTTCTCGTGGACCAGGACCACGACCGCCCCGGTGGCCGCCAGCTTCGACGGATAGTACGAGGCCGCCAGCGGCGCGCCGTCGAAGCCGCGGAGTTTGAACGTGTAATGATACGTCCCAAGCGCTCCGGCGGCCCCGGGGTCGACGGCCTTGGCCAGCGGGTCGGCCTTGCCGGGCCGGACCTTCCTAAGCGCCGCGCCTCCCTGGTTCCGCAACGGGCGGGCGTTCCTTCTTCGGCCCGGCTCCTGGGCCGCGACCGCCAGGGTCGTCGCCAGGGCGATCGCGACGGTCCACGTCTTCCGACTGGTCAGCAGTCCGCGCATGGCGACCCTCGTGTTCGGCTCGGCGCGAGGCGAAGCGGTCCAGCGAGCCGGCCGGCCGACTCGCTCCCCATCACATCCTAAGATCCATGACGACCGCCCACAAGCGCGACCGTCGATGACCGTCAGCCCGTCGCGGCGACTCGGGCGCGGGCGTCGGCGAGCATGTCGGCCAGGGTCCGCTCGATGGGGATCAGGGGCTCCCAGCCGACGGCGGCGCGGAGCCTGGAGGCGTCGGCGACCAGCAGCGGCAGGTCGACCTTGCGGAACCGCGCCGGGTCGACCCGGACCTCGATCGGCCGACTCGCCAGCGATCGGAACGTCTCGAGGGCGTCGGTCAGCTTCAGGCCGCGGCCGGCGCCGAGGTTGTAAATCTCGCCGGAGGCTCCGCGCTCGGCCAGGAGGCGGTAGCCGCGGACGACGTCGCGGACGTCGGTGTAATCGCGGACGACGTCCAGGTTGCCGACCTCCACGGCCTCCCTCCGTCCCGCCTCGACCTGGGCCACCTGTTCGGCGAGGGTCGCCAGCACGTACCGCGGCGACTGCCTGGGGCCGGCGTGGTTGAACGGCCGGACGACCGTCACGTCCAGGCCGTCGGACAGGCGCATCTGGATCCCCAGCAGGTCGGCCGCCGCCTTGCTGGCCGAGTACGGGTTGTTCGGCCGTAGCGGGCACGACTCGGAGACCGGGATATGCTCCGGCGGCGGCTCGCCGTAGGAGACGCCCGAGCCCACCAGCACGATCCGCGGCGTGGGATCGAGCCCCGCGTCCTTGACGGCGGTAAGCAGGTTCAAGGCCCCGCCCAGGTTCAAGGCCCACGTCCCGCGGGGGTCGTCCACGCTGGCCCTGGGGTTGGACTGCGCGGCCAGGTGGTAGACGGCCTCGGGCCGCTTGCGGCGGATCAAGTCGGCGAACGCCTCCGGATCGGCGTCGGCCAGGTCGAAAGGCTCGATCCGCGCCGAGCCCGCCAGATGGGCGAGCTCCGTCGGGAACCGACCCGAGGCCGAGATCCCCGCGACCTGGTCGCCGCTCTCCAGCAGATGCTCCGTCAGGTGGCCGCCGACGAACCCGCTGATCCCGGTCACGAACGCTCGCACGGCGGCGGTCCTTTCGATTCGACCCTGTTCAACTCGGCGGCGGCGGGTTGGGGCGGCGGCGCCTTCACCCGGCCTTGCGACGACCGCCTCGCGAGGCTTCCCGATACGCGCCCGACTTCACCCGCTCCACCCAGGAGGCGTTGGCCTTGTACCAGGCGACGGTCTCCGCCAGGCCGTGCTCGAAGGTCGTCGTCGGCTTCCAGTCCAGTTGACGCTCGGCCTTGGAGCAGTCGACGGCGTAGCGGCGGTCGTGGCCGGGGCGATCCGTGACGTACTTGATGAGCGACTCGGGCTTGCCGACCAGGCGCAGGACGGCCCGGGTAACGTCCAGGTTGAACCGCTCGCTGCGACCGCCGAAGTTGTAGACGTGGCCCGCCTCGCCGCGCCGAAGCGCCGCGTCGACCCCCCGGCAGTGGTCCAGGACGTGGATCCAGTCGCGGACCTGCATGCCGTCGCCGTAGACCGGGACCGGAAGGTCGGCCAGGGCGTTGGTGATGAACAGCGGGATCAGCTTCTCGGGGAACTGGTACGGGCCGTAGTTGTTGGAGCAGCGGGTGACGACCACGTTCTGGCCGTGGGTGTGGAACGCGGCGCGGACCAAGAGGTCGGATCCGGCCTTGCTGGCCGAGTACGGGCTGTTGGGCGCCAGCGGCGTCTCCTCGGTGAACGCGGGGTCGACCGGGCCGAGGGTGCCGTAGACCTCGTCGGTGGAGACGTGGACGAACCGCCGGACCCCGGCCAGCCTCGCGGCGTCCAGCAGGGTCTGGGTGCCGACGACGTTGGTCTTCAGGAACGGCGAGGCGTCGGCGATCGAGCGGTCGACGTGGCTCTCGGCGGCGAAGTGGACCACCGCGTCGAAGCCGCCCTTCTCGAACAGCCGGCCCACCAGCGCGCGGTCGGCGACGTCCCCCTTGACGAACGAGTACCGAGGCTCGTCGACCAGGTCGGCGAGGTTGTCCGGGTTGCCGGCGTAGGTCAGGGCGTCCAGGTTCGTCAGTTCGACCTCGGGATGCTCCGCGAGCTGCATCCGCACGAAGTTCGACCCGATGAACCCGCAGCCGCCCGTCACCAGGATCCGCTTGTACGAGGAAGCCATGATCGTCCCTGCCCCATCCCTAGAGCGTTTCAAGGTCTCGATCCGATACGCTTCCGCCACCGTAATCCGCCCGCGAGTCGGCGGCAAGGCGGATCGCGGGGCCGGAAGTCGCCGAGGCGCTCGCGGGGCGGCGGCGATTCGCCCTGAACGCCTTGCGCGCTCGGCACTTAAAGGACGTCGATCGGGCGTTCCCGACGTTGCGGGCGGGGGGCGGATCGGGTATGATGGGCGGGATTGGAACGGGCCTTGCGTGAACGCGCGCGCGTGGGCGCGTCGGGCGGGCGACGACGAGGGAACGGGAACGCCGTGAGCACCGCCGAAACGCCGACCGAGGAACCGCTGGCGCCGATCCCCCTGGACATCGAGGAGGAGCTCAAGGAAAGCTACCTCACCTACGCGATGTCCGTCATCATCAGCCGGGCCTTGCCCGACGTCCGCGACGGACTGAAGCCGTCGCAGCGCCGGATCCTCGTCGCCATGCGCGACCTCGGCCTCACGCCGGGCGCCTCCACCAGCAAGTGCGCGGGCATCGTCGGCGAGACGATGAAACGCTACCACCCCCACGGCGACAACTCGATCTACCCCACCCTGGCGCGGATGGCCCAGTGGTGGAACATGCGGCACCTGCTCATCACCGGGCAGGGGAACTTCGGCAGCATCCACGGCCTGCCGCCGGCCGCCATGCGGTACACCGAGGCGAAGCTCTCCCCGGTCGCCGCCGAGATGCTGGAGGACATCAACTACGACACGGTGGACTTCCAGCCCAACTACGACGAGAAGTACCAGGAGCCCCGCGTCCTGCCGGGGAAGTTCCCCAACCTCCTGGTCAACGGCTCCGGCGGCATCGCCGTCGGCATGGCCACGTCGATCCCGCCCCACAACCTGGGCGAGGTCTGCGACGCCACCATCGCCTACATCGACGACCCGGCCATCGAACTCGACGACCTGATGGAGATCCTCCCCGCCCCCGACTTCCCCACCGGCGGCGTGATCTGCGGCCGGCTGGGAATCAAGGAGGCGTATCGAAGCGGTCGCGGCCGGGTGGTCCTTCGCGCCACCTCCACGATCGAGGAGCAGTCCGACGGTCGCGCGCGGATCGTCTTCACCGACATCCCCTACCAGCAGACCAAGGAGCCGATGCTCAAGAAGCTGGCCGAGCTGGTCAACGGCGGCCGGATCACCGGCGTCTCCGACGTGGTCGACGAGAGCGACCGCAAGCAGCCGGTGCGGATCGTGGTGAAGCTCAAGAAGGGGGAGGACGCCAACGTCGTCCTCAACCAGCTTTACCAGTTCTCGCCGCTGCAAGACACCTTCAGCGTCATCATGCTGGCCCTGGTCGACGGCCGCCCCCGGACGCTGCCGATCAAGGAGTTCCTGCGGCTGTTCGTCGATCACCGGGTCAACGTCATCCGTCGCCGCACCCGGTTTTTGCTTCGCCAGGCCCGCCAGCGCGCCCACATCGTCGAGGGCCTGCTGATCGCGCTGCACCACATCGACGAGATCATCCGGATCATCCGGTCCTCCCGCGACGACCAGGAGGCCCGAATCCGGTTGATGGGCCTGGAGGTCTCCGCCCAGATCCTCCAGCGGGCGCTCGAGGATCCGGAGGCCAAGGCGACCGCCAGCCTCACCCGGATGCAGGCCGACGCCATCCTCTCGATGCAGCTTCGCCGCCTGACCGGCCTGGAGGCCGACAAGCTGGCCCAGGAGTACAAGGGCCTGAAGGCCGACATCGCCCGCTACGAGGCCATCCTCGCCGACGAGCAAATCATCCTCGGCATGATCCGCGACGACCTTCGGGAGCTCAAGTCGAAGTACGCCGACGCCCGCCGCTCCGAGATCTCCGGCGAGGAGATCGGCGACTACGACAAGGAGTCGCTGATCCGCGAGGAGTACATGGTCGTCACCATCACCCACGACGGCTACGTCAAGCGCCAGCCCCCGAGCGCCTACCGCGCCCAGGGCCGCGGCGGCCGGGGCATCGCCGCGGCCAACACCAAGAACGACGACTTCCTCGAACACATGTTCGTGGCGCTGACGCACGACTACATGCTCTTCTTCACCGACAAGGGGAAGGTCTACTGGCTGAAGGTCTACGACGTCCCCGTCGCCAGCAGGACCTCCGGCGGCCGGGCGATCGTCAACCTGCTTCAGCTTTCCGACGGCGAGAAGATCACCGGCATCGTCCCGGTCCGCGAGTTCCGCGACGACGAGAGCCTGATGATGGTCACCCGCCGGGGGACCGTCAAGAAGACCGACCTGACCGCCTTCAAGCGCCCCCTGGGCCGCGGGATCATCGCCCTGGGCCTGGACGAGGGGGACGAACTCATCGGCGTGGCCCGCACCAAGATCGGCGACCACGTCGTGTTGAGCACCCGAAACGGCATGGCCGTCCGGTTCGACGAGTCCAACGTCCGAGGCATGGGCCGGCCGGCCCACGGCGTCCGCGGCATCAGCCTGGAGGAGGGCGACGAGGTCGTCGGCATGGTCGTCGCCGACGGCCAGGACGATCCGGCCAGTCTGCTCACCGTCTGCGAGAACGGCTACGGCAAGCGCACCTTGCTTTCGGAGTACCGCTCGCAGAACCGCGGCGGCAAGGGCCTGATCGACATCAAGACCAGCGACCGCAACGGCCGGGTGGTGGCCGTCGCCAAGGTGACGGAGGCCGACGAGGTGATGATCACCACCACCGGCGGCATCCTGATCCGCACGCGGGTCGCCGACGCCCGCCTCATCGGCCGCAACACCCAGGGCGTCCGTCTCATCCGCCTCGACGACGGCGACGCCGTCAGCAACCTCGCCAAGCTCCCCGAGGAGGAACTGACCGCCAACGGCGACCCCCTCCCCGACGTCCCCCCCGCCGCCGCCAACCACGTCCTCGACGACGGCGTCGCCCAGGCCGAAGCCGCCGACCACCTCGACGACGGCGAACCCGAGGACGAGCCCGATCCCGAAATCGAAACCGAGGACTGACCGCCGGATCCCGGCCCCGGAGGGCGCGCGATGCTGAAAAACCTCGAAATCCAGGACTTCCGAGGCTTCCACCGCTTCCGCGTCCCCCGCCTGGGCCGCGTCAACCTCCTCGTCGGCATGAACAACTCCGGCAAGACGTCCATCCTGGAGGCCGTCGACATTCTGACGTCCCAGGAGGGGTTCGCTCCCGTCTGGCTCGCCCTGCGACGACGCGACGAGGTGTTCCCGTCACACCACGCGGGGCCGTATCCCAAGGAAGTCGACGTCCGCCACCTGTTTCGAGGGCATGCGTTGGGGCTCGGAAGTCGCTTCGCCTTGTCGGCGCGCGCCGGCCGCGGCGAGTGGTCCATGACCGCGACGGTCGTGGACCGCGAGTCGGAACCTTCGACGTTGATCGGATCCACCCCGTGGGACTTGAAACTGTCACTGGTCCGGGGTGGAGTCGCCGGACAGGAGTCGAGGCTGCCCTTGGATCCCGACGGAAGGCCCCGCGCGAGTTCCAGTCTGTACGAACTCGTGGATCGCCGTCCTCTCGGAAGACCCGGCTTCATCAACGCGACGTCCTTGACCGCCGCCGACGCCGCGGCCTTGTTCGATCTGATCGTCCTCACGCCACAGGAGGACATGGTCCTGGACGCGATGCGGCTGATCGACCCTGGGATCGAGCGCGTCGCCGTGGCCGCCGCGGAGATGAATCCTCGATTCGAGCGCGGAGGGTCGAAGGGGGGGATTCTGGTCCGCTTGAAGGGCTTTGACGATCCC
The DNA here is from genome assembly GCA_937907525.1 of uncultured Planctomycetales bacterium. GTDB lineage: Bacteria > Planctomycetota > Planctomycetia > Isosphaerales > Isosphaeraceae > Paludisphaera. The sequence goes on along the minus strand of CALCIB010000161.1, from coordinate 44,148 downwards.
GTCCCGATCGGCGGCATGGGGGACGGCGTCTGGCGGTTGTTCGCGCTGGCGCTGGCGGCCGTGCGGTCGAGCGGATCGGTGTTGCTCGTTGACGAGATCGACACCGGGTTGCACTACACCGTCCTGCGTGAGATGTGGAAGTTCTTGGATCGGTGCGCGAAAACATACAACGTGCAAGTCGTCGCGACGACCCATAGCTGGGACTGCTGCCAGGCGCTGGCGGCGATCTGCGGCGAGGACGTTTCGGAGGACGACGTCGTCCTGATCCGAATCGAGAAGGACCGCGAGGAGGCCGTCGTTTACTCCGAACAGGCGATCGTCGCGGCCGCGGAGCGCGGCATCGAGGTCCGTTGAGCATGCCCCGTCCCAAAAAGCCGAACGCGCCCCACCCCAACAAGCTGTTGGTCGAGGGCGACGACGAAAAGCGCGTCATCCCATACTTCATGGACGCCCACGTCGTTTGGGGCGACAAGGAGAAGGATTGGGTCGTCCGCGTGGAGTCGCTCGACGGCGTCGACGAACTCAAGCCCGGCGTCGTCGAGGCGGAGTTCAACGAGGACGGCCTGCGTAACCTCGGCATCATCGTCGACGCCGACGACGACTTCGGCGCGCGGTGGGCCCAGGTCCGCGACCGTTGTCTGGAGGTCGCGCCCGACTTTCCCCCGGCGCTTCCCCGGGAGGGCCTGATCCACGCCGTCGGGAGCGACAAGCGGATCGGCGTCTGGATCATGCCCGACAACGGATCGCGCGGGATGCTGGAGACGTTCCTCGGCCTCATGCGCGCGACGGGGAGCGATCCGCTTTGGGACTTCGCCGCCGAATCCTGCCGGGACGCCAGGGGTCATGGCGCGTCGTACACGGACGCCCACTTCGACAAGTCGCGGATCCATTCCTACCTCGCCTGGATCGAGCCTCCCGGCCTTCAGATGCACCAGGCCGTGTTGCGGCGGGCGCTGGACGCCAGGCTCCCCGCGGGCGAACATTTCATGAGATGGTTCGTGGACCTGTTCCAACTCCCGCCGCGGACGTCGCCGCTTCCCTGAGCCGCTCGACCGAAAGGAACCCAGCCATGCCGCGATCGAAGGACGCGAGTCCGGACGCATCGGAGGCGAAGCCCGAGTCGCCCTGGCGGGCGGTTCGCTGGGAGGATTTGGAGGACTGGGCGGGGGCGAAGACCGTTGAGCGCGGGAAGAAGTATCAGACGGAGGGGAGGGTCGGCGATCTCGCCGTGACCAGGGACGGCGGCCTGCTGGCGACCGTCGCCGGGACCGAGGACTACGCGACCCACGTCCGGCTCGAAGGCGAGAGCGATCGACCGCGGCCGGAGTCGTCGTGTACCTGCCCCGTCGGCGTCGCCTGCAAGCACGCCGTGGCGACGATCGTCGAGTACCTGCGCGCCCTGGCCGCCGGCCGCGACGTCCCCGAGGCCGACGAGGACGATCCCCGCTGGCACGATCTCGACGAGCCTTACGACGAGGCTTACGAGGACGAGCCGCGGCCGAAACGCTCGCGACTGGCCTCGAAGGCGTGGGACGAACGGATCCGCGCCCGCCTCCTCGCCACGCCCCACGCCGAACTCGTCGAAAAACTCCTGGCGATCGCCAACGGCCTTCCCGAAGTCTACGAGGCGCTTCGCGAGGAGGTCGCCCTCCACGAGACGGGCCCCGTCGACCTGATCGCCGAGGCCCGCCGCGCGATCAAGAAGGCGACGTCCGTCGACCCCTGGCGAAACCACTGGGACGACGAGGGCGAACTGCCCGATTACCGCCCCGTCGAGCGCGTCCTCCGCCGACTGCTGGAACTCGAACGCGCCGACGACGTCGTCGCCCTGGGTCGCGTCCTGCTCGAAAAGGGGTTCCAACAACTCGGACGCGCCAACGACGACGGCGAGACCAACGACCGCCTCCACCGCTGCCTGAAGGTCGTCTTCGAGGCCGTCGCCAAATCCTCCATGTCCGGCCCCGACCGGCTGTTGTTCGCGATCGACGCCGATCTCGACGAGCCATCCGACGTCGTGGACGACGCGGCCGACCCCGTGTTCGACCCCGAACCCCCGCCGGCCGACTGGTCGGTCGTCGCCGACGTCATGCTCGCCCGCCTCAAGGCCCTCCCCGCGTCGAAGACCCGCGACTTCGAGACCCGTTACCAGCGCGAGGCCGTCGCTTTCTGGGCCGCCGAGGCGCTCGAGAAGGCGGGCCGCGACGACGAACTGCCGGCCTTGCTCGAATCCGAGGCCCGCGCCACCGGCGATCGCGACCGCTTCATCGCGCTTTTGATCGGCCAGGGCCGGCTCGACGACGCCGAGCGCGAGGCCCGCGAAGCCCTGGCGGAACGGGTCAAGGACGAACCCGGCACCGCGGCGAGGCTGGCGAGGACCCTCGCCGACCTGGCCGCCCGCCGCGAGCGCTGGGACGTCGTCGCCGCCCACGCCGCCCAGGATTTCCTCATCAATCCCGGCGTCTCCACGTTCAAGGCCCTGCTGGAAGCCGCGGACAAGGCGGGCGTCGAGCCGGCCGTCCGCGCCGCCGCCTTCGAATTCCTCCGCTCCGGCCGCGCCCCCTACGAATGGGTCGAATCCAAACCCAAACCCGTCCCGCGGTTGAAGACCGCCAAGAAGGCCGTTCCGAAATCGAAGGCCGTCAAGAAGGCCGCCGCGAAGCCGGCGTCCGTCGAACCCGTCGAATCCGCCGGCCTGAAGGTCGATCCCGCCTGGCCGCTGCCGGTCCCCGACGAACTGGTCGCGTTTCTGAAGCCGCCGAGCCGTCTCGGCCACGGCCCCCAGCATCCGCGCCTGGACGTCCTGATCGACATCGCCCTTGACGAGGACCGGGTGGAGACGGCGCTCGATTACCACGACGCGATGACGGCCGAGGCCGGAACCCGAGCTTCCTCCTCCTATTATTTCGCCGGCCCGGATCGTAACGCCGACCGCCTCGCCGCGGCCGCCGCCGCCACCCATCCCGAGCGCGCCCTGGCGATTTACCGGGCCGAACTGGATCGTTCGCTCCCAGTCGCCGACTTCCACGCCTACGACCGCTCCGCCCGGCTCCTCGCCTTGATGCGGCCGATTTACAAGGCCCTCGGCCGCGACGACGAGTGGTCCGCCCTGGTCGCCTCCGCGCGCGAGAAATACCGCAACCGGCCGAGGTTCCTTCAGCAACTGGACGAAACCCTGGGACGGAAATCCTGAAGCGGTTCACCCCAGGTCGACCACGAACGCGCCCGGGACCTCGGATTCGACGATCAACCGCGCGAGGTTGAGCCACGACCCGCAACGGTCGAGGATGCCCGAGTCGGCCGTGGCGACGGCCGGGCCGGGGAGGCGGAGCAGGGGGTCCGGGTCGGGGACGACCTCGGCGGAGAAGCCGGGATCGACGTCGCGGATCATCGCCGCCAGCCGGCCGCTGTTGGAGACGGGGGCGTCCAGCAGCCAGACGCACGGGCCGATCCCCCAGCGCTTCAACGCCCTCGCCGCCAACTCCAGCGCGGGGCGGGTTTCCCCGACCCGGCGGTACGTCCCGTGGACGCTCGCCAGGTCGCGATAGCAGCCGTCGCGCGCGCCCAGCACCACCGCCCCGCCCAGGGCCGACTCCAACGTCAGAATCAGGTTGAAGCCGTCGATCCGGAGCGGACGGCCGCGAAGCGCCTCGGGCCCGACCCGACGGCCGCGACGGTCGGCGACCGCCGCGTCGCCCCCTGCGCAGCGATGCACGGCGGCCCGCTGCCGCTCGACCAGCCGATGACGATCGCCGACCAGCTTCAACGCCGATCGCTCCGCGTAGCCTCGCGAAAGCAGCCACGAGAGATCGGCGGCGGCCGTCGCCAGCGTCGGAAGGGCCTGGGCGCCGAACCACTCCCGATCCCCCGGCGCCGCTCCGCGATGTATCCTGGAATCCGACACGAACGGGCCTCCCTCCGCGGATTGAGGCGGACGAAGGCCCCAGCATAACGGCGATCCCGCCGCGCCGCACGGGACGCGGCGCGACGGGGGCGCGGAGATCATCAGACCGAACGTCGCCGCGCGGCGACCAGGGCGGCGCACCCGAGGGCGAGGCCGGACAGCGCCAGCGACGTCGGCTCCGGCACGGCCGCCGGCTGGTCCCCGACCACGAAGTGGAAGGTGTCCGTCACGGTCAGCGTCGCGCCGCCGTCGGCGAGCGTTCCGGTCGCGGTGAAGGTCAGATCGTAGGTTCCCGCCGCCGTGAACCCGAAGTTGTAGTGGTCGTGGCCCAGCGAGTACACCGTGATCGAGTCGGTCGCGGAGACGCCGTCGGCGGTGTTCATGTTCGGCGAGGCCCAAAAGCCGGACCCGTACAGGATGGCCTGGCCGCCCGTGACGCTGCTGGCGAAGCCCGTCAGCGTCACGGTCAGCGCGTCGTTGGCGAAGACCCCGGGATCGATGTCCTCCGCCCCGAAACCGAGATACGGTTGCGTCGCGATTCCCTGGCTGGTGTCCTTGATGAGGTAGAGCGGGTCGCCCGCGAACGGCGACGGGAGCCGACCGTCGCCTGTGACGAGGGCCGTCTCCGGGATGACGACCGAGACGTCCGTCGGCGCGGCGTCCATCTCGGTCGAGAGCGTGGCGCCGTTCACCTTGGCGCTTCCCGACAACTCGTAGAACATGGTCAACTCGCCGTTCTCGTACCCGACCTGGATGTCGGCGTGGCCCGCCGAGTACAGGTAGGCGTCGAAGCCCGCTCGGGCCGACGGGGACGCGAGGATCGCCGGGGCCGCGGCCAGGGCGGCGAGTTTCACGAAGCTCGACAGACGCTGAATCACGTTCTCATCCTCCAAAATCAACAAGGAGTCGTCGCGACGGCGGGGCCGTCGTCGAAGGCCGCCGCGAAACCGATCGCGACGGCCGGGACGCGCGGCCGATCCGGGCCGCGTCGTCGTCTCGTCACGGCGCCACGCGCTCGACGCTGGCGAACCATCCGCGGTCGGTGACGAGCTCGCGGACCTGGACCTCGGCCCCGTCGGGGAGCCGCCAGTGGGTGAACCGGCACCGGCCCCCGATCGGCCCGCCGGGGTCCAGGCTCGGGAGCCGCGTCCGAAGGACGCCCGTCAGCGCCGTGGCGGGCGTCTCGTGGGTTTCGGTCTGGATCGCCGACTTGCCGCGAGGGCCGGCCGTCGGAAACGTCAGCCAGGTCCCGCCGGGGCGCCTGAGAATCCAGATTCGATGGGAGCCGTCGGAGCGGGCGTCGTCCAGGCAGAGGACGGCGTCCTCGGGGACCAACTCGGCGACCTGGCCGGGGAGACGGGCCAGGGCCTCGGGCCCGGTCGCCTCTGGGAAGCCGCCGCGGCCGCAGCCGATCGCCGAGATCAAGGCCCAGACGACGACCGCGGCCCGCGTCGATCGGCGAGGCTCAGAACGCATCGGAACTCACCACCTCTCCGCCGTCTCGACTGCCCAGGGCCCACCAAACGGGGTCCGAGACCGTGTCGCGGACGAACCGCGCGGAGCCGTCGGCGAACAGGACGTTCAGGCCGCCGGGGTGGGCGCTTCCGGGCGTGACGAGGATGTTGCCGTCCAGCTCGCCGCCGTAGATGTGGCAGCTTCGACGGTTGACCGGCAGGACGTGCATGTAGATCCCGCCGGCGTGGCCCCAGCCCGAGATCCACGCGCGGCCGGGGAAGACCGTCCAGGCCGGGTCCGGAAAGCTGACCGTGCCGCAGAACCTCCCCCAGGCCGACAGCGTCCGCGACGTCCCCGACCCCCCGGCGCAGAACGACCGCGAGGTCTCGGGCTCGGCGAGCATCGCCTCCAGGTCGTTCGGGTCGGTGGCGCGAGGGATCCGGCGCTCGGCGACGGCGGCGGTCTGACCGAGGCCGTCGCTCATCATCGCGGCCGAGATCGGCCCGACGTGCCAGGCCGCGCGACCGACCGGATCGGCCAGGCCGATGAACCCGTTGTGCCGCCCCATCCGAGGGCCGGGGACCGCGCCGGAGGTGTCCGGCGTCCAGCCGGCGTTGCCCGCGTAGCTCTGCGGGGCCGGTCGCGACGTCCCCATCGTCTCGGGGACCTGGAACGTCTCCGACGGGCAGAGGTACGCCGAGACGACCGTCCGCGCCGCGGTCCCGTTGGGGTGCGTCGCCGGGATGACCGCCGCGGTCATCTCCACGTCCGGGTCGGAGCAGGAGGCGGCGTTGCCCACCTGGAGGTTGATCGCGTCGTACAACGGCTGCCGGTCGATTTGCGGCAGGATCGCCGCGTGCCAACTGAACAGCCCGTTGAGACACGCCCCGCCGGGCGCGGCCGCGGCGGACGTCGTGCTCATCGGAAAGACGTCGTGGACGTCGTGGTAGTCGTGCAGCGCCAGGCCGATCTGCTTCAGGTTGTTCAAGCACTGGGCCCGCCGGGCCGACTCCCGAGCGGCCTGGACGGCGGGAAGCAACAGCGCGATCAACACCCCGATGATCGCGACCGCCACCAAAAGCTCGATCAGCGTGAAGCCCCGAGGGGCGCGGTTGGATTGAAAAAGTAACATGAATACACCTTTCGATTGATAAGTCGCGGCGGGACCGTCCGCCCGCCGGGCCGCGTCGGGGTCAATCCCGATCGCGCGGGTCGAGTTCCGGGATCATGCGGACCAGTTCGGCGCCCAGGGCGGCGCGGGCCCGGTGGAGGCGGGAGCGCACCGTCCCGACGGGGACGCCGAGGACGTCGGCGGTTTCCTCGTAGCCGCGGCCCTCGACGTCGCGGAGCGTGAGGATTTCGCGATGCTCGGGGCGAAGCCGGACGAGGGCCTCCCGGACGGCCCGGGCGAGGTCCCGGCGCTCCAGATTCGCGGCCGGGTCGTCGCGGGAGGAGCCCTCCGGGCGGCCGAGGCGGGCCCGGTCCTCGTGGTCGCGGAGTCGTCGGCGACGCCGGGCCAGGCTGAGGCTGCGAAGCGTGACGACCCGTTGCAGCCACGCCCCGAGCGACGCGGGCGGCTCGTCGCGCCGCCAGAGGGCGACCACCGCCTCCTGCACGGCGTCCGCCGCCAGGTCGGCGTCGTGGAGGATCCGGAGGGCCGTCAGGGTCATTCGGGGCAGGAAGGGCCCGACGACCATCGCCAGCTCGTCCCGCGCCGACTCTTCATCGCTCACGTCCGCCATCCCCGGCCGGACCCGCGACGCCGGCCAGGCCGATCTGGACCGACTCGGACCCTCGGGGCGCGCTCCCGCCCCTTGAAACGGCCTTCTCGACAACGAAAGCATTCCCGGACTCATCACGTTCCCCCCCTCGGCGCGAGGATCCCTCGCGCGTGGCGCCTCATGCGATGCGATATGCGACGTCGGCGCGGCGGGCGACCGAACATCGGCGCGCGCCGGCCTCGTCGGGGGGTCGGGGCGCCTTCGCTTCGGTCAAACCCGCGCGAGGGCGGGGCGGGGGGGGGCGCGAGGCCGAGGGGAAAGGAGAAGCGCGCGCCGGGGCCTGGCCGCCACGCGGACCTCGGACGCGAAGACCACGCGCTCCACGACGATCGCCGGGACGACGTCGGGGGCGGCCTGGGCCTGGGCGAGATAAAAGCAGACGGGGCAATGCCCCTCGTGGATCGCCGTCGCGTCGACGGTCGGCGAGGCGGGATCGTCCTGGAACGCCGGGACGGCGCTCCGGCTCGCGGCGGACGGGACGACGCCGTGCCCGACGCCCGTCAACTCATGCATCGCCGGACTGCACAGCGCGATCGCCGCGTAGCCGGCCAGCCAGAGTAAGACGAGCGGACGGCGAGACATCGTGGAATGGCTCCTCGGGGCGCGTTCGGTGGTCGTGACCTCGATTGGTCGTCCTTACGGTAGTCGCCGCCCGATCGTGGAAAGTTCCCGAAGATCCGCTAAACTCGCCGCATCGGCCCCGCGCGGCCTGGAAATCGAGATCCACTATAATCGCGACGGAGCGGGCGGGGAGCGCCGTCGCGCGGGGCGAGGCGGGCGGAGCGTTCGACGATGATTCTTCCGGAGACGTTGGATTACCCGATCGTCGCCGTCGGCGACCTGCACGGCCAGATCGACGACCTGCGACGGCTCGTCGGCAAGCTGGAACGACTCCCCGAATGGCCCGATTGCGCTCTGGCGTTCCTTGGCGACTTCGTCGACCGCAATCCGGGGGTGAGGGCGACGATCGACCTCGCGCTGGAGCTGCTGGATCGTCCCGCGGGCGGCTCGGCGGTGACGGGCAACCACGACCTGGCCCTGGTCCGCGCCGCCAGGCTCGACGACGGCCCGCCGTCGTCCTACTGGCCGGATCGCTATCGGATCGGCTACGACTGTCGCGAGACGTTTCTGAGCTACCTCGGCCGCGCGGCGACGTCTTGGCCCTCGGACCTTGAGGCGCTTCGGGAGGCGATTCCCCGGCGGCATCGGGACTTCCTGGCGTCGCTGCGCTGGGTCGTGGAGGCGCCGGGACACCTGTTCTTGCACAACGGCCTGTCAGGCGAGTTGTCCGCGACGCCCGAGGCGCAGGTGGAGGCGCTTCGGGCGCGGCGCTGGGAACGCTCGACGCTGGGGCCCGTCCCCGGCGCGGCGACCGATCGGCTTTGGGTCGACGAGTACCCCGTCTGGCTGGGCGCCGACCGCGGCCTATCGGCGTCGCCGCTGGCGTATCCCGGCAAGGTCCAGGTCTCGGGCCACGTCCGGGTCCGACGCCCCGAGGCCGACGCCGTCCGCGTCCGCATCGACACCGGCGGCGGCCACGGCCCGCTCACCGCCTGCCTCCTAAGGTCCGCCGACGCCCCACCGGTCTTCATCTCAAGCCGTTGACGCGTCTCGATCCGCGCCGGGCGGGCCTGGCGTCGCTTGGCCGGTTCGGCGATCGTCCTGGTCCGCCTTCGCGGCCTTCAGGACGACCTTCGCCTTCGCGCCTCATCGTTCGGCGCCGGCCGCGGAGCGGCCCTCCGTCAAGTCTCACGTCGTTCCGCCGGCGGCATTAATCCCGAATCCATCTCAAATGACCATGACAAGCATTCCGCGCGACAGCGATCCAAAATTTCCCTGGTTGAACCTTGTTTTCGCCGCGCCGTCGTGTTTACAGTGATTCGATCCGGTTCGCGCGAAAATCTGAATGAATTCGGTTTGCTTCCACGATCGACGAAGATTCAGGCCCTTTGGCGACGTCGGCCCGGGGCATGGAGAAGCATGCAGCCATGAGCGAGAGCCGCCCCGCGCCCCGCCGTCGAAATCGTCCGCCGGTTTGCTTCGCGAGCGCGCCGCGAAGGACGTCGCCAACGGCGGGATCCGCCGCCGGGCGCCGCCCGCTTCGGCGCGCGCGGATCACCGAAACGTCGGTCGCCTCGTCATGCGGGGGGACGCGATCATGAGAAGGTCCACTGGGCATCGAGATCGGGCGCGTGTTCGAGCGAGATCGGCCAGGCGCCGCGGCGGGAGGCCGGTCCTCGAATTCCTCGAGCAGCGGACGCTCCTGTCGACGTCTCCCGTCGCGCCTCTCGGCTCGCTCGTCCGCGACGATCTTCGCGCCGGAGACTTCGCCGCTTCGGGCGAGACGGACAGCTACGCGATCGAGGTCGACGCCGGCCAGACGTTGGCCGTGGTTTTTCGCGCGCACTCGCCATCGATCCGCGCCGACCTTGCGCTGGTTGATCCGACCGCCGCGACGGTCGCCACGACGAGCATGCCGGCGGCCGGCGGTTCGGCGATCATCCAGGCGGTCCCCGCGACGACGTCCGGAACTTATCGACTGGACGCGACCCGACTGGCGGGGACGGGGGCGTACGAGGTCGAGTTCGTCCTGAACGCGGCCGTGGAGACCGAGGGGGCGGAGGTCGGCCGGTGGTCGGCGTTGCCGGACGTTCCGTTCCAGTTCGGCGTGAGCGCGGGCGGCGGGTTGGCGACCGACGGCCGGTATCTCTACGCGGCCGATTTCAGCGGCGACGACGTCAACGATTACGTCGATCTCGACGGCGACCGACTGAAGGATCCCGGCGAAGCGCTCGTGGAGCTCGGGATCGCGCGGGGATCGGTTCGCGTCGCCCGCTACGACCCCGCGGCGAATTCCTGGATTTCCCTGCCGTCGATCACCCCGCCGGGTTCCGGCGACGCCTTCTCGGCCGGCGACCTCGTCAACCCTCTTTTCGTCGCCGGCGGGTGGCTCTATTACGCCCAGTTTCGAGGCGGGCCCAACGAACGGGCCATCTTCGGCTACGAGCTGTCCCAGGGGACGGCCGGGACCTGGATCGAGATCTGGGACGGCGGCGACGACCCGCCGTTTGACGCGAACGCCGGCATTCGGGGCCTGGACGTCGGCGGCGAACCCGTGTTGATCCACCACGCGGGGGGAGGTTCCTACGAGTTCCGGCGCACGGAACTCGTCGACGGCGTCTGGACGAGCGTCTCCCTGACGCCGGACTGGGACTTCACCGGGCTGCATTTCCCCCGGGGCGGTTCGTTCGAGTACGATCCGGTCCTGGACCGCGTTTATCACATGAGCGGCGATCAACTCGTCATGTGGGAACACAACGACGCCGCCTACCCCGGCGGGTCGTTCCTGACGACCGTTTCCAACGGCGTCGATCCGATCGCCCTTGAGACCGTCCTGATCCCCTCGCTTCGCGACGCCTTCGGTTGGGTCGACGGCACGACGGCCGCGGGCCAGGGGACGAGCCTGTGGGGCAATTCGTTGACGATGGTCAACGATCCGACCGGGCTGGCCCAGGGGCCGAACGGGGAGGATCCGGGCGACAACGTCCTCTACGCCTTCCGGGGCGAAACCAGTTCCGACGCGTGGCCGTTCAACGAGGGCCGCGGACTGATCGCCAACGGCGACTTCGTCCGCTACTTCACGACGACCGGGACGGTCCAGAGCCTGCCCGGCGCGCCGTTCGCCATCGGCAAGGGGAGCGCGGCGGTCTACCTCGGCGGCTACCTCTACGTGACCCAGGGCGAGACCCGGACCAGCGCCGACGCGCCGGGAAACGTCGCCCCGCTGAAGGACGACGGGATCCGGATGCCGGGCAAGGGGTTCGCCCGGTTCGCCATCGCGGCGACCCCCGGCGGCGCGGCCGCGGGGGGGGCGAACGACACGGCGGGTTCCGCCCAGGACCTGGCCGGGGGCTTCATCGACCTGGGCGACGGAGCCTCCCGCGCCGTCGTCGTCGGCAAGGCCGGCGACCTCGACCATTACTCATTCACGCTGGCCGCGGGCCAATTCGCGACCCTGGCCGTCACGCCGCTCGACGGCGGTGACGCGACGGTCGACCTGCTGGACGCGGCGGGCGGGCTTCTGGCGTCGGGCCAGTCCGGCGCGACCAACCTCGGCCAGGGGATCTTCGGCTTCCGAGCCCCGACGGCCGGCGTCTACGTCGCCCGCGTGACGGGCGTCGGAGCCTATAGCCTGCTCGTCACCCGCGACGCCGACTTCGACCGCGAGTTCAACGACTCCCTCGCGACCGCGCAGCGCCTCGACGCCCCGGTCGTCCTGGGCTCGCTCCAGTCGGGACCGCCGCCGATCGAGTTCGAGAGCGAGCCCAACGACGTCGCCCCCAACGCGATGACCGGCCAGACGGCCGACCTGGCCCTGGCCAACGATCTGTCCGGGACTTTCACGCCGACGGGGGCCGACCGATACGTCGCGACCGTCGCCGGCGTCGTCAGCCAGGGCGGCGACGCCGACTGGGACTTCTTCAAGATCTACGCCGCGCCGGGCGATCGGCTCCAGATCCGCCTCGACGGCGCCGCCGCCGGCGGCTCGGCCGCGCTCTCCGACCCGTACCTGAGGCTCTTCGACCGCGACGGCGTCCAACGCGCGGCCAACGACGATTACAACGGGCTCGACTCGTACGTCGACTTCGCGAACTTCGCCTACGACGGCGAGTACTACGTCGTCGCGGACTCCTACGGCTCCAGGCTCGGCGGCTACCGGCTCACGGCCACGCTGACGACGACGCGGCCGCGTCAGACCGCCGACGTCGACGTTTACGCCTTCTCGGTCAACGCCGGCGACGTCCTGACGATCGCGACGACGACTCCCGGCGGCGCGTCGAACACGCTCGACCCGCGGCTGGAGCTTTACGACGAGACCGGCGCGTTGGCGGCGGCCGACGACGACTCGGCGGGCGACGGCCGCAACGCGCGGATCGTCCATCGGGCGGCGAGCGGCGGCGTCTACCGCGTTTCGGCCGCGGCGGTCGCGGGCTCGGGCGCCTACGCGCTGAGCGTTCAAGGAGCGACCGGAGCGGCGCCCGCCTTCACGGCGGCGGCCGCCAATCCGGTCGACGGGGCGCTTCTGGCCGGCTTCCCAACGACGTACCGGGTCGACTTCTCGCGACCGATCCTGCTTTCGAGCGTCCAGGCCGGCGACCTGACCGTCGACGGCCTCCCGGCCGCGGCGGTGACGATCGTCGACGCCGACACGCTCGAATTCGACGTGGCCGGGTTGGCCGCCGGCGACGGCGCTTACACGGTCGCCATCGCCGCCGGCGCCCTGACCAGCATCTCCGGCGTGCCCCTCGACGCCTTCGCGGCGAGCTTCGACGTGGACGCGACCAGCCCGACGATCGTCGACCGATCCGTCAACGAGGGCGACGTCCTGACGCCCGGCGAGGTGGTCTACCAGGTCCGGTTCAGCGAGGAGTTGGCGACCGACGGACTGGGCCCCGAGGACGTGACGTTGGTCGAGGCCCTGACCGGGATCGGCCGCGCGGCGACGAGCTTCGCGTACGACCCGGCGACCGGCGTCGCGACGATCCGCTACGCCGATTTGCCGGAGGGGAACCACGCGCTCACGCTCCTGGCCGCCGCGACGGGCTTCCGCGACCTCCGCGGCAACCTCCTGGCCGGCGGCGACGACGCGATCGACTTCCGGATCGACCGCGCCGTCGAGGCGTTGCCCGCGTTCCAGGCCCTCGGGCCGGTGGGGTCGCTGGCGTACGAGGCGGCCGTCTCCGGGGCGTTCAACGAGGCCGGCGACGAGGACTCGTTCACCGTCGATTTGGACGCGGGCCAGACGCTGACGGCGGCGTTGGCGCCCGGCGCCGGGTCGATTCGGGGCGAGATCGAGGTGTTCGGCCCCGACGGCGGCTCGCTGGGGGCGTTCGCGGCGGCGGCGGCCGGCGGGGACGTCGTGGCTCAGACGCTCGCCGCGTCGGCGGCGGGGGCGTATCGGATCGCCCTACGGAGCCTGGAGGGGGCCGGGACGTACGACCTCCAGGTCCTGATCAACGCGGCGGTGGAGCTGGAGTGGCGCGGCGGGGCGGACGACGACGTGGGTTCCGCGCAGGATTTGACCGGGAGCCTCGTCGACCTGGGCGGCGGCGCCTCGCGGGCCGCCGTCGTCGGCAAGGCCGACGGGATCACGGGCTCGGCGAGCCTGACCCGGAACGACGTCGTCCACGCTCCCAACGTCCTGACCTTCGACTTCGCCGGGATGCCCGCGCCATCGGGCGACGGCGTGCTGACCGTCACGGCCTTCGCCGACCTCGACGCCGGCGGCGAGTACCTGTCGTTCGACGGCGAGGGGGTCTTCGTCCAAGACCTGTTCGTCACCGGCGGCCAGCAGTACGTCCAGGTGACGACCCAGGTGACGTTGACCCGGGCGCGGCTCGCCCGGATGGCCGCCGACGGGACGATCACGTTCACCGTGACCCCCTCCGCCAGCGTGAACGACCTCGGGGCGAACTCCCTGACGCTGGAGTTGAGTTACCCCGTCGCCAACACGCCCGACGTCTACGCTTTCCCGGTCGAGGCGGGCGACGCGGTGTCGCTGGCGATTCGCGGGCTGGGCGGGGGGGACCATTCCATCGACTTGCTCGACTCGTCGGGAAACCTGATCGCCCGGGGCGCGACCGGCTCGCCGGACGTCGACCAGGCGGTGATCAATTACGTCGCGCCGGCGGCCGGGACCTATTACGCCCGGGCGCGGGGCGACGGATCGTACGGCCTGGTCGTGACCAGGAACGCGGAACCGACCCTCGAGCCCGGCCCCGGCGACCCGTCGCCGCAGGTCCTCGGGCCGGCCAGGCGGGTGCTGGGCCACGCGGAGGACTACCGCGACGTGGCCCTCGGCCAGGGGGCCGTCGCGTATTACGACCTCGACGAGGCCGCCGGGAACGTCGCCGCCGACTCCGGGCCCGACGGCCTGGACGGGACCTACGCCGGCGCGACGTTGGGCCAGCCCGGGGCCCTCGCCGGCCATCCGGAAACCGCGCCCCGGTTCCAGGGGAACGTGGCGACCAGTTACGTCGAGATCGCCGACGCCCCCGAGCTCTTCGACGACCGGCGGAGGAGCGTCACCGGCTGGTTCATGACCGCCGGCTTCGACAAGACGTGGCAAAGCATCTTCTGGAAGGGCGACAACGGCGACGACAACTCCCGGCGCGAGATCGCGCTTTGGCTGAACTCCAACGGCTCCCTGCACATGACCTCGGCGGCGGTCGGTCAGAATCAGACGTCCTTCAACACGGAAGCCGGCCTGATCCAGCCGAACCGGTGGTATCACTTCGCGGCGGTCGTCGACGCGGACGCGAGGGTTATGCGGCTGTACGTCGACGGGACGCTCCGAGGCTCCTCCTCCTACTCCAGCGCCGGCATGAAGGACACCGCCGGTCCGTGGCGGATCGGCAAGCCGGACAACGCCGCGACGTATCAGTTCAACGGCTGGATCGACGAGGTCGCGATCTACGCCAAGGCCCTCACGGCCGAGCAGGCGGCCGCGCAGCACCGGATCGGAACGTCGGCGGTCGCCGAGTACGAGTTCGACGCGGCGGCCGGGCCGCTCGACATTCGGACGGCCACGCCGTTCGACGGCCCGGGCGCGCCGGTCAACGCGTTCAACCCCAGGCTGGAGCTGTTCGATCCCGACGGGCTGCTGGTGGGGGTCGACGACGACGGCGGGGCGGACGGCAAGAACGCGCGAATCGTCCACGACGCGCCGACCGCCGGGCGGTACCGGGTGAGGGTCACCGGCGCCGGCTCGGGCGACTACCAGTTGTGGGTCCAAGGGGCCGCCCCGCCGGCCGGCGACGGCCCGGTCGTGTTGGCCGTCACCCCGCCCGGCGGCTCGGTTTTCGCCAGCCCGCCCGAGGCGATCGAATTCCGTCTTTCCGAAGGAGTCCTGGCCGACTCCGTCGACGTCGGCGACCTGACGATCGCCGGCGGAAACGTGACCGGAATCCAATGGCTCGACGGTCGGACGGTTCGGTTCCTCGTGGACGTCCCCGACGTCGAGGGCGAATACGCCTACGCGCTCGCCGCCGGCGCCTTCGTCGACCTCCAGGGACGGCCCTCGGCCGAGCACCAGGGCTCGCTGGCGCTCGACAAGACCGGCCCGCGGATCGTCTCGCGAACCCCGGTCGCGCAGGCCTCGGCCCCGTTCACCACGCTGAAGTTCACCTTCTCCGAGCCGATCGACGCCGAGACGTTCACCAAGGCCGACGTCGTCAGCTTCACGGGTCCCGACGGCGCGAACCTGCTCTCGACGATCACGGGGGTCGCCGTTTCCGGCGACGTCGCGACGGTCACCTTCACCGCGCGGACGCTCCAGGGCTCGTACGCGATGGTCGTCGGCCCCCAGATCCAGGACCTGGTCGGCAACGCGATGGACCAGGACCGGGACGGCGTCCTCGGCGAACCGGGGGAGGACGCCTACACGGCCGCGCTCGACCTGCTCTCGCCCGACCTGACCGTCTCCGCGTCGAGCTTCCCGAACCTCCCAGCGGGCGGCGCGCTCCTCGGCGGGACGCTGGACGTCTCGTGGACCGTCCGGAACGTCGGCGCCGACCCGGCGGGCGAGGGCTGGGTCGACCGGATCTGGTTCTCGCGCGACGCGACGGCCGGCAACGCCGACGACCGTCTGCTGCTGACCCTGGCCCCCGCGGCCGGGACCGTCCCCCTGGCCCCCGGCGGCGAATACACCCGGACGGCGACCGTCACCCTGCCGCTGGAGGCGATCTTCGACGCCGGCCAGTTCCGAATCATCGTCGTCACCGACGCCGCGGGCGCGCAGCCGGAGACCGACGAGGCCAACAACGCCCGCGACGCCGCCCTGACGGTGAAGCCGCCGCCCTTGCCCAACCTGGTCGTCAGCTCGATCGCCATCCCGGTCGAGGTCGTCTCCGGCCAGTCGGTCGTCGTCGAGTGGACCGTGAGCAACCTGGGCGACGCCGTCGCCACCGGCTCCTGGACGGATCGGCTGTGGCTGTCGAGCGACGCGGTCGCCGGCGACGGCGACGACCAGTTCTTCGGCGACTTCGCCTTCACCGGCGCGATCCCGGCGGGGGGCTCGATCACCCGCGTCCAGACCGTCACCATCCCGATCACCATGTCGGGCGACCGTTGGGCGGTCGTCAAGCCGGACGTCGGCAACGCCGTCTACGAACACGGCGCCGAGGGGGACAACGTCCTGGTTTCCAGCCGGCCGATCAAAGTCCGGCTCTCCCCGTTCCCGAACCTCGTGGTCAGCGCCGTCACCGCGCCGCCCACGGCCTTCTCCAGTCAGTCGACGGTCATCGAATGGACGGTGACGAACGTCGGCGCGGGCGCGACCAGCGCGCCTTCGTGGCGGGACGCCGTCTACCTGTCGACCGACGACAAACTCGACGGCTCCGACGTCCTCCTCGGCCGGGCCGACAACCCCAGCTATCTGAACGCCGGCGACGGCTACGTCAACAGCCTGACCGTCGTCCTGCCGCGAGGCATCGACGGCGACTACTATTTCATCGTCCGAACCGACGACCAGAACCACGTCCTCGAGTTCGAGAACGAGGGAGACAACGCCAGGGCCGGCGGCCCCACGCGCGTGAATCTCACGCCGCCGCCCGACCTGCGGGTGACATACGTCAACGGTCCCGCCGCGGCCTTCTCGGGGCGGCCGACGTCGGTGACCTGGACGGTCGCCAACCTGGGCGGCGGGCGGACGGCGGAGGCCGCCTGGAACGACGAGGTGTTCCTCTCCAGCGACGCGACGCTCAGCGCCGACGACCGCTCGCTCGGCCGCTTCCGCCATTCGGGCGCGCTGGATCCCGACGGCTCCTACACCCGAACCGAATCGGTCACGCTACCGACGGGGATCTCGGGCGCGTATTACTTCATCATTCGAGCCGACGCGAACAACGAGGTCTACGAGCACGCCTTCGAGAACGACAACGCCGGCTTCGACGCCGCGGCGACGACCGTCCTCCTGACGCCCCCGCCGGACTTGGAGGTGGAGGCGGTGACCGCGCCCGCCCGGGCGCGGGCGGGCGCGGCGATCTCGATCACCTACACGGTGGCCAACAACGGCTCGTCCGCGGTCCCCAACCGAAGTTGGACCGACAGCTTCCACCTGTCCGCCGACCGGACGCTCGACGGGGACGACCTGCTCTTGGGCTCCCGAACCCAGGGTAATTCGGGCGGCCCGCTCTCGTCCCTGGACCTCGCGGCCCAGGCCGGGAACCCGTCGTACTCGGCCACGGCGAGCTTCACCCTCCCCAACGGCCTCTCGGGCGATTACTACGTCATCGTCCACTCCGACGGCGGCAACGTCGTCTTCGAGCTGGACGACCAGAACAACGTCAAGGCCGCCTCCGTCGCGACGACGATCGTCTCGGAGCCGGCGGACCTGGTCGTCTCGACCGTCGCCGCCCCGGCGGTCGTCGCGGCGGGCGGCTCGGCGCGCGTCGACTGGACGGTCGCCAACGTCGGGATCGGCGACACCATCGTCGCGTCCTGGGTGGATCGGATTTACCTGTCGGCCGATGCGACCCTTGACGGCGGCGACGCGCTTCTGGGCTCGTTCACGCGCTCCGGGTTGCTGGGCGTCGGCCAGTCGTACGGCCGAAGCGAACTGGTGCGAATCCCCTTCGGGCTCGCCGGCGACCTGTACCTGATCGTCGCGGCCGACGCGGGGAACCAGGTTTATGAGAGCGACGAGGCGAACAACGCCTCGACCGCGCGACCGGTCTTCGTCGCCCGACAGTTGCCCGACCTGCGGGTCACGACCGTCGCGGGTCCGGCCGTCGCGGTCTCCGGCGGGCCGATCACGGTGGACTGGACGGTCCAGAACCTCGGCGCCGGCCGGACCAACGCCGACTGGTGGGAGGACGCGGTCTACTTGTCGCCCGACCGGACGCTGGGCGACGGCGACGACCTGCTCCTGGGCCGCGTGACCCGCTCCAGCGCCCTGGGGGGCCTCGAATCGTACGCCGCGTCGCGGACCTTCACGCTGCCGATCGACCTCGAGGGCGCGTACTACGTCATCGTGGCGACCGACGCGGGCAACCGCGCGCTGGAGGCCGACGAGACGAACAACGTCGGGGCCTCCGCCGCCGCGACGACCGTGACGCTCGGCCCCACGCCCGACCTGGTCGTGGCCGCCGTCGACGCGCCGACCGAGGCCGTCGCCGGTCAAGCGTTCGACCTGTCGTGGACCGTACGGAACGTCGGCCCGGCCGACGCCGCCGGCTCGTACCGGGACGACGCGGTCTACCTCTCGCGCGACCAGGTCTTCGACCCCGCGACCGACGTCTACCTGGGGTATCGCCGCCGCCCGGATCCCCTGGCGGCCGGCTCGTCCCACGCCGCCTCGCAAACCTTCACCGTCCCCCGCGGCCTGAGCGGGCTGTTCTACGTCTTCGTCGCCGCCGACGTCGGCGACCGGATCCACGAGCGCGGGGGCGAGTCGAACAACGTCGGTTACGATCCGGTTTCCATGCAGGTGAACCTCGCGCCGCCGGCCGACCTGACCGTCGGTGAGATCGCCATCCCCGCCAACGCGATCGTGGGCCAGACCGCCTCGATCACCTTCACGATCCGCAACCGGGGGATCGACGCCGCCCTGGGCCGCTGGTTCGACTCGGTCTACGTCTCGGCCGATGAAACGTGGGACGTCGGCGACGCGCTTTTCGCGCGGGTCGAGCGCGTCGGCGACCTCCCCGGCGGCCAGAGCTACACCGTCACGGCGACCGCCCCGCCGCCGGGCGTCGTCCCCGGCGACTACCACGTCATCGTCCGCTCCGACATCCGCAACCACGTCGCTGAGAGCGACGAGGCGAACAACGTCGCCGCGACGATCGACCGGGTGGACGTCGACGTCGAGTCGCTCCCCCTGGGCGAGTCCCGCTCGGGCGCGCTGCCCCAGGGCCGGGCCGTCTACTACCGCGTCGACAACGTCCCGGCCGGCGAAACGCTGATGGTCTACCTCGACGGCGCGTCGCCGACGGCGTCCAACGAGGTGTACGTGAGCTTTGGAGAGATCCCCACGCGGGCCCGCCACGACTTCGTCGCGTCGAATCCCTTCGAGAGTTCGCAGCGCGTGGTGGTCCCCTCCACCGAGGGCGGAACATATTACATTCTGGCCTACGCCAACGCCTCTGGGGGCGGCGCCAACCCGTACCGGATCGAGGCGTCGATCATCAACTTCACCGTCTTCGACCTCGACTACGGCCGCGGCGGAACGGCCGGCAACCGCACCATCGAGATCCACGGCGCGAAGTTCGACCGCGCGACGACGGCCGCGCTCCGCGGCCCCGGCGGCGAGGTCGTCCCCGCCGATACTTGTTACTATGTGAATTCCACGCTGATTTACGCCACGTTCGATTTGAGGACGGCGACTCCGGGGCGTTACGGCGTCGTGGTCGAGAATTCAACGGGCGGCCGCGCGGTCGTCGAGGATGGGTTCGAAGTCGTGAACGGGGGCTCGTGGACGAACGCGCCCACGGTTTCCGCGGTGGAGTCGTTCCGACGGGTGTTCCATGAGCCGTTCGCCTATTTCCCGTTTACGGTGAGTTGGTACAACGAAGGGATCAACGACGCCCCGGTCCCCATCATCCGTCTCGAGAGCAACGAGCCGTTCGCCACGGACCTGGCCGCCGCGTCCCAGGACCTCACGATGAAGACGATTACGTTCCTCGGGTCCGTCGCCGGCGACGGACCTCCCGGCGTGCTGATGCCGGGCCAGGGACGCACGATCACGTTCTTGAGCATTCCGAGGATGCGCCAGGACGTGCCCGACGGCGAGACGGCGCTTTTCTTCGTGGACCGGGTCTTCGGCGATTCGACGGACCCGCTGGACCTGGACGAGCTCGCCCGCCTCACGCCACGGCGGGGGCTCGACGACGTCCAGTTCAGCCTCGTGATCGACCGCCTCAAGCAAACGGCCTGGAGTTCGACTCAGGCCTTTTTGGAGTCCTACGTCCGGGGCCTCAACCTGCTCGGCGACACCTTGGGCCGGACGCCGGAGATCAGCGACGTCCTCGGCGTGATGGCGAGCATCGCCGGCGGCGAGATAAGCGGCGCCATTCGCGGCCGCCTGGTCCCGGAGGAGGGAGCCACGGAACTCGGCGGCCTGCGCGTCCTCGCGCGACATCAGGAAACGGGCGAGACGCGGTCGGCCGTCAGTTTCCAGGACGGCTCCTTCATCCTGCCCTGGCTGGAACCGGGCTCTTACACGGTCTCGGTGCTGCAAGGCGTGGTGGAGCAAGCGTTACCGGGCGCCGTCGATGTCCGCGCCGGCGAAGCCGTCGACGGGGTGGAGATCCCCATCGGCGGGACGTCCTCGCTGGTCGTCCACGTTCACGACGTCGAACCGGGCGCGGAGTCCGGCGCGCTCGTCGTACTGCTGCGAGACGGCCGATCGGTGGCGTACGCCACTCCGGACGCGAACGGAGACGCGACCTATCTGGACCTGCCGGTTGGAACGTTCCAGATCGTGGTTCAGATCCCCGGCCTCGCCCCGGTCTCGCGATCGGTCGCGCTCGTCTCCGTCGGCGGCGTGACCGAACTGGACGTCGCGCCGGGCCGCGAGTCCCGAATCCTGGGCGACGT
Source organism: uncultured Planctomycetales bacterium (assembly GCA_937907525.1). GTDB lineage: Bacteria > Planctomycetota > Planctomycetia > Isosphaerales > Isosphaeraceae > Paludisphaera. The sequence continues at coordinate 23,415 of CALCIB010000161.1, read as the reverse complement.
GAGATTCGACGACGGAGGATCCGCGACGGACTATTACGTTCAAGTCCTTTCGTCGTCCCCCGCCGATCTCCTTTTCAGCCCGGCCCGGCTCGACGGCGCCGCGTTCGTCATCGGCGGCCTCGCGGCCGGGACCTACGACTTGCTGGTCGGCCACGCCGGCGTCTCTCCCCTCATCGTCCCCGGAATCACCGTCGCGGCGGGCGAGGATTTGGTCCTTCCGACGATCGTACTGACGCGCGGGGTCGAGGGGATGGACTTGGAAATCCCCTCTTGGTTCGTGGAACAATACAACCAACTTCAGAGAGCCTATACGCGATACGGCGTCGCTCCGGACGTGACGCTCGCCCTGAGTTGGGCGAAATACAATGCCGCGCCCGGATCGACCACGAACAAGATGGAATTGTTCAATCTCTGGTACCACGACAGGCAATGGACGATGAGAGTCGTGGACGCGGCGACGGGTGGCGACAAGTACGCGATGAGCTACTACCGCGCGTACTTCGACAGCCTCGGCCCCAACGCGGCATCAACCATCCCGTCCAGAACCACCGCTGGCGACGAATTCCGAGAGGCTTCGCAGGACGGCTTCGAGGAGGCGCTTGAGGAGGCGATGCGGGTCATTCAACTCGATCCCGAGTGGCGGGACGAGTTGCCTTGCGATGGCCAATCGAAGACGTACACGATCCAGGAGCTTATCGATCTCGGGGCGGACAAGTATTACTTCCAGGTGAGCGACGCGGATGATGGTCAGAATCCACACAATTTATGGAAATACGGTGTATACATCTTTGGCCACGGCGGCCTGCCGCTGGGGGTGCCGGACATCCTCGCCGGGGGAGTGGGAGCTTGGGGGGAGGCGGGAAGCGCCAGCCCGACGAAGATCTCCGATTCGCGGACCTTGACGGGCACGATTACCGTCGTTCTCAACCCGTGTTCGACGACCGCGAAAGTCACGACGAACTGGACGTTCCGCGTGGGCGACGCGGTGGATTTCGTCCCAGGCAACACTATTTTTGGCTACCTCGACGATTACGCGAGGCTTGAGACTTCCGGCCTCACGTGGGACAAACCGTTCAACATCACCTTCGACGTCGATCCGCTCACGAGCACGTTCTCGGTCGATACGAACTGCCCGGACTGTGGAACGCCGCCGGACAAGTGCAATGATCCGGACGGGTTCCGCAAGTGGTTACGGGAGTGCCTTGAAAAGTGCGGAAGGGACGGCGGCGCGGGTGCCGGTGATTGCGGTTCCCAAGACCCCAACGACGTCCTCGGCCCCGACGGCTTCGGCGAGGAGCGATGGGTCGCCGCCGACCGCGGCCTGCCGTACACGGTCCTCTTCGAGAACGACCCCGAACTCGCCACGGCCCCGGCCCAGAGTGTCCGAATCACCCAGACGCTCGACGACGACCTGGACGGCCGGTCGTTCCGGCTGGGCGACTTCGGCTTCGGCTCGGTCGTCGTTCATGTTCCGGACAATCGCGCCTTCTATTCGGATCGGCTCGACCTGCGGGACACGCTGGGGGTCTACGTCGACGTGGTCGCGGGGATCAACGTCGCCACCGGCGAGGCGTACTGGGAGTTCACCGCGATCGACCCGGCCGCCGGCGACGTCCCCGTCGACGCCAGCCTCGGCCTCCTGCCGCCCAACATCGATGGCGTGGAGGGCCAGGGGTTCGTCAGCTACTCCGTGAGGCCCAACGCCGCCGTCCAGACCGGCGACGTCGTCGACGCCTTGGCGACGATCGTCTTCGACGTCAACCCGCCGATCGACACTCCGGCGGTCTTCAACACGATCGACGCCGACCGGCCCACCAGCGCGGTCGACCCGCTGCCGGCGACCGACGACGACGGCGTCTTCCAGGTGAGCTGGTCCGGCCTCGACCCCGCCGGCTCGGGGCTGGCCGATTTCACGATTTACGTCTCGACCGACGGCGGGCCGTTCCTGCCGTGGCTGGAGCGAGTCTCCTACACCCAGGCCGAATTCGTCGGCCAGCCGGGCCGGACCTATTCCTTCTTCTCCATCGCCCGCGACAACGCCGGCAACGTCGAGGACGCGCCCGCCGGCCCCGACGCCACGATCGCCGTCGAGGGGGGCTCGGACGTCACCCCCCCCACCAGCGCCGTCGACCCGCTGCCGGCGGTCACGGAAACCCTTTCGTTCCTGGTCCAGTGGTCCGGCCGGGACGAGCCAGGCGGCTCCGGGATCGCGTCGTATGACGTCTTCGTCTCGGTCGACGGAGGCGCCTTCACCGTCTGGCTGGCGAACACGACGGCCACCTCCGCCACCTTCACGGGCGCCGACGGCCACTCCCACGCCTTCTACTCGGTGGCGACGGATCACGCCGGCAACCGCGAGGACGCGCCGGCGACTCCCGACGCCGTCACGACCGTGAACGCGACCGTCACCGACGTCGCGCCGCCGACCAGCGCCGTCCTTCCCCTGGCGGCCGTCACCCGCGCCGAGTCGTTCCTCGTCGAATGGTCGGGGCAAGACGAGGAGGGCGGCTCCGGCATCGCGTCGTACGACGTCTTCGTCTCGGTCGACGGCGGCGCCTTCGAAGTCTGGCTCGCGAACGCGACGACGACCTCGGCCGTTTACCACGGCGCCCAAAATCACTCCTACGCCTTCCACAGCGTGGCGACGGACCACGCCGGCAACGTCGAGGCCGCGCCTGGCGTTCCCGACGCCCAGACGACGATCCCCGAACTCGCTCCGCCCACGGTGGCCGCGGCGGTCATCCAGGGCGGGATGACGCAGCGGTCGTTCGTCGACCGCTTCGAGTGGACCTTCAGCGAGGCCGTGAACCTCCAATCGCTGATCGCCGACGGGTCGATCCTCCAGGCGGTCACTTTGACGAACCTCGGCGCGAAGGCCGACGGCGACGCCGATCAAGTCGTCGCCCTGACGGCCGACCAGTTCCGATACGACGCCGCGGCCCGTCGGCTGACCTGGTCGCTGGACCGCTTCGCGGGGGGCAAGACCTCGCTCGACGACGGCTTTTACGTCTGGCGGTTCGACGCCGCGGCGATCCTCGACGACGCCGGCAACGCGCTCGACGGCGACGGCGGCGGGACGCCCGGCGGCGCCTACGTCCTCTCGTTCCACCGCCTGTCGGGCGACGCCAACGGCGACGGCGTGACGGTCAAGACGGGGACCGACCCGGCCGGATCCGACATGGCCCTGGTCAACGCCGCTCTCGGCGCCCGGCCCGGCTATCCCAAGTGGAACCCGAACGCCGACCTCGACCGCGACGGCTACGTCGGCGTCCTCGACCGGCTGATCGTCGCCAACAACGGCGGCCGCGCGATCGTCCCGCCCACGACCTCCGGCGCCGGCCTCGACGGCGGGGGCGGCTCCCCCGCGGACGACGTCCCGAGCGGCCGGATCGACGCCGAGCCCCTCGCCGACCTCCCCGACGCCTTCGAGGCGGCCTATCGAACCGCCCTCGCGCCCAACGGGACGACGATCCGCTCCTGGACGTCGTCCCTGACGGCCCTCCTGAACGCGGCCGCCGACGTGGACTGGTTCCTCGTGGACGCCTCGGCCGGCGGCACGCTACGAGTCGCCGCGGCGCTGGCCGCCGCCGCCACGGCCCAGGCGCCGCGGGTGACGGTCTACGAGGCGTCGGCGGGCGGCTCCGCCACGCTCCAGCGCGAGGCCGCGGCCGTCGGGACGGTGGACGTCGCGGTCGTGGCCGGACGACGGTACTACGTCAGAATCGAGGGCGGGGCCGACTTCCAGGCCGGAGCCAACGGCTCGCGCTACCTGCTGGACCTGGCGGTCTTCGAGTACGACGCCTATCTCGACATGATCGGTCTGGACCGCGTCCGCGCCGACACCGATTATCGCGGCGCCGGCTACGCGGTGGCGGTCATCGACACCGGGATCAACTACAACCTGCCCGAGTTCGCCGGCCGGATCATCCTGGGCCCGGACTTCGGCGACGGCGACGCCGACCCGATGGACGCGGCGGGCCACGGCACCCACGTCGCGGGCCTGATCGCCGGCGACAACCCCTACGTCCCCGGCGTCGCCTCGGCGGCGAACCTCGTCGCGCTGAAGATCACCAGCGGCGCGTCGACGACGGCCGGCCTCGGCGCGATCGAGCAGGCGCTCCAGTGGGTGCTCGACAACCGCCAGCGGTACAACATCGTCGCGGTCAACCTCTCCTTCGGCGGCGGCGACGTCCCCAAGGGGACGAGCCTCGACTCGCTGGAGGGCCTCTACCGGGCGCTGGTCGACGCCGGGGTGTTCGTCGCGGCGGCGGCGGGGAACGGCTACGGCCCGAGCGACGCGGCCGAGGGCCTGAGCATTCTGGCGGCGAGCCCGTCGGTGGCGGCGGTCGGCGCCGTCTGGGACGGCGACGCCGGATCGGCGAGCTGGTCGACCGGCGCGCGGGACCATGCCACCGGCGCCGACCGGATCGCGTCGTTCAGCCAGCGCGGCGAGGGCCTGGACCTCCTGGCCCCCGGTGCCGACGTCCTCGGCCTGGGCCTGGACGGCCGGCTGATCGTCCGCAACGGCACGTCGATGGCGACGCCGCTGGTCGCCGGCGCCGCGGTGCTCCTGCGCGAGGCCGCCGACCGGCTGGGATTGCCGTCCAGCCCCCAGGCGATCCTGGAAGCCCTCCGCCGGACGGGGACGCGCGTCTTCGACGGCGACGACGAGGACGACAACGTCGCCAACACCCTCCGCTGGTACTCCCGGCTCGACGTCGCCGCGACGCTGGCGACGCCGCCGACCTCGTGGGCCGGGGCCGCCTCGATCCAGGCGGGCGGCTCGGCGGGATCGGGATCGCGATCGGGATCGGGCGCGGGCTGGGCGGGGGTCCCTCTCTCGTTCGGCCCCGCGAATCTGGCCGTCGAGGGGCGTCGGCCCACGACGGTCGAGCCGGCCGCCGCGCCGCTCCCGCCGTCGCGGGCGACGCCCTGGTTTCCCAGGCGTTCGGCCCCCGGCGCGGCGCCGCGCCGTCTCGCGCCGATCGATCGGCCGGCCCTCGCGGCGAGGCCCGGCCCTCCCGCGTCGGCCGTCGAGCCGGAACGGCCCGGCGCGGCGGTCGTCGACGCGATCCGCGGCGAGCCGAGCCCGTGGGACTTGTTCGATCCGACGGCCGACGACGGATCGTGGTGGCTTCCTCGTCCCAAGCGGCGGAAAGGAGGCTTCGGCGGGTGACGCCGACCCGCGTCCGAATCGCGACGCCCGAACGATCCGTCTCCTCCGACCAAGGCCCGCCCCCGCGGCGAGCCGATTCAAGAACCATAAACCAAAAGGTGGTTTCCACTCATGGCTCGCTTTTTTTCGATTGCCCTGCTCATGACCCTCGTCGGAGCCGGCCCCGCCTCGGCGGGCCTGGTCCTCTCGACCGAACTGATCGCAAGCTCCGGGACGAGCGACGTCTACGGCGTGAAGCTCGTCGGCGCGACCGATCTGGCCGTCTACAACGTCGAGGTCGTCATTCGAGCCGGCGGGCTGACCGACGAGTCCCAAATCGCCGTGGAGCCCCCCGCCGCGGGCTACGTCTTCGGCGACTCGTCGCTCTTCTTCGCGGGCGTGAACGTCGCCGGCGCCGAAGTCCGGGTGACGCTGACCGACTTCGCCGCGGCCGGGGTCGACACGATCGCCGGGGCGAACGACCTGCTCGCCCTGATCACGATCGACACGTCGGCCCTGACGGGCCCGCCGAGCTTCGCCTTCGAGCCGGACACGCTGACCCTGGACGATCCTGACGGCCGACCGATCGCCGGTTATGACGAGTTGACGCGGTCGCTGGCGGCCGTCCCCGAACCCTCATCCCTCATTCTGGCCGCGCTCGGCGGGATCGCGGTCCTCGGCGGGGCCGCGCGCGCCGCGAGGACTTCGCGCGCGGGGACGTGAACGCCTGGCGCGGCGCCGCCGCGGGGGGGGCACGGACGTCCGCGCCTCGCCCGACGTCCGCGCTCGAACGGGGGCGGGGTTCGCGATGACGACGTCGGCCATTGACGGCATGCCTCGGGATTGGAGCGTCGGGTCGCGGAGCGCTCGACCCGTCGAGCGAGACCGCGACGAAGGTCCAGGCGCGAACGGCCGGGGGGAAAGCCTCGTGAATCCCCGTGGGATCCGTTCCGGCGCGGCGCCTCGCCCGAACCACTGAAAGTTCGGCGGCATCCAGCGGTTCACGAGCGGCGCTCGCGCGTCCTTCCCTCCCGGTCGACTTGCCAGGTCTCGCCGGTCCTCGCCTCATACGCCGTCAGCCAGCCGCCGCCGAAGCAGTAGGTGTCGATGCAGACCAGGTGGCCCAGATCCAGGACCTCGCCGCTTTTTTGCGCCGTGTGGCCGACGACGACCGTCCTGCCCGACTCGTGCGGTCCTGGCGTCATGGCCCGCAACGACTCCCACCGCAACGTCCCGGCGTGCTGCTCGGCCATCGGGATGTCGGGAAAATAGTTAGCGTGGGTGAAGATATGAGATTCGGTCTCGTAATAGTCGAGGCAGTTTTCCAGGAACTCGTAATGCTCGTCCGGGATAAGGTCCAGGTTTCGACCGGGGCCGTAGGAGTCAAGCGTCGCCGCGCCTCCCATATCGAACAGCCAGAAGATCGGATGTTTGCCCGAGCGGACGTCCAGGAGCATCTGGTCGTGGTTCCCCAGAATGGGGACCAGCCGGCAGCGCCGGCCCAGGTCGATCAGCAGATCGAGCACGCCCCTGGAGTCCGGCCCGCGATTGATGTAATCGCCGAGAGTGACGACGATATCCCCCGCGCGCGGCCTGACGGCGTCGATGAGCACGGCGAGCGCCTTCGAGCAGCCGTGGACGTCGCCGACGGCGATGACGCGATTCGTCATGAATCCGCCGCCCTCGTCGCGATCGAATTCCGGGAGGGGCGGCCCCGTTCCCGAGAAGTGGCAGTACACCCGAGAGGATTCGAACCTCTAACCTTCGGTTCCGTAGACCGATGCTCTATCCAATTGAGCTACGGGTGCGTCCGACTGAGCTTAGGACACATGATATCGGCCGCGGGTTCACGAGGCAAGGGGGCGCCGGCCCGGCGCGGATGATTCCGCGGGAGCCTTCTCCATCAGGCGCTTTCGCGGTGGTAGTGGATGTCGTGGAGGCGGCGGTAGAGGGGGCTGGCGCGCATCAGCTCGGCGTCGGTGCCGACGGCGGCGACCTTGCCGGCGTCGATCAGGACGATGCGGTCGGCGAACTGGATCGCGCCCATGCTGTGCGAGATCAGGAACGTCGTCCGCCCGCGCGAGAACTCCTCGATCGCCTTGCGGATCAACGCCTCGTCCTGGATGTCCACGGCGCTGGTCGCCTCGTCGAGGATCAGGATCGACGGGTCGCGAAGCATCGCCCGCGCCAGCGCGATCCGCTGGCGTTGGCCGCCGGAGAGGCCGTGGCCGCGCTCGCCGATGATGGTGTCGTAGCCGTCGGGGAGGGTGACGATGAACTGGTGCGCGTAGGATCGCCTGGCCGCCTCGATCACCGCGTCGCGGCCGGCGGAGGGGACGCCGTAGGCGATGTTTTTCGCGATCGTGTCCTGAAACAGGATCGTCTCCTGGGGCACCACGCCGATCAATCGCCGCAGGCCCCGCCCGCGCATTTCGCGGACGTCCACGCCGTCGATCCGGATCGCGCCCGAGTCGACGTCCCAGAACCGCGGCAAGAGGCTCATCAAGGTCGACTTGCCGCAGCCGTTGGGGCCCACGAGCGCGATCGTCTCGCCGTGGCGGACGGTCAGGTCGACCCCCTTCAACAGCGGCTCGCGGCCTGGGTAGGAGAAACAGACCGAGTCGAATTCGATCGTCCGCCGGTGGATCGGCCGCTCGATCGCGCCGGCCTGCTCGACCACCCGCGGCTCGCGGTCCATCAAGGCGCAAATCCGATCCGAGGCCGCCGCGGCGCGCTGGATCTTCGAGTGGACGTTGGAGAGCTTCCGGATCGGGTCGGAGACCCCCGCCATGATCGCGTAGAGCGTCAGAAGATCCTCGATCGCCATCACCTCGGAGGCCAGTTGCAACTTGAACGGCCCCAGCTCCAGGAAGATCGACTGCTTGAGGACCAGGTACGACCCGGACAAAAGCGCGATCGCCACCGTCACCAGGGTGAGCATCTCCAGCACCGGGTCGGACATCGAGTCGATCATGGCGACCCGGATGGCCTTCCTGTAGAAATTCTTCGCCTCCAGGAAGAACCGCCGGCGCTCGATCCGCTCCGTGCCGAAGGCCTTGACGACCCGGATCCCCTGGAAGGTCTCCTGAAGGATCTTGTAGATCGACGACATGCTCTCCAGCGAACGTCGCACGGCCCGCTTCATCATCCGGCCGACGCGATAGGTGGCGTAGGCGGAGATCGGCACGACGACCAGGGTCAGGCAGGTCAGCCGCCAGTTGAACCAGAACGCGAAGGAGAGGCCGATCACGACGCGCAGGGGCTCGCGGATCAGCTTGCTGAGGATCGTGTTGAGCCCCTGGGCGAAGGAGTCCATGTCGCTCGTGAAGCGGGCCATCAACTCGGAGGATCCCTGTTCGGAGAAGCTGGCCAGGTCGAGATTGGTGGTGCGCCGGAAGAAGCGGTTGCGGAGGTCGAACAGCGTGTGGTGCATCACGTCGGCGACCAGGACTTCCTGGCTGAAGGTGAACAGCCCCTTGACCATGACGCCGACCAGCACCAGCCCCATCAGGGCGCAGAGGGCCTGGAACTGGTCGGAGGGGAAGTATTCGTAGACGATGGGCTTGATCCGCACGTAGCGGGCCCGCCACCGGACCTCGGAGTCGCGGCGACCGTCGATTTCGGCCAGCCGACGGTCGAGGGCGCGGCGGTCGCCTTCGTGGAGCCAGCGGCCGCCGCGGCTGAGTTCCTCCCAGCGGGCCTCGGCGATCCGCTCGGCGCGCTGGAGTCGCTGGATCTCGGCGGTCTCGTGGGCGAGATATTGCGAGGAGGCGCCCGGTTGGTCGGGGAGGTCGACCTTGCGGCGGCGGTCGTCCAACTCGTCGCGGATCTCGGCCTTTTGGGCCTCCAACTCGCCGAAGCGCGCGGCCAGCGGCGACGCGACGGTCCCCCCGGCCGCGAAGGCCCGCGCGACTCGTTCCAGTTCCTCGCCTTGGGCGGCGAGCTGGTCGAGGTTCTCGTCGATCGAGTCGATCTTGGTGGAAATCCAGCGCTGGGGATTGTCGTTGTTGATGAGGATCTTCAGCACCGGCAGGACGGCGCCCAGCTCCATGACGGAAAGGAGCGCGACCATGAGGGCGCAGGCGATCGAGACGCCGAACCGAAGGCGATAAGGCCAGGCGGTCTTCACCAACCGGACGAAATTCTTCATGACGACCCGCGCCCAAGAGACAGGACCCCGGCGAGCATCCATGCTTTAGCGACTGTCGAGTCATGGCCGCCAGAGCGCCGAAGGGCCTTTCTCTTACCACGTCGTCCCCGTCCGGGCAATTCGAGTTCGTCGCTTCCGCCCCCCGGCCCTCGCGGATCCGTTGCGATCCGTCGCGGTTCGGCCGCCGCGCCATTGCCTTGACCGCCGTCGGCGGTTATGATGACGAACGAAATCCAAGGGGACGGTCTTCGGATCGCCCCATCGGCGGGCGTAATTCAGTGGTAGAATGCCAGCTTCCCAAGCTGGACGTCAGGGGTTCGAATCCCCTCGCCCGCTCCTAAGCCTCGCTATCCCGGCGAGGCTTTTTTCGTTGGCTGACAACGACTTGCGACGATCCGGCCGACGACCGCGGGGCCTCCGCGGACGCGGACGGGGTTCGTCTCGCCACGGTTCGCCGGGCGATCCGTCAATTCATCGCGCAGCCGCAGCCGCCGGCGTCGGACTCGCCGCGACAGCAGGCGGAGGACGCGACGGGGAGATAGCCGAGGGTGCCGGTGGGGGAGGGCGCGGGGACGCTGAACTGCTTGACGACCTTCGCGTCGTCGCACTTCGGGCAGCGGACGACGTCGGCGGCGTCGCGGACCAGGGCCTCGAAGACGTGGTCGCAGGGCTCGCAGCGGTATTCGTACAGGGGCACGGCGCGGACTCCTTGGTTTCGCGGCGGGGACGACTCCAGTAGTTTCGAAGGGTTCGCGAGCCCTGTCAACGGAGGCCGCCCATGCCCGATCGACCCGAATGCCGCCCACTCTCTCGCGAGGAGGTCCGAAGCCTGGACGTCCTGGCCGCCGACGAGTTCGCCCTGCCCACGCTCGTCTTGATGGAGAACGCCGGCCGGGGCGCGGCCGACCGGCTGGTCGAACTGGCCGGCGGGACGTCGCCGCGGGTCCTGGTCCTCTGCGGGCCGGGGAACAACGGCGGCGACGGCGGCGTCGTCGCCCGTCGCCTGGACGCCCTGGGCTGGGACGTCACGGTCGTCTGGATCGCCGACCCCGACAAGCTCCGCGGCGACGCCCGCGCCCAGTGGGAGATCCTCACGCGCTCCGGCGTCCCCCAACGCGCCGACCCCTCGGCCGACGGGCTCGACGCCCGGATCGCCGCGGCCGACTGGCTGGTCGACGCCCTGCTCGGCACCGGGTTGACCCGCCCGGTGGAGGGACCGCTCAAGGCCGCGATCGAGACGATGAACCGCTCGGGCAAGCCGATCCTCGCCCTGGACCTTCCCTCGGGCCTGGACGCCGACTCGGGCGAGCCGTTGGGCGTCGCCGTCCGCGCCCGGGCCACCGTCACCTTCGCCGCGCGCAAGCTCGGCTTCGACGCCCCCGGCGCGTCGGACTACACGGGCGACGTCGCCGTCGCCGACATCGGCCTGCCGGGGGCCCTGATTCGGAGGTTCGCCGAATGAACATACCGAGATTCGTCATGTCCGCGCTGATGTTCGCGACGGCCGCGGTTCGCGCCCAGGAGGCGCCTCCCGCGGCGATCGCCGACGCCTTCCATCCCCCCGCGGAGTTGGTCGGGGACGTGGGATCGTATCGATCTCCGTTGACGTTCGCCGACGGTCGCGTCGCCAGGACCCCGGCCGAGTGGTCCGAGCGCCGTCGCGAGATTCTCGACGACTGGCGGGGCCGGATCGGCTCGCGGCCGTTGATCGAAAACCCCGGGTTCGAGACGTTGGGCGAGGAGCGGGTGGGGAATTACGTCAGGCGGAAGGTCCGGGTGGAGGTCGCCTTCGATCGGACGACGCCCGGCTATCTGCTGGTCCCCGACGGCTCGGGGCCGCGTCCGGCGATGCTGGTGGTCTTCTACGAGCCCGAGACGGCCGTCGGCCTGGGCGACAAGCCGCATCGCGACTTCGCCCGCCGACTGGCGGAGCGCGGGTTCGTCTGCCTGTCGATCGGCTTCGACCCGCGGGTGCTGAAGCCGTCGGAATGGGAGCCGCCGATGCAGCCGTTGGCGTACCTGGCCCATGTCGCGTCCAACGCGCTGACGGCCATGAGGGCGCTGCCGGAGGTTGATCCGGATCGGGTCGGCGTGATGGGGCATTCCTACGGCGGCAAGTGGGCGATGTTCGCCGCGTGCCTGGACGAGCGGTTCGCCTGCGGCGTCTGGTCGGACCCGGGGATCGTCTTCGACGAGCCGCGGCGCGACGTCAACTACTGGGAGCCCTGGTATCTGGGCTGGGAGCCCGGCCGGACCCGCAAGCCGGGACTGATAACCCCCGAGAACCCTCGGACGGGCGCTTATGCGAGGATGATCGCCGACGGTCGCGACCTGCACGAGTTGCAGGCGTTGATGCCGCCGCGGCCGTTTCTGGTCAGCGGCGGCGCCGAGGACCGCGCCGAGCGCTGGCGGCCCCTCAACCGAATCCGCGAGGTCGCCGATTTGCTCGACGCCCCGCCGGGGATCGCCCTGACCGGCCGCCCGGCCCACGAGCCGACCGATGAGGCCCTGGGCCAGATCGAGGCGTTCGTCGAGTACGCGCTCAGGGCCGGCTCGGGGCCGGGTCGATGACCGGGGCCGGGGTCGTCAGGAATCCAGTGGGACGCCGCCCTGCTGCCGCCTTTGCCGGTCCTTCTTGGGTTCCGGCTTCATCTCGCCGGGAGAATCGGGGGCGACGTAGGGGGCGTTCACGGGGTCGTCGTGCAGGCTTTCGCCGCACCCGGGGACCGACAAGCACAGGGCCCCGGCGGCCGACGCGGCCGCCACCCACCCGAAAACCGAGGCAATCTTCATGGTCCGCGTCTCCATGGATGTCGCTCGCGGACGCGGGACCGAGCGGTCCCGCGCCCGCGCGCTCGTCGGGGCTCAGTACGAGTCGGAGCTGATGACCTCGCCGCCGTTGCGGGTGCCGAGGGCCCACCAGGTCGGCACCGAGATCGAGTCCTTGATGAACTTCACCGAGCCGTCGGTGAAGCCGACGTTGACGCCGCCGGAATGGTTGCTGGTGGCGGTGACGATGCCGTTGATGCCGCCGTTGTCGCCGTCGCTGTGGCCGGCCGAGTCGATGCAGGTCAGGCCGTTGGGCGTGTTGAAGTGGGTGTAGGCGTTGTTCCCGACGTGCCAGACGTAGCCCAACGTCCAGTACCGGCCGGTGGCGATCGAACTGAACGAGTTGGTCGTCGCCGGGGCCGATCTGCAAGCGTTGAGGAACGTCATGGCCTCGGTGACGGCCGTGGCGGGGGGGAGGTTGTAACCCGTGGTGGCGACCTTGTAATAGCCTCGCTTCCCCTTGGACGAGCCTGGGGTGACGACCGGGTTGCCGGGCAGGCCGATCAGCTTCTCACTGAACAGGGCCGTGTTGGATGTTCCATCGGTGACGGACTGGAGGCCGAAATACGCCTTGTTCTGCGGCGGCCAGCCCCAAGACATGGGATAATCCGTGTGATTGGGGACGATGGTCCCGTTCCAGGCGTCGATGACGCCCGGCCCCCCCCAGTTTCCGTGGTAGCTCAACGGCGCCCAGGGGGAGGCGGGTCGCTGGGCCTGGTCCTCCGAGGGACACAGGAGGGTGGCGACCCCCGAGTAGCCCACCGTCGTGTTCGCGGCGTCGTCCGACTGTCTATTGAAATTGTAAGCGTTGTACAGCGGCTGCAGTTCCATTTGGGCCGAGATGGCGATCGGCCAACCCGCGCACCAGCCCCAGCCGTAACTGCCGGCGTTCTTCGGGTCGTAGGCGGGCCCCAGGAACGTGACCATCGCCGGCAGGACGTTGGTCGAGGAGTGATAGTTCTGCACCGCCAACCCCAACTGCTTGAGGTTGTTGACGCATTGCGAGCGCCGAGCCGCCTCGCGCGCCGCCTGCACCGCCGGCAGCAATAGCGCGATCAGCACCGCGATGATGGCGATGACGACGAGAAGCTCGATCAGCGTGAATCCCTGTCTTCGTTTCATGACGGGCATGCCTCCGGCGCGAGCGAGACCGTCGGCTTTTCGAGAAAAGGCCGACGCGGGACGTGGTGAAGACCTTGAACCGAAGTTTAAAACGTCCTACAATCAATCCGCCATGTGATATTCGGTCGAAAATATAAGAGATATGGGTTCGACCCGAGGGCTCCGTGATTTTCGGTCGACATCATAAGGAATTCGAGCGGCCGACGGCGACGGCGGATCGAAGACGCCCGGACGGAGCGCTTGACTTTCGGTCGAAAGCATAAGGTTTTCGGGCGTCGCGACGGGGCGACGTCGGCGCGGACGAGCGGTCGCCCGTCAAGCTCGGCATGGGGGCGTCGTCATGACCGATCCCACGATTCGGAAGACCGCGCCGCACGTCGCCGTGCTGGTGGAGACCTCGATGGCCTACGGCCGGGAGATGGTCCGGGGCGTCGCCGAATATCTCCGGGAAAGCGACCCCTGGACGGTCTACTTCGAGCATCGCTCGCTTCAGGATCCGGCGCCGCCGTGGCTGGAGGGTTGGCGCGGCGACGGCGTCATCGCGAGGCTCTCGCCGCAGTTCTCGGACGTCGTCTTGAACCTGGGAGTCCCCACGGTGGACCTGGACGACCAGGCCCCGGAGGGCGACGTCCCCAACGTCCAGAGCGACCACGAGGCCATCGGGAGGCTGGGGTTCGAGCATTTGCGGGAGTTGGGGCTGTCGCGGTTCGCCTTCGTCGGCTTCGACCGCTTCGACTGGTCGATCCGGCGTCGCGAGGCGTTCGCCGCCGCCGCCCTCGCCGCGGGCTTCGCGTGCGAGGAGTACGAGTCGGAACGGCCCGTCTCGTGGGGCCACCAGCAGCCGTCGTGGGAGGCGGAGACCGAGGCGCTGGCGCGGTGGCTGACGGAGCGTCCCCGCCCCGTGGGCGTGATGGCCTGCAACGACTTCGTGGGCGTCCAGGTCCTCGACGCCTGCCGTCGCGCGGGGCTCGCCGTGCCGGAGGACGTGGCCGTTCTGGGCGTCGACGACGACGTTGTGGCCTGCGAGCTGGCCCGCCCCTCGCTCAGCAGCGTCATCCCGGATTGCCGTCGGATCGGCTACGAGGCGGCCTCGCTCTTGCACGCGATCATGGAGCGACGCCCGCCGGATCGGGTCCGGCTGAAGGTCGCCCCCGTCGGGGTCGCCGTCCGGCGCTCGACCTGCATCGCCCGGGAGATCGGCGACCCGGTCGTCAACAAGGCCCTCCGCTTCATCCGCGAGCGGGCGCGGGAGAACATCGGCGTGGACGACGTGGCGGCCCACGTCGAGATCTCGCGCAGCGTCCTTCAGCGTCGGTTCCGAGCCGTGCTGGGCCGCACCATCCACGGCGAGATCGCCGAGGCCCGCTTGAACCTGGCCAAGCGATTGCTTCTGGAGACCGACCTGACGTTGTCGGAGGTGGCGGCGCGCTGCGGCTACTCACACGCGGAGTACCTCGGCGCCGCGTTCCACCGGGCCGTCGGCATGCCCCCCGGCGCGTTCCGCCGCCAGGGCCGAGGAGCGACCGCCCCCGCGGCCGAGCGACCCTAAGCGCCGCCGCGTCGGATCGCTCGATCCGGTCGCCGAGCGGATGGGACGGTCCCGTTCCCGCTCGCGCGCTCAAGTCTCGCCCATGATCCGGTCGACGTCGCGATGGCCGTGGAGAATGCGAAGGACGACGACGGCCTCGCCTTCTTGGCGATAGAAGACGACGTAGGGGCGAACCGCGACGCTTCGCAAGCCGGGGAGGACGTCGTCGCGCGACCGGCCGCTTTCGGGGAAGCGAGCCTTGACGCGGCAGGCGTCGAGGATCTTGCGGTGCATTCGGTTCGCCGTTTTCTCGTCCCTGGCCTCGGCGATGGTCATCCAGATCTCGACGAGATCGGATTTCGCGTCGTCCGCAAGGAGTAATTCGGCCATCACGCCGTTCCGCGCCGGGTCGCCCGGAGTCGTTCGCGGGCGACGCGGCGGGCGTCTTCAAGGGTCGTCACATCGAACGAAGACACGCGCCCCTGGTCGGCCTGGTCGATGCCTTTCTGGATCTCGCGGCGCAGGTCGGTCAACCGTTCTTCCCGCTCCTTCAAGAGCCTCAGCGCGGTGAGGATCACGGCGTCGGCCGAGGGATAGGCGCCACTTTCCACTCGATCGGCGACGAACGCCTCGGCTTCCGGAGGCAGCAGCACGTTCATCGGACGATCCCTCCTCGGCCCGAACGACTCTCATCCTAGCCTATCGCGATTCGCGCGGACGGACAATCTCAAGCCTCACGTCCGCTGATCGTCGCGACGTACTCGACCAGCGCCGCCGCCTGGGCGCGCGAGGGTCTCGCCCCCGGCCGCGCGGCGCGGACGGCGGCCAGGGCCGCGGGGACGTCGGCGGCGAGGCCGAGACGGACCAGGCAGGCGGCGGCGACGGTCGCCGTTCGGCCGTGACCTTGCGCGCAGTGGATCAGGACTCGGCGGCCCTCCTCCCGCCACCGGACGACCCGCCCGACGGCGTCGTCGAGCTGTCTCCTCGTGGGCGGAACGCCGTCGAGCATTGGGACGCGGGCCGTCGCCAACCCCTCGCCCTCGGCAAGGCCGGGGAACTCCCAGCAGAGGCACAAGACGGCGTCGACCCCATCGCGGCGCAAGGCGTCCCGCTCCCTCTCCCACGGCAGGCGGCCGAGGACGATCCCGTCGGCCGGGACGCTTCGCGCCGGCTCGCGTCCCACGGTCTCGATCAGAAAGAGGGCCACCCTTCCGACCGTTCGATAAGGGAGGAGCAACCCCCGAACGATCGGCCGTCGCGACATGCTCCCGACGTCCGCGCCGGCCGCTTGCAGCGCGTGGGCCAGGGCGAGCGCCGCGAGCGAAACGCCGACATACGTTTCCACGACGCCGACCGCCGCCCGGCCCCACGTCCCCGCGACGACGCCGTGGGCGCCCAGCGTCAGGAAGGCGGCGGCGAGCGCCGCGAGTACGAGGGAGCGCGGGCCGGCCGTCATATCAGAACTTCGGCACGAGTTTGCCGCGTTCTTCGTACTTGGGGCTGTGCTCCCACTGGTTGAGGACGACGCCGAAGCCGCGGGCGAGGGTGGACTTGGCGAGGTCGGCCCAGGGGGTGTCGGGGTATTCGGCGACGACGTCGTTGAGCAGCTTGCGGGCCTCGGCGTACTTCTTGGCGGTCTGGGACTCCGGCGCCAGCGGTTTGTCGGCGTGGTCGACGACGAAGCTGACGGTTCGTTCGGGCGTCGACCGCTTGGTCGCCGCCCGGGGCTTCCCGGCCAGCGACTCCATCAAGGCGCGGTACTCGAACGACTTCAACTGGAAGGCGACCGTCTGGGCGAGCATCAGGTCGTAGTGGGCGCGCCAGCGGCGCTCGGGCTCGCGGTCGCGCAGCTTCTTGAGCGATTCCAGCCGCTTCTGGACGCCCACCAGGGCCGCGATCCGCTCGGTGGCGGTCGGGATCTGTTCCAGCGCCGCCTGGCGTTGCGCCAGGGGTTCGACGGGGAAGTCGCGGCGGTAGGAGAGGTCCTTGGTTTGGGTCGTCAGGGCGTAGAGCGTCTGGCGGAGGTCGGAGGCGGCCCGGCGCTGGGCGTAGGCGGCGCGGGAGACGTACTCGGGCATGTACTCCTTGAGGACCTCGACGGTGTACGTCTTCTCGCGTTGGCGCATCCGCATGAACTCCTCGGAGGGGAGGAGGAAGTAGATGCCGCCGGACTCCTTGGCCAGTCTCGCCAGCTCCCAGGAGCCGAAGCCGGAGGGTTGTTCGTCCCAGCGCTTGTAGAGGCCGTCCCACTGGAAGCATTCGACGTCGGCGGTTTCCGGGCCGCGGCGGATGACCGGGTTGTAGACGTCCTTGGTGACCGGGTCCTCGTAGCGGAAACGCGCGAACGGGTAGCCGAAGACCGCCTGGCGGCCGAGGACGTAGAGGGGGGTCTTCGTGGTCTTCAGCGCCTCCATCGCCTGCTCGACGTTCTCGCCGTCGTCGCCCGACTCGTCGGTGACCAGGACCAGGAGGAGCCGGCGGTCCTTGCCCGCCAGGGCGGAGTAGCGGGCGACGGTCTCGCGAATCGCCCGCATGGTGTTTTCCTCGCCGGAGTCGTCCACCTTCAGCCGGGTGATGGCGCGTCGGATCGCGTCGGCGTCGGGGGTGGGCCGCTCCAGGACGAAGTCCATCTCCTTGCCGAAGCCGACGATCGCGTGGTTCAAGGCCGCGGCGGCCTTCTTCTCCGGGGGGACGTAGCGTGAAAGCTCGGAGGAGACGCGGTCGAAGTTCTCGACGACGGTCTTCTGGTCGTCGCGCATGCTGGCGGACTCGTCGAAGAGCCAGACGACGGTGACCTTGTGGTCGTTCAGGTGGCGGAGGATCTCGCGGCTGAGCTGGTTCAAGGCGTCGCCGACGCCGGCGACGTCGAAGGTGGGGTCGCCGCCGACGGGGCCGTCGAGGGAGACGTCGGTCCCGAGCGCCGCGGGGACGCCGGCGAAGCTGGAGACGTTGCGGCCCTTGAGGCCGGCGACGGTCAGGAACCGGCCCTCGGCGCCGCCGCGGGGGGCGGAGGGACGGACGTCGGGGGTGGCGGAGGGGGCGGGCCCGCCGGTCATGACCACGCTGCCGATGTCGGGCCGTTGGTCGGCGGCGACGTCGGCGGGGTCCGGCGGCGCCATGGCGAAGGTCTCCTCCAGCCGCTTGGAGCGTTCGTCCGTCGGGTCGTCGAGGATCGGCGTCTCCTCGAGGGCGCGGTCGGCCCCCCCCAGGGCCGAGTCGATGTCGACGGGGCCGGCCTCCGGCGCCGTGGTGGTGATCGAGGCCGCGAGCGCCGTGAAGATCGCCAGATGGACCAAAAGCGAGACGCTCCACGCCGGCAAAACGTGCTTCAGCCGGATCCGTCGCCGCCGCCTCGGCTGGAGCTTCCGCATGCGGGGCTCGGCCGCCGGGGCCGTCGCGTCGGCGGCGGTCGGCGCGGCCGCCCCGTCGGCGGCCGGCTCGACCACCATGGTGCGCTGGGCGTCGGGGGGCGGGGCCTGGAAGTCGCGATCGTCCCGGTCGTCGACCAGGGTCGCGTCGTCCGTCGATGGGGCCGAGAATCGACTTTCCATATCGCGAGGACCCTCCGACCCCGCCCGCCGCGGCCGACGACGATCGCGACGACGCGCTTGGGGACTCGTAGAGTATCGAGCGCCGCGGCCGCCGAGGGAACCGCCCGCCGGCTCGATTCACAGTTTCGGCGGTTCCGGCGGCTTGGACTCCTCGGCCTTCTTCTTGCGACGGGCGTTCGCCGCC
This sequence comes from uncultured Planctomycetales bacterium, assembly GCA_937907525.1. Lineage (GTDB taxonomy): Bacteria > Planctomycetota > Planctomycetia > Isosphaerales > Isosphaeraceae > Paludisphaera. The sequence continues at coordinate 4,896 of CALCIB010000161.1, read as the reverse complement.
GACTCGTCGCGGGGTTTCGGCGGCGGCGCGTAGGCCTCGACCCACTTGAAGCCCAGGGGGTTTTGCAGCTCCCGCGACGCCAGAAGCGCCCAGGGGGTCGCCGGATGTTCGTCGACCACCCGCTTCAAGAGCGTCTCGGCCTCCCTGGCGGCGGCGGCGGCCTTCTCGCTGTAGCGGATCTCGCCGTCGGGGACCAGCCGCCAGGCGTTCGACTTGGGATCCTTGAACCGCGGCGGCTCCTTGATCAGCCGGGCGCAGGCGTAATTGTACTCGTAACAGCGGACCTTCATCGCCAGCAATCGGCCGCGGATCAGGTCGTAGTGCGCCTGCCAGCGCCTGGAGGTCTCGCGGTCGCGTTTCTTGGCGACGCTCGAAATCGGCGTCAGCGCCTCGTCGACGGTGTAGGCCGTGCGCTCGGCGATCACCTGATTGTCCCGCAACACGTCCTTGAAGTTGGGGGCGTCCAGCGCCGGGAACTGAAGCGCGGGCATCCCCGGCAACTGCTGCTGGGTGATGAGCGAGGCGTCGACCACCGCCCGCCGCAACGGATCGCGCTTGACGTTCGCCTCGTATTCCCGCAGCGGGCCCCAGTCGGGGCGGTACTCCTTCATCCTCGAGGCGTCGAACCCCATCTTGTTCCCGTCGAGCCGGGCGACGAAGTAGATCCCCCCCGTGGCGCTCGCCAGCCGGCTCAGGGCGTAGGGGCCGAACCCCGACTCGATCTCGTCGTACTGGGGGCCGCCGTACCAGAACGGCAGCCGAATCTGCTCGATCATGGCGCTCTCGGGGCCGGCGTCCACCTCCAACCCCCGGAACAGGTGCTTGGAGATCGGGTCGTAGTAGTCCATCTTCCGCTCGGGCTTGCCGAAGAGGGACTGCGAACCCAGGACGTAGACCGGGACGTCGTGCTTGCGGGCCAGGGCGATCGTCGACTCCAGCCGCTCCTGGTCGCTGCCGACCTCGTCGGTGACGACGATCACCATCAGGTTGTACGGGTCGCCGTCCTCGTTCTTAAACCTCCCCAGCCGATTGATGACGTCGGCGACGGCGCCGAAGGTGTTCTCGTCGCCGGTGGCGTCGGCCGGGACGGCCTTGATGGCCGCCTGGATCGCGGCGACGTCGTCGGTCGGCCTGGGGGTCATCAGCTTGCGGTTGCGGCCGTAGCCGACGACCGCGGTCAAGAGCCCCCCCTCGGCGGCGAGCTTGTCGCGGTCGAGCTGGCCGACGTGGGCGTAGATCGTCTCGACGTGGTCGGCCAGCCGCTTGCGCTCCGCGGTCAAGCTCAGCGAGCCGTCGAACGCCCAGGCCACCAGGGTCCGCCCCCGCTCCAGGCGCTGGAGGATCTCCATGGCGATGCGGTCGACGGCCCCCTCCACCCCCTCGACGTGCTCGGCCCCGTTCCCCTCGACGGAAAACGACTGGCCCAGCATCGCCGCGGTGGGGGCGATCGAGTCGACGACCCGCTGGACGTCGCGACGGCCGAAGTCGGTCGCCTCGAACGAGTCGTCGGCCGCCGCGGCGATCGCCGCCGACGCCCCCTCCGCGTTCATCGCCGCCAGCACCGGCGCGAACGATCCGGACGCCTCCATCACCGGCTCGTCGTCCGCCTTCTGATCCAGGTCTTGAAGCGTCGAGTCGTCGACCAGCGGGTCCAGCTCGCGGGGCTCGGCGGTTTCGACGACCTCCGAGGAGAACTCCTCCACCGCCGCCGTCTCCCGGCCCTGGACCCCGGCGAACGCCAGACCGACCAGGACCGCCGCGTGGATCGACAGGCTGATCAGCCCGGCCGTCAGCGACGTCGCCGACGCCCCGACCCCCGCGCCCATCCCTTTTCCGAGCTTGTCGAGCATGCCCGCGTTCTCCGCGCGTCCGGCCGCGCCCCGGCGCGCCGGTCCGGACTCGATACGACGGATCGGGTCGGGAAGATCGGACGAGGTCCGCCCCGCGCCCTCGGCGCGCGACCCGCGCCCTACAAGGATTCGAGCGCGGATGGGATTCGTGACGCGGATTTCATGACGCCGCGTCGTCCCACTCATCAATCATCATAGGGCGCGGCGAGGCCCCGGGGCAATCCGAGACCGCCGCGAGCCCTCTCCGCCCTTCCGCCGTCGCCGCGACGTCGCGGAATGGTTTATAATGAGGTTCGTCCACCCCCGACCCGTCCCCCGTCTCGCGAGGTCGACGATGGCCGACGATCCGTTCCTCCAAAACCCCGACGTCGGTCGCTGCCGGCTGATCTCCCGGATCGGCGCGGGGGGCATGGGGGTCGTGTACCGCGGCCGGCACCACGACCTGGATCTGGACGTCGCGGTCAAGTTCCTCAACCCCGAGCAGGTCTCCGAGGGCCGCGGCGCCGAGCGGTTCCTCCGCGAGGCCCGGTTGGCGGCCCGGCTCAACCATCCGGGGCTCGTGCGGGTCTTCGACTGCGGCGAGTCCGACGGCCGATACTACATCGTCATGGAGTTCGTCGACGGCCAGGGTCTGGACGCCCATATCGTCGAACGCCGGGTCGTGGGGGTGGATCGCGCGCTTCAGATCGCCGAGGAAGTCGCCGGGGCGCTTGAGGAGGCGTGGACCAAGGCGGGGATGATCCATCGCGACGTCAAGCCGGCGAACGTCCTGCTCACCGCCTCCGGCCAGGTGAAGTTGGCCGATCTGGGCCTGGCCAAGGCCGCGGACCTCGCGGCGTCGGAGACGGTCGCCGACGCCACGATGGCCTACGCGACCCGCACCCAGGCCGGCGCGGCCATGGGGACCCCCGCCTACATGCCGCCGGAGCAGTTCGCCGACGCCGCCGCGGTCGACAGTCGGGCCGACGTCTACGCGCTGGGGGCCACGCTCTACCACATGCTCTCCGGCCGCCCCCCGTTCCAGGCCGAGTCGGTCTTCGGCCTGCTGCGGCTCATCGAGCGCGAGAACCCGCCCCCCTTGCCGGAACACGTTCCGGCCGACGTCGAGCGCCTGGTGGCCCGGATGATGGCCAAGGACCAGGCCGATCGCCACCAGTCCCTCGCCGAACTGATCGCGGACATCCGCGCCGCGCGACGACCGGAACAGGGGGAGGCGTCGCCGTCGGCGATCCTGCGGTCGTCGTCGACGACCCCGTGGCCGCCGAAACCGAAGTCGGGGTTCATTCCCGCGGCGCGCACGGCCGGCAAGGCGGTCCACTCGGCCAGGCCGACGGAGAACCGCGTCCTGCTGGTGGTCGACGTCCAAAACGACTTCTGCCCCGGCGGGGCGCTGGCGGTCCCCGGCGGCGACGAACTGCCGAACGTCATCAACAAGCTCTCCAGACGCTTCGCCCACGTCGTCCTGACCCAGGACTGGCACCCCGAGGACCACCTCTCGTTCGCCTCGTCGCATCCCGGACGGAAACCCTTCGAGACCGTCGAGCTTTCCTACGGCCCCCAGATCCTCTGGCCCGACCACTGCGTCCAGGACGAACCGGGCGCCGAATTCCACCAGGCGCTCGAGATCTGCAATTGCGAACTCGTCATCCGCAAGGGATACCTTCGCGAGGTCGACTCGTATTCCGCCTTCTTCGAGAACGACCGCTCCACCCCCACGGGCCTTGCCGGCTACCTCCGCGAGCGCGGGCTCAACCGGCTGTTCCTCGTCGGCCTGGCCACCGACTTCTGCGTGGCCTACTCCGCGCTCGACGCCCGCCGGCTCGGTTTCGAGGTCACGGTGATCGAGGCCGGCTGCCGCGGCATCGACCTGGACGGCTCCCTGGCCGCCGCCTGGGAGCAAATGGAGGAGGCGGGCGTCGCGAGGGCGTAAGATGACCCCCTCGCCGCGTCAGGAACCCCAATCCCCGCGTCGCCGTCATTTCCCCCATCGTTTCCAGTCCGACGCGCGACCCGCCCTTGCCGGAGAAGCGACGGTCGCCTATAATCCGGGCAATCGGCAAGATTCTCACGGCGCTCTCGCGCCCGCCTCCTTGCGTCGGACGAGGTGTCGATCAGACGATGTTCAAGGTCGCGCGCTTCCAACGCGGTTCCTGGATGACGACGGCGGCCTTGCTGGCCGTTCTCGTGGCGGCCGATCCCCGCCTGGCGCATTTCTCGTTCTGCGCGATCGATCGCGCGTCGGCCCCCGCGTGCGAGCCCCCGGCCGACGTCGAATGCGCCATGCCGTCAGACGATTGCGGCTGTTGCGGCCCGGCGTCGCCCTCGCATCGGGACGAGGGGGATTCGCGGTCGATGTTCGTCGCCTCGGGCCCGACCCGCGACGGCGTCGCCTCGGCGTCCTTCCTCCCTCCCGGACCCCCCGCGGCCTTGTCGATCGCGACGGCCGCGCTCCTTCGCGACCGTCGCTACCCGGTAGTCGCGACGCCCTCGCCGCTCTTGCTTTACCAGCGCTTTTTAATGTGAGCCTTTGTGAGCCTCCCAGGCTCGCGTCGATCCCTCCGCGTCGAGCGTCCCCCGAAGCGCGTCCGCGCTCCGGCCGATCCCCGCGCGCCCGGAACCCGACGCGGCGCATCGCTTTCGGCCGCGCCGACGACTCGATTTCGCATCGACTTCCCCGGCCGATTTCCCTCCCCGTGACGCCTATATCCTTAACGGGCGAGGCGTCGCGACGTCACCTCACCTTGATTCAACCCTCAACCCGTCACGGCTTCCCAATCCGAGAAGGAGACAGTAAGCATGATTCGCGGTTCCTGGTTCTTCATGTTGGCCCTGGCCGCCAGTTTCACCCTGGGCGCCTCGGCTCACGCGACCCTCGACGACGGCCACAAGTCCTGTTGCGCCTCCAAGGCGGAGTGCTCCAAGGACAAGGCTGAGTGCGCCAAGGACAAGGCCGAATGCTCCAAGGACAAGGCTGAGTGCGCCAAGGCGGAGTGCTCCAAGGACAAGGCTGAGTGCGCCAAGGCGGAGTGCTCCAAGGACAAGGCTG
>CALCIB010000160.1 GCA_937907525.1 uncultured Planctomycetales bacterium | reverse complement strand
TCGTCTCGCGCGTCGTCCCCCTCATCTGACCGCTGCGCGGTCTGTCTTCCCCCGCGAGGGGGGAAGATCGTTTACGCCCTCCCAATGCCGTGACGGTCGTAAATGACGCGCCACGATTTCGATCCCGGCCCCTACCGCGACGGCGACCACCGCCAGTCGCGGACCTCGGGCATGTCCTCGCCGTGGCGTTCGATGTATTCGCGGTGCTCGATCCGCTTGTCGCGCATCGCCTGCTTGACGTAGGCGGCCCGGCCTCCGAGTCGGGGGAGGCGGTCGACGACGTCGGCGACCAGGTGGAAGCGGTCCAGGTCGTTGAGCACGGCCATGTCGAACGGGGTGGTGATCGTCCCCTCCTCCTTGTAGCCGCGAACGTGCAGGTTGCGGTGGTTGGCGCGCCGATAGCTCAAGCGATGGATCAACCAGGGATAGCCGTGGTAGGCGAAGATGATCGGCCTGTCGCGGGTGAAGAGGGTGTCGAAATCCCGATCGCTCAGGCCGTGCGGGTGTTCGCCCTCGGGTTGCAGCCGCATCAGGTCCACCACGTTGACCACCCGGATCTTCAACTCCGGAATCAGGCCGCGGAGGATCTGGACGGCGGCCAACGTCTCCAGCGTGGGGACGTCCCCGGCGCAGGCCATGACGACGTCGGGGTCGCCGTCCTGGTCGTTGGAGGCCCACCCCCAGATGCCGACGCCGGCCGTGCAATGCTTGACGGCCGCGTCCATGTCGAGCCATTGCGGCGAAGGATGCTTGCTGGCGACGACGATGTTGACGTAGTGCCGGCTCCGCAGGCAGTGATCGGCGACCGATAGCAAGGTGTTGGAGTCCGGTGGCAGATAGACGCGCACCACGTCCGGCTTCTTGTTGACGGCGTGGTCGATGAAGCCGGGATCCTGATGCGTGAAGCCGTTGTGGTCCTGCCGCCAGACGTGCGAGGCCAGGAGGATGTTCAGCGAGGCGATCGGCCGTCGCCAAGGGATCTCCCGGGTGACGTGGAGCCATTTGGCGTGCTGGTTGAACATCGACGAGACGATGTGGACGAACGCCTCGTACGTGTTGAACAGGCCGTGGCGTCCGGTCAGCAGGTAGCCTTCCAGCCAGCCTTCGCACTGGTGTTCGCTGAGCATCTCCACGACCCGGCCGTCGGGGGCGAGGGAGTCGTCGGTCGGCAGGGTCTCGGCCATCCACTGCTTGGCGGTCGCCTCGAAGACGGCCGAGAGCCGGTTCGAGGCCGTCTCGTCCGGGCCGAAGATCCGAAAATTGCGCTGATCTTGATTGCGGACGATCACTTCGCGAAGGAACTCCCCCAGCGTGTACGTGTCCTGATTGAACGCGGCGCCGGGGCGTGGGACGTCGACGGCGAAGTCGCGGAAGTCGGGCATCCGCAGGGCGCGCAAGAGGACGCCGCCGTTGGCGTGGGGGTTGGCGCTCATCCGGCGCTCCCCCCCGGGGGCAAGCTCGGCCAGTTCGGGGCGGAACCGGCCTTGCTCATCGAAGAGTTCCTCGGGGCGGTAGCTTCGGAGCCAGGCTTCGAGCCGCCCCAGGTGCTCGGGGTGCGCGCGGGGGTCGGAGAGGGGGACCTGGTGGGCTCGGTAGGTTCCCTCCACCGGCAGGCCGTCGACCTCCTTCGGGCCAGTCCAGCCCTTGGGGGTCTTCAGGACGATCATCGGCCATCGGGGCCTGGTCAGGTCGCCGCGGCGGCGGGCGTTTTCCTGGACGCGGCGGATCGCGGCGACCGCCTCGTCGAGCGCCTCGGCCATCCGGCGGTGCATCGGGCCGGGCTCGTGGCCCTCGACCCAGATCGGCTCCCAGCCACAGCCGCGCATCAACTGCTCCAACTCCTCGCGGCCGATGCGGGCCAGGACCGTCGGGTTGGCGATCTTGTAGCCGTTGAGGTGGAGGATCGGCAGGACCGCGCCGTCGTGGACGGGGTTGAGGAACTTGTTGGAGTGCCAGGAGGTCGCCAGCGGGCCGGTCTCGGCCTCGCCGTCGCCCACCACCGTGGCGACGATCAAATCGGGGTTGTCGAACGCGGCCCCGAAGGCGTGGCTGAGGCTGTAGCCCAGTTCGCCCCCCTCGTGGATCGAGCCGGGGATCTCAGGCGCGACGTGGCTGGGGATTCCGCCGGGGAAGCTGAACTGGCGGAAGAGCCGTCTCAAGCCCGTCTCGTCCCGCGAGACTTCCGGGTACAGTTCGCTGTAAGTCCCCTCCAGATAGGTGTTGGCCACGACCGCCGGCCCGCCGTGGCCGGGGCCGGAGATGTAAATCACGTCCAGGTCGTACTGCTTGATGATCCGGTTGAGGTGGACGTAGACGAAGTTCTGGCCGGGCGTCGTGCCCCAGTGGCCCAGAAGCCGCGGTTTGACGTGCTCCAGCTTCAGGGGCTCGCGCAGCAGCGGGTTTTCGAACAGATAGATTTGCCCGACCGAAAGGTAGTTGGCCGCCCGCCAGTAGGCGTCGATCTTGCGAAGCGACTCGGGCGCCGGCGGCTCGGGCTCGCGAGCGGTCGTCGGGGCGGGCGCGGCTTCCATGGGCATCGGGTCCTCTCCTGGCGGGTTCGGGGTTCGTCGGAGCGTCAGGCCGCGCGGTCGTCCAGGAGCCGGGCCGCGGCGCGGGCGATCACGACTTCCTCGTCGGTGCGGACGACCCGGACGGTAACGTCTGAAGAGTCAGTCGAGATCCGCCCGTCGCCGACGGCGTTGCGGTCGTCGTCGAGCGTGACGCCGAGGAATTCCAGGCCGTCGCAGATCCGACGCCGGGCTTCCGGCGAGTTCTCGCCGATGCCGCCGGCGAATATCAGGAAGTCGATCCCGCCGACCGCCGCGGCCATGGCGCCCAGGCCGGTCTTGACCCGGTGGCAGAACAGTTCCACCGCCTCGGCGGCGCGGACGTCCTCGGCCTGGCGGGCCAGCAGGTCGCGGAGGTCGGAGCTTGTCTCCGAGACGCCCAGGAGGCCGGACTGGCCGTTGACCATCGCGTGGAATTCGTCGACCGAGAGCCCTTCGGTTCGGCTCAGGAACCGGACCAGGCCGGGATCGAGGTCGCCGCTTCGGGTGGCCATGACCAGCCCGGAGGTCGGCGTGAAGCCCATCGTGGTCTCGATCGGCCGGCCGCCGCGGACGCCCGCCAGGCTCGCGCCGGCGCCCAGGTGCGCCAGGAGCACGCGGCCGCGCGCGGCGTCGGGGCCGTCGAGCCGCTCCAGCTCCTCCATCAGATATGTATACGAGAGGCCGTGGAAGCCGTAGCGGCGGACGCCGAGGGCTTCGAACCGCCTGGGGATCGGGATGATCCGGGCGACCCGCGGCAGATCGTGATGGAACGCCGTGTCAAAGCAGGCGATCTGGGGAGGGGCGGGGTCGAGTCGCCCGAACGCCTCGATCAGCGCGACCTCGCCGGGGAGGTGTTCCGGGTCGTAGGGGCCCAGCCAGTGCAGCTCGGCGAGCATCGCGTCCGTGACCGGCTCGGGCCGGGAGTAGCGGCCGCCGCCGTGGACCACGCGGTGCCCGACCGCCGCGACCGCGGCCAGTCCGACGCCGCGGCTCAGCCAATCGATCAGCACCTCCGCGGCGGCCCCCTGGTCCCGCGCCTCGACCGGCTCGTCACGACGCTCGCCGTCCTCGCCGACGGCGACCAGTCGCGCCCCCGCCGATCCGATCCGCTCGATCCGGCCCGTCGCCGTTCGCGAGGTCGGCCGCTCGCGGTCGAACAGCGCGAACTTCAAGCTCGACGAGCCGCCGTTGACCGTCAGAATCCGCGAGCGTTCCGCCGGCCTGGTTCGATCTTCCAACGTCCCGCCCCCTCGATCCAGGCGTGTTCGGACGCGACCGTCTTGAACGATTCCAAGCGACCGTCTTGTATAACGGCGATCGGCCGGGATCTCAAGCGGGGCGGTCTCCCGCCGCGTTCCCACGCGCGCATGGCTATGGCCACAACTTCTCGACTCGGAATTTGGGAAGGATGGGTAGCGCCCGATGTCCCCTCTCCCATCGGGAGAGGGTGGCCCGAAGGGCCGGGTGAGGGTCGTCGCGTCTCGGGATACGTTCTGGGGTTGCGTCGTTCCGACCCGACGCTCCCTCCGAAGCGCCGCGACCCTCACCCGCCGCTGCGCGGCTGCCCTCTCCCGGTGGGAGAGGGGACGGAATGGGCATCTGAGTCGATGTAAAAAGGTCCGTCGGACCTCGTCAGATCTGAAAGTTCAGATGGTCGTCGTGGGAGCGGGCCTCGCCGGGTTCGCCCTCGCGGTAGCGGAGGTTGGGGGCCTCGATGGTGACGGTGGTGCCGGGGGCGACGCTGCGGGTCACCCAGGCGGAGGAGCCGATGACCGAGTCGCGGCCGATCACGGTGTCGCCGCCTAAAATCGTGGCGTTGGCGTAGATCACCACGCGGTCCTCGATCGTCGGGTGCCGCTTGCGGCCGCGGACGAGGTCGCCGGTGGTCTCGTCGCGGGGGAAGCTCAACGCGCCGAGGGTGACGCCCTGGTAGATCTTGACGTGGTCGCCGATCTGGGTCGTCTGGCCGATGACGACGCCTGTGCCGTGGTCGATGAAGAACTCGCGGCCGATGGTCGCGCCGGGGTGGATGTCGATCCCGGTCTTGCCGTGGGCGTACTCGCTCATCATCCGGGGGATCAGGGGGACGCCCAGGTTGTAGACCTCGTGGGCCATCCGGTAGACGGTGATCGCGGCGACGCCGGGATAGCAGAAGACGATCTCGTCCAGGTTGGAGGCGGCCGGGTCCCCCTCGAAGGCCGCCTTCACGTCGTCCGCGGCCATCCCGCGCAAAGCCGGGATCCGCTCCAGGAACTGGAGGGCGAAGGCGCCGGCCTTGGCCTCGGAATCGGCCAGGGGTTCGCGGCCGTTGCACTGGCACTGGAAGGCGCGGACGAATTGGTGGCGGATCCGGTCGTAGAGGCCGTCGATCAGGTCGCCGACGTGGTAGGCGACGTTCCCCATGTGGAGATTCTGCCGCCGGCCGAAGCCGGGGAAGACGATCTCGCGAAGATCGCCGAGGATCTCCACGACCTCGCGGTAGCTGGGAAGCGAGGAATGCCCGAGGTGGGTGATCGACTCGCGTTCCTTGTACGTCGCCACGATCCGGGCGGTCAACTCGGGAAGGTTCTCCCGCGGTTTGCCGTTCGCGTTCGCGTTCGTCGCCATCGCCCGCCTTCCCCCGCCTCGCCCTGAGCCGTCGCCTGGAACCACTCCAGCATCTTACGGCGGCGTGCAAGTCCGGATCAACGCAACCGCGGCGCGGCCCGGCGCGAAGCGCGCTCCCATCGAATTTAATTTGACCCGCGAGGCCCGCGGCCCTAAATTTCCTAGCGGGATCGGCTTTTCCGGACTCCAGAGGATCCTGGTCTCTCTGCACTTCGAACGACGTTCCGTCGTCTCAAGCCCTCAGTTCCCGTTCCGACGTACAGCCTCGGACGTCTTCCGCGCGTGATCGACCGTCGTGAGGCGGAGCCGCGCGCCCTGGGTCCTTCTCCATTGCGACCGTCGGCTTGAAAAACATGCTTGGCGGGCGTGTCGAATCGCCCTTCATCCCGTCGCGCGAGGACCACCCGAACCGCATCGGTTGACGTTTTCTCCAGCGCCTCGACAGGTTTCGTCCAGGGGATCGTCGCGCGGGCCTTTTCATGATCCGACCCGCGGGTCTTCATCGCGATCCCCCTGGATTTCAGCAGGGACATGGAACGCCGGGATCCCGAGTCGGCCGCGAACCTCCCTCGCGAGGTTCGCGCCCGCGCGATCCTGGCGGCGCCCCTCCACGCCGCGGCCATGATCCTTCCCGGGAGGCCCTGATGACGATGAGACGCGCGTTGACGTCCCCGTTTCGTTTCGTGGCCCGGCGCCCCGCGGCGACCCTGGCGATCGTGGTCGCGGCGGCGATCGGATCCGTCGTGGCGGCGTCGAGGATGGGAATCGACCTGTTGCCGCCATCGTATTCGAGCGCGCTTCATGCCTACACCGACGACCTCGGCGCCGGCGCGGAGAAGCTCAAGGCCCTGCTCGAAGCCAGGTACGAGGAGCACTTCGGCGCGCCCGAGGAGGAGGTCCGTCACGAGCCGCACAAGATCGTGGTCACCTCCCCCCAGGTGACGGACCTCGTCCTCACCGAGAGCTACGTCTGCCAGATCCACGCCCAGAGCCACATCGAGGTCCGCGCCCTGGAAGGTGGGTATCTGAGGGAGATCCACGTCCGGGAAGGTCAGGTCGTGAACGAGGGCGACCTCATGTTCGAGATCCTCCCCGTCCTCTACAAGGCGAAACTGGACGCCGAGAAGGCCGAGGCCGAGCTGGCGCGGCTGGAATACAGCAACACCCAGATGCTCTCCGCTCGGAAGGTCGTCTCGGAGAACGAAGTGCTGCTGTCGAAGGCCAGGCACGCGAAGGCCGCCGCGGAGGCGGAACTCGCGGAGGCCGAGTTGGGCTTCACGGAGATCAAGGCCCCGTTCGACGGCCTGGTCGACCGCCAACTCCAGCAGCGCGGCAGCCTCATCAAGGAGGGAGACGTCCTGACGACCCTCGACGACAACCGCGTGATGTGGGTCTATTTCAACGTCCCGGAGGCCCAGTATCTCGAATACATGGCGGCCGAGAGCCGCCACGAGGAGGAAAAGATCGAACTCGTCCTCGCGGGGGGACGGACGTTCGACCACCTCGGGACGATCGGCGCGATCGAGGCGAACTTCAATAACAAGACCGGCACCATCGCCTTCCGCGCCGACTTCCCCAATCCCGACCGTCTCCTGCGACACGGCCAGACCGGCAAGGTGGTGCTCAGCAGGCTCGCCAAGGCGGCCGTCGTCATCCCTCAGCGCGCGGTCTTTGACGTCCTCGCCAGGCGCTTCGTCTACGTCCTCGACGATCGGGGCGCGGCGCGCCAACGCGAGATCACGGTCGAGCACGAGTTGGAGGACGTCTTCGTCGTCGAGAAGGGACTGGGAGGCGACGACAGGATCGTCCTGGAGGGGAACCGCCAGGTCCAGGACGGGGAGACGATCGATTACGAGTACAAGTCGCCCGACGCGGTGATGGAGGAGTTGAAGCATCGGGCGGAGTGAGACCGTCCAACGAGTGGTGAAAGACGGCCGCCACGGTCTTCGCCCCTCGCGGTGTCCCGTCGAAAATCCGACGCGCCGGGAAATTGGAACCACGGAAGACGCGGAGGACCCGGAGGGGATGGCGCCCACTGATGACGGAAATCATGGGTTCCAAAACGAGAACCGAGTGCTTTGTCGAAAACCACCGTGAGCAAGCACGCCTCCCCCCTTCTCCCCTTGTGGGAGAAGGTGCCCCGAAGGGGCGGATGAGGGGGGCGCGATCGAAAGCCCCGGACTTCAAGGTCATGGCCGGACGCGGGATTCGACGCCGGCCGACCCCTCATCCGGCCTTCGGCCACCTTCTCCCACAAGGGGAGAAGGGATGTTTGTCATCATCCGGTGTTTAGGTTTTCGACCGAGCAAGAACCGAGCTTTTTCTTTCGGGCTCGTCCCTCGTTCCGTGTCCTCCGTGTTTTCCGTGGTTCCTGGCCTTCCGATCATCACCAGGTTTTCGACGGAGCACCTTCGCGGGGAAAGATCGTCATGCCGGCCGCGCGACCGCGTCCCAGACACCCCCGCGTTCCCGAGGACCGAAAGCCATGTTCGCGAACATCCTCCATCGACCGGCCTTGGCGATCGTCGTCTCGATCCTCATCGTATTCGTGGGGGGGGTGGCCATGCTGGCGCTGCCCACCTCGCAGTTTCCCGCCGTCGCCCCTCCCAGCGTGGTGGTGGCGGTGTCGTACCCCGGCGCCAGCGCCAACGTGTTGGTCGACTCCGTGCTGGTCATCCTGGAGCAGGCGATCAACGGCGTCCCGGACATGCGCTACATGCTCTCCGACGCCACCAGCGCGGGGGAGGCGACGATCACGGTCGTCTTCGAGCCGGGGACGAATCCGGACGTGGCGGTGATGAACGTGCAGAACCGCGTCCAGACGGTGAAGAACCGCCTCCCCCCCCTGGTGGAGCGCGAGGGGATCGTCGTCATCCAGAACATGTCCAGCATGCTGATGTACGTGAACGTGTACGGCGCCGAGGGGGGGCACGACCAGAACTTCCTGTTCAACTACGCCTTCGCCAACCTCGTCCCCGAGCTGTCGCGGGTCCGAGGGGTCGGCAGCGCCCGGATCCTGGGCAACCGCCAGTACGCGATGCGGATCTGGCTGGACCTGGACCGGATGCGGGCCTACGAGGTGTCGGCCGAGGAGGTCATGGAGGCCCTGGGCGAGCAGAGCATGATCGGCTCGCCCGGCCGGCTCGGCCAGGCGACGGGGATCCGCTCGCAGACCAAGGAGTACGTCCTGACCTGGGTGGGCCGCTACGACCGGCCCGAGCAGTACGAGGAGATCGTCCTGCGGGCCGGCGAGGCGGGGGAGATCCTCCGTCTCAAGGACGTGGCGCGGGTCGATCTGAGCGCGGCGTACTACGACATCTACTCCGACATCGACGGCCGCCCGTCGGCGGCCATCATCATGAAGCAACTCCCCGGCACCAACGCCGCGGCCGTCATCGCGGAGGTCAAGGCGAAGCTCGAGGAGATGAAGGCGACGTCGTTCCCCACCGGCGTGGACTACGAGGTCAGCTACGACGTCTCCAGCTTCCTGGAGGCGTCGATCGAGCAGGTGGTCCACACCCTCTTCGAGGCGTTCACGCTGGTCTCCCTGGTGGTCTTCCTGTTCCTGGGCGACGTCCGCTCCACCTTGATCCCGATCGTGGCGGTGCCGGTGTCGCTGATCGGGGCGTTCGCCGCGCTGAAGGCGTTCGGCATGTCGATCAACCTGATCACGCTCTTCGCCCTGGTGCTGTCGATCGGCATCGTGGTCGACAACGCGATCGTGGTGGTGGAGGCGGTCCACGCCAAGATGCGCGACAAGCATCTCTCGCCCTACCGGGCCACCCAGGAGGTGATGGCGGAGATCAGCGGCGCGATCGTCGCGATCACGCTGGTGATGACCGCGGTGTTCGCGCCGGTGACGTTCATGCCGGGGCCGGCGGGGACGTTCTACCGCGAGTTCGGCATCACGATGGCCGCGTCCATCGTCTTCTCCGGCGTGATCGCGCTGACGCTCACGCCGGTGCTCTGCGCGATGCTCCTCAGGGCCCACTCCGACCACAAGAGCCTGTCCCCCCTGGCGATCCTCCCGCGGATCTTCGACCGCGGCGTCGAGAAGCTGACCGCCGGCTACGCGGCGTTCCTGCGCCGGGCGGTCCCGCGCCGGTTCCTGACCGCGGCCGCGGTCGGCGGCTTCTGCTACGGCGCGGCCGTCGTCGGCGCGAAGCTGCCGACGGGCTTCATCCCGCTCGAAGACCAGGGGATGATCTACGCCGTGCTCCAGACCCCGCCGGGGTCGACGCTGGAATACACCAACAGCAAGTCGAGCGAGCTGCGGGCGATCGCCGCCGCCGTTCCAGGGGTCCGCTCGGTCTCCACCCTGGCGGGCTTCGAGGTCTTGACCGAGGGCCGCGGGTCCAACGCCGGCACCTGCCTGATCAACCTCAAGCCCTGGTCCCAGCGCGCGCTGACCTCCAAACAGATCATCGAGCGGCTGGAGCGCGAATGCCGCGCGATGTCCAACGTCAAGATGGAGTTCTTCGAGCCCCCCGCGGTGCCGGGGTTCGGGGCCGCGGGGGGCTTCTCCACCCGCGTGCTGGACAAGACCAACTCGATGGACTACCAGCGGCTCGGCGAGGTGACGGACGAATTCATGAAGGCGTTGTCCAGGCGCGAGGAGGTCAAGGGGTTGTTCACGTTCTTCGCCGACGACTACCCCCAGTACGAGATCGTCATCGACAACGACGCGGCCATGCAGAAGGGGGTGACGATCGCCAAGGCGATGGACAACCTGTCGATCGCCGTCGGCAGCACCTGGGAACAGGGGTTCGTCCGCTTCGGCCAGTTCTACAAGGTGTTCGTCCAGGCCCTGCCGGAGTTCCGCCGCTACCCGTCGGACCTTCAAAACATGTTCGTCAAGAGCGAGGACGGGGAGATGGTCCCCTACTCCGCGTTCATGACGCTCAGGAAGGGCCAGGGACTCAACGAGATCAGCCGCTACAACCTCTACGCCTCGGCCACCGTCCAGGGGGCGCCCGCGCCCGGCTACAGCAGCGGCCAGGCGATCGAGGCGATCAAGGAGGTCGCCGCCGAGACCCTGCCGCCGGGCTTCGGCCTGGGATGGGAGGCGCTCTCCTACGACGAGGCCCAGAAGGGGAACATGCCGATCTTCATCTTCCTAACCGTCGTGGTCTTCGTGTATCTGGTCCTGGTCGGCCAGTACGAGAGCTTCCTCCTCCCCCTGGCGGTGATCGCGTCGCTGCCGGTGGGGATCCTCGGCTCCTTCCTGTACCTCGACGCCTCGGGACTCTCCAACGACGTCTACGCCCAGGTCGGTCTGGTCATGCTGGTCGGCCTTTTGGGCAAGAACGCGATTCTGATCGTGGAGTTCGCCGTACAGCTCCGCCACGAGGGGTCGGGGATCGCCGAGGCGGCCGTCGAGGCCGGCCGGATGCGGTTCCGGCCGATCCTGATGACGTCGTTCGCCTTCATCGCCGGCCTCATCCCGCTGGTCCGCGCCACCGGCCCGGGCGCGATCGGCAACCGGACGATCGGGGCCACGGCGGTCGGCGGCATGCTCCTG
The DNA here is from genome assembly GCA_937907525.1 of uncultured Planctomycetales bacterium. Taxonomy (GTDB): domain Bacteria; phylum Planctomycetota; class Planctomycetia; order Isosphaerales; family Isosphaeraceae; genus Paludisphaera. Next base: position 44,139 of record CALCIB010000160.1, on the reverse strand, counting down.
GGGACGCTGGCGGGCGTCCTGATCATCCCCGGCCTCTACCACCTGTTCGCCAGATTGGCGGACGGCAAGCGCCTGATCCGAGACGATGCCGACGAGCCCTCGGACCATGGCGAAACGCCTGCGGCCGCGCGCGACGCCGAGGAGGATCGGTTCGACGTCGAGGACGCTTGACTTCGCGGATCGATCCCAGGCGGACGGCCGGCCCGACGACCGATTCAAGGAACCGCCGAGACGCCGAGGACGCCGAGAGGAGGGAAAGAAGGAAGGACCAAGCCGGTGGACGGCCCGATCCCTTGATCAATCGTTGTCTCGGGTCTTCCTCGTCTCGGCGTCCTCGGCGTCTCGGCGGTTCCAATTCCGGCTCCCGTCGACGCGCCCCGCGAGCCGGTTGGAACGTCGCCCGCGACGGCTTCGTTGACTCGCGCGCGACCGGCCCCTAGCATGAACGTGGACGCGCGCCGCCCGCGGCTCGTGGATCGGCATTCCCACGCGGCGACCTGAGAGGAACATCACGTCATGGCGACGGATCGGCCCCGGACGCTCGGCGAACTGCGCCAGGGCGGGCATCGCTTGGAATCGGTCAAGGAGGAGATGAGGCGCAACCTCGTCCGCAAGCTCCAGGCCGGCGAGTCCCTCTTCCCCGACGTCCTCGGCTACGAGGAGACGGTCGTCCCGCAGATCCAAAACGCGATCCTCTCGCGACACGACATGCTCTTTCTGGGCCTTCGCGGCCAGGCCAAGACCCGGATGCTCCGGCGGCTGGTCGACCTTCTGGACGACGCGACCCCGATCGTGGCCGGCTCGGAGATCCACGATCACCCCTATCGCCCCGTCTCCGCCTTCGCCCGCGAGATCGTCGCCGAGCGGGGGGACGAGACGCCGGTGGAGTGGATCGGCCGCGACCGCCGCTACAACGAGAAGCTGGCCACCCCCGACGTCACCATCGCCGACCTGATCGGCGAGATCGACATGATCAAGCACGCCGAGGGCCGTTACCTCTCCAGCGAGGCCACGATGCACTACGGCCTGATCCCGCGGACCAACCGGGGGATCTTCTGCATCAACGAGTTGCCCGACCTCGCCCCCAAGATCCAGGTCGGCCTGTTCAACGTGCTCGAGGAGCGCGACGTCCAGATCCGCGGCTACCCGGTTCGGTTGGAGCTGGACCTTTGCATGGTCTTCTCGGCCAACCCGGAGGACTACACCAACCGCGGGAGGATCGTCACGCCGCTGAAGGACCGCATCGGCTCGGTGGTGCGGACCCACTACCCGCTGACCCGCGAGATCGGCATGGCGGTCAACGACCAGAACGCCTGGCTCGACCGCGGCGGCCGCGGCCCGGAACCGATCGTGCCGATCCATATCAAGGAGGTGGTGGAGGAGATCTCGCGGCTGGCGCGGACCTCGCCGCACGTCAACCAGCAGTCGGGCGTGTCGGTGCGGATGTCGATCGCCAATTTGGAGAACGTCGTCTCCAACGCCGAGCGGCGGGCGCTGTTGACCGGGGAGGAGGCGGTCGTCCCCAGGATCGGCGACCTGGCCTCGGCCCTGGCCAGCTCGCGCGGCAAGCTGGAGCTGACGATGGTCGAGGAGGACGGCCACGAGGACAAGCTGATCCAGCGGATCGTCGACGAGGCGGTCAAGAACGTCTTCACGCTCCACTTCGACGCCCGCGAGTTCCGCCCGTTGGTCCAGTACTTCGAGTCCGGCAAGACCGTCGAGACCGGCGACATGCTCGGCTCCCGCGAGATCCTCGACCGGATCGCCAAGGCGCCCGGCCTTCGCGAGCGCGCCCAGGAAGCCGCCGCCGAACTGGCCCCCGGGGCGACCTCGCCCGCCGCCAGGCTGGCCGCCGCCGCCGGCGCGGCCGAGTTCATCCTGGAGGGGCTCCACGTCCACAACAAGCTCAACAAGGCGACCAGGAAGGGCGCGACGTCGTACCAGAGGTGAGGGCGCGCCCCATGGGGCGTCCCGACCGTAATAACGGCCTTCCTCCCTTGCGGGGGAAGGTGGCCCGCAGGGCCGGATGAGGGGGAGTCGGGCAAGAAGGCCCTCGGGATCCCGAGCCGGCTGACCGGGCTTTCGACGTGCCCGACGGCGTCTGGTCCCGCCTTCCCCCTCATCTGACCGCTTGGAACGCCGCCGAAACAACTTGTCGAATCCATGCGACGAAGATAGGGAACCACGGAGTCACCGAGGACACGGAGAGAGAGAACGAGGAGCGATCCGGCCGTCTTTAATCATTGAATTTATAAATTCATTTATTTTCAATTCTCAATTTCCTCTCCGTGCCCTCCGTGACTCTGTGGTTCCATTCCGGGAAGTTGTTTCGGCGGCGTTCCTCGCGGTCTGTCTTCCCCCGCGAGCGGGGAAGACCGTGATGGTCGTCCTTTACCGCTTACGGGGCAGGCATTGAGTCCCCGCGTCCCGCGCCGAGGCCCGATCGATCATGCCGAATTATGAATACTCGAAATGGGACGGATCCCAGAAGTTCCGGCCGCAGTCCGCGGACGAGGTCTTCGACAAGATCTCCGAACTCATGATGCAACACGGCGAGGACGTCTTGCGCGAGCTCGACGACGTCGACGACGAGGACTTGCCGGAAGTCGTCGAGATGATCCGGAAGGAAGGGCTGATCGACCGCGACGAGGAAGGGCGCTGGACCGTCACGCCCAGGGGGCTTCGGAAGATCCAGGGCAAGTCGCTCGAAGACCTGTTTTTGACCTTCAATCGCGACGCCCTGGGCCGTCACGAGACGCGGGAGAAGGGAGAGGGGACGGTCTCGCTCGAAGACACGCGCCCCTACGTCTACGGCGACCCCCTGGCCAACGTCGACATGCGCGAGACGCTCAAGAACGCCTACGTCCGCCAGGGCGGCGGCGTGCCGATCCGACTGACCCACGACGACTACGTCGTCCACGACACCGAGTTCCAGGCGCGGTGCGCCACGGTCGTCCTGATCGACATGAGCGGCTCGATGGGCCGCTACGGCAAGTATTACACCACCAAGAAGGTCGCCCTGGCGCTTCAATCGCTGGCGAGGACGCGGTATCCGCAAGACTCGATGCAAATGATCGGGTTCTACACCTTCGCCAAGGCGATGACCGAGCGCGAGCTGCTCAACTCGGCGCCCAAGCCGGTGAGCATGTACGACAGCCGGATCCACCTGCGGTTCGACCTGGACCGACCGTTGGGCCGCGTCCCCCAGCACTTCACCAACATCCACGCCGGGCTCAAGCTGGCGCGCAGCCACCTCATGAGGCAGGCGGCGGGGAACAAGCAGATCATCGTCATCACCGACGGCGAGCCCACCGCGCACCTTGAAGGCCGCGAGGTCGTCCTGATCTACCCGCCCTCCGAGAAGACCGCCGCCCACACGCTGACGGAGGTCCGCCGCTGCGCCGCGACGGGGATCCGGGTCTCCAGCTACGCCCTGATCGAGGACTACTTCTATCTGGGGTTGGTGAACTTCGTCCAGGAGATGGCCCGCGTCTCCAACGGCGTCGCCGCCTATTGCTCGTGCGAGGATCTGGGCAAACTCGTCTTCGAGAGCTTCGTCGGCGGCCGTCACGCCAAGCGATACGGCGCGTGAACGGGCTTCGGATCGTGTTTTGGACGGGTTCCGCGACTGTCGGCGATCAATCCCCCGAGTAGCCCGCGAAGAACCACGCGACGGGTCGGCCGTCCCCGAAGACGAGCGAGCGGATCGCGGTCCCCCGAGGGATCGAATCGGCCAGCGAGTCCATCCCCGCGCGAGCGTCCGCGGAGCGACGGGGACGCCGTGCCGAAAGTCTTCCCGAATTCCTCCGCCGTCAGCACCCGGATCCGCTCCTCCTCGACATCCGTCGAAATCCCCGTCGTGCTGGGCGACTTCCTCGGCGTCGCCACGCGCGTCTTACCGCCGGATCGCCGCGACGTGGAACGAGCCGAACCGGGATCGTCGCCGCACGTTTCGGCGGAACCTTGCGGCCGGGCCCGACAGCCGCGACCATGAACGGATTCGTTGGACCCCGCCCCCCTCGGAGCCCCGCCATGATCGCGCCCGCTCGTCGCTCGCTCGTAACATCCTTGCCGCTGGTCCTGGCGCTCGTCGTCCCCGCATCGTTCGCGACGTCGGCGCGGGCCCAGACTCCGGACGTCCGGCGCGACGCGACGGAGACGCTCAAGCCGGGGGACTTCAGTCCGGCGGTGGAGGACCTTCAGCGTCGGTTGAACCTGAAGCTCAAGCCGTCGCCGGACCTCGGCGTCGATGGCGACTACGGCGACGCCACCCGCGCCGCGGTCTCGCGGTTCCAACGCGAAAAGGGCCTGAAGACCACCGGCGTCGCCGACGCCGAGACTCGAAACGCGCTCGGGAACGAGAAACTCCCCGAGTCCAAGACTCCCCCGCCGGCGGTCGTCAACGCCGAGACGCCCGTCAAGGCGCCGGCCGACGCGATCGACGGCCCGCCGTTCGTCTCGGCCAGGGCGTGGGCGGTCGCCGACGGCGACTCCGGCGCCGTCCTGGCCGGCGACCGCCAGAACGACCCGCTCCCCATGGCCAGCACCACCAAGATGATGACCGCCCTGATCGTCGGCCGAATCATCCAGAACGACCCCAAGGCGCTCCATGAGACGATCACGTTCTCCGAGCGCGCCGACCGAACCCCCGGATCCACCTCCGGCGTCCGCGCGGGGGAGAAGGTCCCCGTCGAGGAACTGCTCTACGGGATGATGCTCCCCTCGGGCAACGACGCCACCGTCGCCTTCGCCGAGCATTTCGGCGGCCGACTCCCCGGCGAGGGCGAACCCTACGACCGCTTCGTCGCCGCGATGAACGCGACGGCCGAGGAACTGAGGCTGTCCCACACCCACTTCGTCAACACCCACGGCCTCCCCGCCGACGACCACCACGCCGGCGCCGGCGATCTGGCCCGGTTGGCGGCGGTCCTCTTGAAAGACCCCGTGCTGGCGAAGGTCGTCGCCACGTCGAAACACGGCTGCGCGCTGGTCGACGCCGAGGGAAACGCGCGCAACGTCGTGTGGGAGAACACCAACCGGCTGTTGGGCATCGAGGGCTACGACGGCGTGAAGACCGGCACCACCAACGCGGCCGGCAATTGCCTGGTCGCCAGCGGCCGCCGAGGGAAGCGGCATCTGATCGTGGTCATCCTGGGGGCGCCGACGACCAACGCCCGCTACCTGGACGCGCGCAACCTCTTCCGCTGGGGCTGGAATCAGGCCGATCGCGAATCGCGATGATCGGGCGGCCGTCAAGGCTCGCGGAACGCCACCCGCGAGCCGACGCGGAGATGAGGGGCCAGCCGCGCGAGAGTCGCGGGGCCGACGCCCCGGGCGCGCCGGGCCAGGTCGGACAGGTCGACGAAGGGCGCCTCGGCGCGGCGGGCGTCGATCTCCGCGGCCAGGGCCGGGCCGACGCCGGGAAGGGCCGAGAGCGTCTCGACCGGCGCGACGTTGAGGTCCAGGACCAAAATCGGCGGCCGCGCGGGCTGGGCTCGTCGCGAGGGGGCCAGGGCGGCGAGGGCCAACCCCGAACCGATCGCGAGGGCCGTCAAGACGCTCCGCGCCGCCGGCGACCAGGGGCCGGCCGGCGCGAACGCTGGTTTCGTGGGGTCCGCCATGACTCACCGCCGGATCGCGTGGCTGGTCCGTCCGGCCATGAATCTACCCCCGCCGGCCCTCGACCGCAAGCGTCCGGTGGGTCTGGATCGAGCGGCGACGGAACCGAACGAAACCGGCTCCCGCCACCAGGATCGCCAGGGCGAACAACACGACGGCCGACGGTTCCGGCACCGGCGGCGCGCCGGGCTCCTGGGGGTTGGGCGGCGTGGTGGTTCCCCCGCCGCCGTCGGGGGGCGGATTCACGGGATTGGTCGGCGGATTCACGGGATTGGTCGGAGGGATGGGAGGCGTCACCGGCGGCGGCGGCACGATCGGCGGCGGGACGAGTGGCGGCGGCGGAATGATCGGCGGCGGCACGACCGGCGGAGGGGTCGGCCCGCGCATGGTCCCCTTCCATCCGGGGACGATGACCTGCGGCAGCGGCGGCCCGGCCGGTTTGCCGGCCTGGGACTCGATCATGCGACCGACGGTCGGATGGTAGAAATTGAATCGCGCGGCGTTCAAGGCGTGGCGGAACTCCAGCATCCGCCACATCGGCGTGCTCGGAAGCCGGCCGCCGTTGGCGGCCTGGAATTTCTGGGCCGTGAAGATCGGCACGGCGTGCTGACTTTCCCACTTCGACGGCGGAACGATGAAACCCATTGGTGGCGACTCCATGCGCGCCGAAGCGGCACCTATCTTCCGTGAACCCGACGCCGACGGCTCGACACTCCACTCCGGAACCGAATCGATCCCAAAGCGACCTGGTACGATCCGGCCGGCGAGGCGGGCGACTTCACCGCCGGCCGCCTTCGTCTCCAGCGACTAGGCGACCTCTCGACGAGGGAATTCGGGCTTCTCTCCCCGAGTCGGGAAGACGGGCCGCGACTCGGCCGCCGGCTTCATCCGCGACCACGGGTCGCGACGGACCACCGAACGCTCGAATCATCCCTTGGATGCCCTCGACCTCCCGGCCATGTTCTACCAGATTCTACGATCCCGCCAAGCCCATTGTGTCACTTCGGCAAGCGGAATCGCACGCCTGAATGCAACAGTCCCACGCCCAGGCCGAACGTTGCACTCAAACAACACTCTAACGTCGATGATTCGCGAAAGCAACAGCAACGGCTTGAGGATTCCATCGAGTCCGCCTTATTACGATCTTAATGTCTAGCCAAAGCGCGGATTCGACGATCGAACGCGATGAAAACGACGAGGCGGCGCGGGCTCCAGGATCGCTTTATTTGACGGCGCTCGCCTCTCGTCACGCGCGGCCGCGCCGGGACCGACGGCGCGGAGCGCTCCATCCCGATCGCGGGGTCGAGGGAGGGGGGGCTTTCGGTCGGGCCGCGCCGGGGGTGGGTGGAGAAAATCGATGTTCGGGGAGGGACCGCGCTTGGAGGGGCGCGCGGCGCGCTGTAGACTTCGGTGACGAGTACACGCCAAACCGCCCGCGGCGCGAAGCGCGTCGCGACCCTCTTGCCCGCCCCGCCTTGAAGGAAGAGACGTCCAGGAGTCGCCAGGCGCGCACGCCCCGCCCGCCCCAAGCGCCCCGCCGCGGATCGTCGGGTCCGGAGCCGGAGCCGCCGATCGAACCGACGAGGTGCCGCGCCATGGGCGACCTCCCACCCCTGAAGGCCCGCCTCCGCGAGTGGTCGTCGGACTTCGGTTCGAGGGCGCGTCGGCTCGCGATCGCGCTGGCGTTCGGGGTCGCCGCGGCGTCGGCGGCCGGCGCGGGGGGGTGGAATGGCGATCCATCGCGACCGGGTCAAAGGGTGGGAGCCGCCGGCATGTGGGGACCTCATTCCGGGCCGTTGCTGATCGAGTATTACGAGGAGTTCCTCCGCGACCGCGACCTCGCGCGCTTCGGCGACCGGGTGGCGGCCCGGTACACCGAGGCGACGGTCTGCCGGGTGCTCGACGCCTCGGCATCGGCGTCGGCCAGGCGGGGCGCGGTCCTGGCCCTGGGGGTCATGGGGAGCTTCGACGGCTGCAACGCCCATCTCGGCCGGGCGCTTCGCGACGACGACGCCGTCGTCCGCACCATGGCCGAACGAGCGCTTTGGGTCGTCTGGTTCCGGGCCGACTCCCCGGAAAACAACCAGGCGCTCGAGGAGGTGCGCGGCCTGGTGGCGATCGAACGACTCGACGAGGCGGTCGAGCGGGCCTCGCGGCTGATCGCCCGCGCCCCCCGGTTCGCCGAGGCCCACAACCAGCGCGCCATCGCCTACTTCAAGCAGGGCCGCTACGCCGAAAGCGCCGAGGACTGCGCGCGAACCCTCGCCCTGAACCCCTGCCACGTCGGCGCGATCGGCGGCCTCGCCCAGTGCCAGCTCAACCTGGATCAGCCCCGCGAGGCCCTCAAGACCCTGCGCCGGGGCCTGAAGCTTCAGCCCTACAGCGAAACCCTCGGCGAGAGCGTCCGGGCGCTTGAGACCCGGCTGGAGTCCGACGGCCCGCGCTGAGCGGGAACCGAATCATGGCCGTCCCCTACTACGACAACCTGGCGCCCGCGCCGGTCAGCGGCGTCTCCTGCATGGTGGAGGTCGAGCGGATCTACGCCCTCGACTGGGGCCGCTTCGCCGTCGGCGATTGGGAGGCGCTTGAGCGCTGCTACGAGGGGCTTCCCGGCGGCCTGGCGTGGTTCCGGGATCGGAGGGACTGTCCCATGTGGTTCGGCGACGACGAGGACGTCCCGCCGTTTCTTTGGGCGTCGGTCGAGCCCCCCGGCCTGCAAGTACACGGCGTCCTGCCGGAAGCCGACTGGTGGGTCTGGAACGAGAAGTTCCTCGCCGCGACCGCGGCGCTTCCCGCTCGGAAGTTCGGCTGAGCGGGCGTTCCGCGTCGCGTCATGCGTCGCCTTGCTGGTCTTCCTCCGGAAGGCGGACGGGGGTGGGACGGACCAGCGAGGGGTGGTGCGGGCCGGCGAAGGCCGAGACGACGTCGGGAAGCGCCGCCAGGTGGAGATGGACGAAGCTGCCGACGGCGTGATGTCGGAAGTAGAAGTCGCCGTCGCCGGAGAGGGGTCCGGAGCAGGAGGGGCACTCGAACGTGGTGGGGGTGAAGGTAAGGTCCCAACGGCCGCTGCGATAGCCCCGGACCTCGGTGCCGCGAGGGCCCAGCCAGGAGTCGCGCGACAGCCGCCGCGCGACCCGCCGCGGCGACTGGGGGTTGGGGACGAACTCGGCGTCGATGGGGAAGATCCCCGCGCCGGCGAAGCGTTCGTCGTCGATGACGATCGAGCGGCCGAGGTAGGCCGAGCCGCCCCCCTCGGTGTAGATCCGCTGGCCGCGGCAGACGTGTTGCCGAAGCGCCGCCGCCATGCTGAGGTTCGACGCCAGCCGGGCCGCGTACTGGTTGGTCAGGCCGCAGCCGAGCATCACCAGGTCGATGCGATCCGGCAGCGAGCCGTCGTTCATCGGCGAGAACTCGACGAGTTTGGCGCCCATGGCGGCGAGGGCGTCGAAGGTGTCCGGGAAGTAGCAACCGAACGCCTCGTCGCGGGCGAAGGCCACCCGGAACGGGGCCGCTCCGGCCGCGCGACGGCGGACGGGCTGTTCGATGAAGTCGGGATACGGCCGACTGGCGGCCAGGTCGTCGATCGCCCCCAGGTCGGCGTGGCGGAGGAAGCTGGCGGCCAGGGCCTCCACCGCCTCCCTCGGGTACGTTCCGGGTCGGGCCGACTTGATCTCGGCGCGGGCGGCGGGGAGCAGATCCACGGCCCCCACGACCGGCAGGCCGCTGGTCATCCGAACCAGGCGTCGGCAACGCTCCAGGTCCTCGGCCGACTCCACGCCGTCGAGGATCACCGCCGCGGCCCCCCGCGGCGGCCGCGGCAGGTGGAACGTCCCTTGCCGGAAGCCGGCGATCGGCGCCACCGACACCACCGGCAGATCCAGCAGGTCCGCCAACGGCCCCAGATCCCCCGCGACGGCCTCCGACGGGGCCATGAATGACGAGAGAAAGGGGGCGTCGATCGCCGTCGCGGCGGCGGGCTCGTCGACGGTCCCCTCGACGACGCCCAGGTCGGCCCCGCGAACGCCGCCGGCCAGAAGCGTCAGGCAGACGTCTGGCGGCATCAACCAGGCGTCCAGGTGACGGCCCGGCATGCCGGTCGCGTGCGCGACCGTCTCGGTGGGGGTCGGGCACGACCGGGCGCGGAAATACTGGACGCGCCTGCCCCTCGCCGTCAAGCCCGCGATCAGGGCCAGGCCCGCGATCGACGGGTCGGGCCCCGACGTGGACGTCGCCAGGGCGATGCGAGGGACGGACGTCGTCATCGTCATTGGAATTCGCGATCCACCACGCCGAAAAGGCGTCCCGGCAAGTAGTTCCGAAGTGTCGCGGGCCAGCCCGCGGCGAGTCGCGGGAAGGCGCGCGCTGGCAAGCCCGGTCCCATGAGACCGTCCGCCGTTCCACATCTAAATGATAGAAGGCCCCCCCGCCAGGTCAAGGCGGGGGAGCGTCGCCGCTCGGAGCCGAATCGGCTTGCCGACCGGACGACCCGCGGATAACCTACGCCCCGCTCCGGCCCGCGGCGGGACGCCCCAGCGATCGGCGTCGCCGACGGGTCTGGATTCGGGAAGGACCCCCGCGCGATGTCGCCATCGGAAACCGACCGTTGCCCCTCTCGCGTCGACGTCCGCGCGGCGGCCGCGGCGGCCGTCATGTTCGGCCTTCTCGGCGGCGGCGCCGGGTCGCGGCAAACGGCCGGCCCGGCGGGCGACGGCCCCGGCGTCGAGGCGGTCGCCAAGCCCGTCCACGGCCAGGGCGGCGGCGAACTCCCCAAACTCCCCGACGCCCTCGAACCGGCCCCCGGTCGTTCCGAGTCCCAGCCCGACCCGCCTCCGGCCGTCGCGCCCGCCGCCCCGCCGCAACCGCGACCCGCCGCCGCCGACTCGGGCCCGCTGGCCGCGGCGGACGTCCAGGCGATCCGCGCCGACGCCTCCGCCCGTCTCAAGGAACTCGCCGACGCCGACGCCGACGCCGAGAAGGCGACCGCCGACCCCGAACGCAAACTGGCCGACAAGACGCTCGCCGACACCCTGCAAGCCCGCCTCAAGAAGCTCGACGACTACGACAAGCTCGCCGCCGACCTGGCCGAAGCCTCCCGGCCCGAGGCCGACCCCGCCCGCAGGATCGCCGACGCCAGGGCCGAGACCGCCGATCTTGAGGCCCGGCTCAAACAGCCCGTCGAGGCCCTCGCCCCTCCCCTGTTCCGCCACGACGGCCCGGTCGACCAGGCGTCGCAAGACCAGATGAAGGACGTCATCGCCGCGGTCCGGAAGGACGTCGCCGACTTCCAGGAGAAGCTCGCCGCCGCCCCCGCCGACCCCGAAAAGGACGCCAAGGCCCAGATCGCCGCCTTGAAGGCCGACCGCGACAAGATCGCCGCCAACCTGGAGGCGGTCAAGGCCCGCGCCGAGGCCCTGGCCTCCGCCCCCGCCGCCAGGACTCCCGCCGAACGCAAGGCCGCCGCCGAACGCGGCGTCGACCTCCACGTCGACGCCGCGTTCGAGACCCTGCGGCTGCAACTGGCCGAGCGCAAGGTCGTCCGCGCCGCCAAGACGGCCGAGGCCGCCGCCGCCGACCGGGCGCGCTGGATCGCCCACGCCAAGCTCGCCCGCCGCGTCCTGGAGCCGATGGAGGCCCGCTTCCGTAAGATCGCCGAGGCCCAGGAGCACGAACTCCAGCGCAAGGCCCAGACCGAACAGGCCAGGGCCGACCGCGAGCGCGACCCAATCGCCCGCTACAAGGCCAAGCGCCAGGCCGAGCTGCTCGACCTGGAGGCGCTGGTGGTCAAGAGCGAGCAACTCGCGACCGTCGGCGTCGATCCGTCGCTTGAGGACATGAAGAAGGCGGCCACCATCGCCGCGGCCAACTTCGCCCGGATCAAGCAGATCGTCGAGGGGGACGAGAAGCGAGCCGGCCGCGTCGACGTCTTCAACATCAACGCCGACTACAAGCGGCTCCAGCCCGAGCGCCGCCGCGTCGAGCGCGAGGAACTGGCGGTCGTCTCCAAGCGGCTGGCCGATTACGCCAACGCGCTGGCGACCGTCGAGCTCAACCAGATCGAGGACTCGCTTTTAGATCAGATCGATCTGGACGACCTGCTGGACCGCCTCCCGCCGGCCCGCCACGACGAGGCCAAGGCGCTTTGGCGCGCGATGGAGGAGAAGCACTCCGACCTGCTCGGCCGCCGCCGCGACGCCCTGGGCCGGCTGGTCCTTCGGGAGCAAGAGACCCTGGAGGAGATCGACCGCCGGCTGGCGATCCTGGAGGAGGAGACCAGCTTCATCCGCACTCATCTCTTCTGGATCCGCGATCAGGACCCGATCGGCGCGGCGACCGTCGGCCTGGCCGCCGGCGAGGCCCGCCGGCTGGCCCGGGTGGCCGCCGGGCTGGTCCGCGGCGCGGCGACGCCCTCGGAGTGGAAGCCGGCGACCCCCGGCTTCCTCCTCGCCGCGGCGGTCGTCGCGCTTCTGCCCATGGGGGTCTTCCGTATCCGAGGCGCGCTGCGACGGCGGCTGGAGGCGGCGCTGCCGCCCTCGGCGCCGCCGGCCGCGGTCGGGCCGGCCGTGAACATGAACCCCGTCGTGCGTCAGGGCTGAAGTCTGCGTCCACGGTTTCGCGAAGGGACTTCATCGTCATGCCGGCCGTTCGATCGTTGCTCCTGGGCGCGCTTTGGGCCGCCGCCTGGCCGCTGTACCTCGCCGCGGCCGCCCAGGCCGCCCGGCTGGGCCCGTGGCCGCGGGCCACCGGGATCCTGGCCGCCACCGTGCTCGACGCCCTGGCCCTGGGCCTCTTCGCGCGCTCCCTGGGCGCCTGGTTCTTCAAGCCCGACGGCTGGGCCGAGCGCTACCTGGAGACGCCGCCGAGCGTCACCCGCCAGTTCCGCCACGCCGGACGCTTCTTGATCGTCGCGGCGATGCTCCTTCTGGTGCCGATCCACCTCTTCGCCAACGGCGAGATCGCCCACCAGGGGACCGCCGTGACGGCCCCCGCCCTGTCGCGGTTCCTGTACCTGGCCTTCGAGTTGATCGTGCTGGCATCGCTGGCATACCACCTGCGGCCCGCCTCCCCCTTGATGACCTGGATCAACCCCGACGTCCCCACCGCCGGCGCCGAGGACGCCGCCCCCGCCACGGTGATGACGGCCTCGCGGTCGTCGTTCGGCGCGGTGGGCGAGGCGTGGGTGACCTGGATCTGCCGCCGGGCGCGGTTGATCGCGCGGCTGATCGTGGCCTTCGGCCTGGCCGTGGTGGTCCTGGACGTCCGGGGTTACGGCTTCGCGGCCTCGCGGCTGGCGATCGGCGGCATGGAGAGCCTGGGGGTCTTCACGTTCTCCTGGGCCCTCCACCGCTTCGTCGCCCAACTGGTCGCCTGGCGGCTGCGGGCCGACTCTCGGGCCAACAAGTTCTGGGCCGCGGTCGTCGCCGCGTGGACCGCCCGCGCCCAGGGGGCGCGGGCCGCCGCCGCCGCTCCCGGCGAGAAGCTCGCCGAGCCGGTCGACCGCGGCCTCCGCGTCGAGCGGATCTCCACCGTCACGATCGTCCTTCTGGCCGTGGCGATGCTGGGCTGGATCTGGGGGATCGACTCCGCGCTCCTGGGCTTCCTGGCCCGCCAGCCGCTCCCCTGGCAAGCGGCCGACGGCGAGCCGGTGGTGCTGGGCGACCTGGCGCTTTCGCTCTCGGCGATCGCCGCGGGCGTCCTCTCGTGGCGGTTCATGCCGGCGATCCTGGCCTTCGCCCTGTTCCGCCGCGTCTCCGACGACCCCGGCGTCCGCTACGCCGTCGTCTCGCTGGCCCGCTACGCCGCCGCCGCGGCGGCCGTCACCGTCGCCCTCCGGGCGATCCACTTCGACCTCTCGCAGATCAGCTTCCTGCTGGCCGCCCTGGGCGTCGGCCTGGGCTTCGGCCTGCAAGAGGTCGTGTCCAACTTCATCTGCGGCTTGATCCTGCTTTTGGAGCGGCCGATCCGGATCGGCGACACGGTCTCCGTCGGCGGGACCACCGGCAAGGTCGACCGCATCAACACCCGCGCCACCACGATCATCAACGGCGACAACCAGTGCATGATCGTCCCCAACCGCGAATTGATCACCGGCAGGATCGTCAACTGGACGCACAAGGACAAGATCATGCGCGTGGCGATCCGGGTCGTGGTGGCCCACGACTCGGACGTGGAGGCGGTGACGTCGCTGCTGCTGGCGATCGCCAAATCCGACTTCGACGTCCTGTCGCGGCCCGCCCCCTCGGCGTCGCTCGAGGAACTTGGGGAATCCGGGATGGTCTTCGGGGCGTCGGTCTTCGTGGCCGAGCCGGGACTGATGGGGGGGGCGAAGCACCGCATCTACAAGACGATCCGCGAGCGGTTCGCCGCGGCCGGGATCGCCCTCGCCAGCCCCGCGCGGGCCGTGACGCTCGCCGGACTCCCCGAGGAACTGACCCGCCTGCTCGACGACCGCCGCCTCCGCGGCGACGAGCCCCAGCCCACACCCCGAGGCCCTCGTCACGTCGAGCCCCGGGCGGCCCTCGCGGATTGATCGATCGACGGCCCGGATCTCGCGCGCGGCCGAAGCCCCCTCAGGCCATCTGATCGGCGTGGGTGAGTTCCGGGACGTCGACTCCCAGCGCCGTGGCCAGGTCGATCTGGTGCTCCTGCTCCTGCACCAGGATGGCGCGGATCTCCTCGGCGAGGGCGTATTCCCCCAGGTCCTCGCACTGGCGGACGCGCTGGCGGTAGTGCGCCACGGTCTCGTTCTCGTAGTCCAGGTCGAACCGAAGCATGTCCTCGGCCTTGTCGGAGGTCTTGACGTCGAAGGTCTCGACGGTCGGCATGCCGCCGAGGTAGTCGATCTGGCGGGCGATCCGGATCGCGTGGTTGAGTTCCTCGACCGCGTGCCGCTGAAGTTCGGCGGCGATCGTCATGTACTCCGCCCCCTTCATGACCTGCGAGTAGTTGACGTAGGCGATGATCGCCTGATGCTCCCGCTTCAGGTCCTCGTTGAGCAGGCCGATGAGTTGTTCGCGGGTGATCTTGGCCTGGTCGGACATGCCGGCCCCCTTTCGCGACGGGCGCGCGGACCCGCGGCTCGACCCCGAACGTCGGGGCCGGCGCGGATCGGGTCTAATCGCCCAGAGAGCGAATGGCGGGCCGAACGGGAGACGATTTCACTTGTCGCCGGTTCGGTCGGCGGGCGGGGCGGTGGGGGCGTCGCCCTGGTAGAACGCCTCGCAGAGCTTGCCCAGGAGCTTGCCGGCGTCGGCGGTGGTGGGAGTCGAGGCGCCTTCCTCGGCGTCCAGGACCACGTTGTTGATGAAGAAGGCGACGACCAGCGGCCGGCCGGCGGCGGTCTCCATGTAGCCGGCAAGCGCCTTGGCGGTCAGGAGCCGGCGGCCGGTCAGGGCGTCGGCGACGAACATAGTGCCGGTCTTGGCCCGCGCGTGCCCCCGCGCGGGGCTCTCCTCGGCGACGGCCTTCGCGAGCGTGCCGTCGCGACCCAGGATCGGCAGGGCGGCGTCGTAGGCGGCGAAGTCGGGACGCGCGGCCATGGCGCGCAGCAGCGCCACGGTGGCGCGGGGGGTGGCCATGTCGGCCCAGCCGCCGCCGGCGCCGCCGCTGAAAGAGACGGCCCGAAGGTCGAGCCCCAACTCCTTGAGGATCTCCCCCTGCCGCTTCAAGCCCGCGGCCAGGTCGCGTTCCCCCTTTTTCACCGCCAGAAGCAACGGCAACGTGCTGGCGTGGAGGTTGTGGCTGACCTTGAGGATCACCCGGACGAACTCTCGAAACGGCGGCGAGGTGTACTCGGCCACCTTGGGGAGCCCGGCGACGGCCGATCGCGGCGGCAACTCGGCCTCGGGGTTGTCGGCCAGGGGCGACGCCTCCACCCGGACCCCGCGCCGACGCAGGGCCTCGATCAGAAGCGTCCGCGCGAACGACGCGGGATCGTCGATCTCGACGGACTCCACGAACGACTCGGGCCCGACCGGGACCTTGCCGCGGACTTCCAGCCGCCTGGGGCCGACCATCCGGGCGCGGATCGCCGGCGGGCCGTCGGCGACGGTCTCGACCTGGGCGTCGACGGCGAGGTACTGGGTCGGCGGCGAGATCGTCGCCGCGGCCGGCTTGCCCGCGGCCGCGGCCGGCGCGACGACCACGTCGACGAGGTTGTCGTTGATTGAGATCGGCGAGACCCGCGCCGGGCCGCCGCCGGAGCTGGGCGCCCGCTCGAAAAGCCGGGCGTCGACGATCACCTCGCCGGCGATCCTCTTGACGCCGGCCGCCTGGACCTCGCGCGCCAGGTGGTCCAGGCCGGCGAGCGGGTCGCACTTCAGGAGCGTCTCCGACGCCTTGCCGCCGGAGGCGTGGATGTGGTCCTCGTCAACGAACATGAGCTTGCCGTCGGGGCCGGTCCGCCCTCCCATCGCCGGGTCTCCCTGAGCGACGAGGATCAAGTCGCCCCGGAGCGTTCCCTGGTCGTCGACGGCCCCCCGGCGCGCCACGGGGGTCTGGAAGCGGAAGTCG
Source organism: uncultured Planctomycetales bacterium (assembly GCA_937907525.1). GTDB lineage: Bacteria > Planctomycetota > Planctomycetia > Isosphaerales > Isosphaeraceae > Paludisphaera. The sequence goes on along the minus strand of CALCIB010000160.1, from coordinate 28,011 downwards.
GTCCCCAGGTCGATCAGGGCGGCGGCGGTGGAGAAGAGCTTGGCGACCGAGGCGGTGGAGAACAACTCGTCGGCGTTCTTCTCGAAGATCGTCTCGCCGGTGGCGGCGTCGACGACCAGGACGCCCCAGTGGGCGTGGCGGAAGACCGGGTCGTCGAGCACGGCCCGAACCCGGTCGCGCCATGGCGACGACTCCGGGACGGCCGGTTCCCGGCCCGTCGCCGTCGCGACGCCCGCGGCGACGACCGCCGCCAACGCGAGCGCCGCCGCCATCCGAAACCGCCCCCGACGCCCGCCGATCGCTCCCCGTCCGGCCTGCCGCATCGCTGGTCCCCCCGCGCGCCGCCGCGATTCCGCCCCCGTCCCTCGCGGGTCGGATCGTCGGGACGACCAGTATAGCGGAACGGCTCGGCCCCCGGCAGCGGGCGCGGCCGGGAGGCCGGGAAATCGCGATCGATCCAGACTCAGCCGGCCCGCCGCCGTCGCGCCGCGGCCAGCGCGAGCCCGCCCAAGGCCGCGATCCCGCCCATGACCGCGGCGGACGGCTCGGGGGCGTGGGTGGCGGGCGGCTCGGGGGCCGGGATCGTGAACACGATGCTCTCCGTCTCCGTGCGATACGCGCTCGGAACCTCATGAAAATACTCGTCCGCGTATTGGACCACCGTCGCCGTGACCTCGATGACGTACCGCCCCGGAGCGACGCCGAAGGGATCCCCAAGGAAGACGCCGAAATCCACGTCGACCGGACCCGTCTCCCCCCGAAGCGGGACCATGCTGAAAAATTTGTTCGGCCAGAAGTCAAAAGACGCGAGCTGCGGTTCGCTCCAGCCGACTTCGTCGAAGGTCGCGTCGTAGAAATACCAACCCGGACCCGCCTGGCTGGCGTCCACCTGAATGATCGGGACGACCTGCGTGCTCGTCCCCGGGTAGTCCGGAGAGGCGAGGGAAACGTAGGCGTCGACGGTCAAGAACGATCCGGCCCGCGCGGCGGCCCCTGGCGCGAGGATCGCCAGCGACAGGACGGCGAGAAGACGGGCGGTCGTCGCGCGACGCGCGGCGAGGGCCAAGTACGGGTCCACGGCTGGTCCTCCGAATGGGATCGGTCGGCCCCATCCACCGTCGTGGGGCCAGCCGCCAGCATAGGATCCCGCCTCCATCCACCAAAGGGACGTTTCATAATTTCAACATGCGTTGTCTATCAAGGCGCGTCGGCCGCGCCGACGGCCTGACAACGCGGCCCGCGGCCCGCCTTCTCCGACTGGCGCGGCCCGAAGAAAGCCGCCGCGCGGGGACGTGATGCGGAACGAGTCGTCCGAAGGCCCCGCGGAATCGCGACGGCCCCGGCCATCCCTCGACGCCGTCGATCCGATCCAATCGCGATCGCCGGCGCGGCCGCGACGACGGGTGCTTGAAAGTCTGGATCGAGCGTCGTAATCTCACGATATCGTTATCATGGGGCGCGTCGTCTCGTCAAGCGCTCCGCCTCGCCACCCACGACCTCGCCCCGCGGTCGTTTTTTTTCTGGGGACGCGGTCGGGCTCGCCGATGAGCCGTCCGCGACGGTCGGAGACGCCGATGTTCAACCGACGCGCGCCGTTTGGATTCGGGATCGTCGATGACGAAGCGCGAAGGCGACGACGCCCGTCGCGGGCCCGTCGCGGGCCGAAGGCCGCCGTCGCGGCGTTGGAGCCGCGGCTGTTGCTCAGCGCCGCGCCGATCATCAGCGAGTTCCTCGCCTCCAACGGCGGCGGCCTGGCCGACGAGGACGGCGACCTCTCCGACTGGATCGAGCTGTACAACGCCGGCGACGAGGCCGTGGATCTCGCCGGTTGGTCGCTGACCGACGACCCCGAGGACCTTCGCGAGTGGGTCTTCCCCACGACCGTCCTCGAGCCGGGGGGCTTCCTCGTCGTCTTCGCCTCCGACAAGGATCGCGCGGTCGCGGGCGCCGAGCTGCACGCCAACTTCAAGCTGGGCGCCTCCGGCGACTTCCTGGCGCTCGTCCGACCCGACCAGACGATCGCCTCGGCGTTCGCCCCGACCTACCCGCCGCAGTCCAACGACGTGTCCTACGGCGCGACGTTCGACACCGCCCGACTGGTCGCCCCAGGGGCGACGGCGGCGGTGAAGGTCCCCACCGACGGCGCGCTGGAGGGCGCGTGGAACTCGGAGTCGTACGCGCCGGACGGCTCGTGGACCGTCGGGCCGACGGGCGTCGGTTACGGCCTGCTCCAGCCGGGCTTCTCGGTTCGCTTCGTCCGGGCGAACGCGCCGGTCGCCACTCTGGCGGCCGCCGACGCGGTGCTGGCCTCCCCCGCGTCCCAGACGGCCGCGACCGCGACCGCGGCGGACGTCGTCAATTACCTGGGGCTGGGGGCGCCCGGCCATTTCCTCAACGACGGTCCGTTCCCGACGCAGACGTCGCTGTTCGTCGTCAACGACTTCGTGGTCGACGCGACGGCCGCGGTGACGATCCCCCATGCCGGCGCCTGGACCTTCAACGTCAACAGCGACGACGGCTTCCGCCTGACCCTGGAGCGGGACGGCCAGGTCGTGACGTCCCAGTTCGACGGTCAGCGGGGCGCGAGCGACACGCTCCAGACGTTCCAACTGCAAGCCGGCCGATACCAACTCCGCCTGACGGGGTACAACAGCGTGGGAGGCGCGGCGCTTGAGCTTTCGGCCGCGGCCGGCGCGTTCGCGACGTTCGATCCCGGAGCGTTCCGACTGGTCGGCGACACGGCCGGCGGCGGCCTGGCCGCGGGAAGGCCCGCGACGGACGACTCGGGCTCGACGACCGTGGCGACCGACGTCGGCGCCGCCATGAGGGGCGTCGACGCCGCGGCCTACGTCCGAATCCCGTTCGACGTCGCGGACCCCGCGGCGTTCGACGCCCTGACGCTGCTGATGCGCTACAGCGACGGCTTCGTCGCCTACGTCAACGGCGTGGAGGTGGCCGCCGCCAACGCCCCCGCCGCCCCCACGTTCGACTCGACGGCGACCGCCGTCCGCGCGGGCGACCCGAACGTCGCCCAAAGCTTCAACCTCACGCCGTATCGCTCGCTGCTCCACCCCGGAACGAACCTGCTGGCGATCCGCGGCCTGAACGCCTCGGCCGACGACGACGAGTTCCTGGTCCTGCCGGAGTTGCTCGGGTCGACCGCCCATCCGGACCGATTCGGTTACTTCGCCGCGCCGACCCCCGGCGGGCCCAACTCCCTGGCTTACGCCGGCACGATCGCGCCGGTGCGGGCCGGCGTCGAGCGGGGGTTCTTCACGTCGCCGTTCACGGTGTCGCTGAGCACGGCGACCGCCGGCGCGGAAATCCGCTACACCCTGGACGGCTCCGAGCCGACCGCGACCCGCGGCCAGGTCTACACGGGCCCCCTGACGATCGCCTCGACCACGGTCCTGCGGTTCGGGGCCTTCGCCCCGGGATGGCTCTCGCCGGCCGCGGGGACGGAGACCTACGTCTTCCCGGCCGACGTGGCGCGGCAGTCGGCCGACGGCGCCCCGCCGCCGGGCTGGCCGGCGGGCCCCGTCAACGGCCAGGTCTTCGACTACGGCATGGACCCGAGGATCGTCGACGACCCGACCTACGGGCCGATGCTCCAGGCGGCGCTCAAGGCGGTCCCGACGATCTCGATCACCACCGATCTGGCCAACCTGCTCGACCCCGCCGCGGGAATCTACGTCAACGGCTATCAGAGCGGGCGGGATTGGGAACGGCCGGCGTCGGTGGAGTTGATCAACCCCGACGGCTCCCCCGGGTTCCAGATCGACGCCGGCCTGCGTCTCCGCGGCAGCAATAGCGGCTCGGGCGAGAACCCCAAGCACTCGTTCCGGCTCTTCTTCCGCGGCGAGTACGGCGCCTCCAGCCTGGACTTCCCCCTCTTCGGCTCCGAGGGGGTCGACTCGTTCGACAAGCTCGACCTGCGCACCGCCCAGAACTACTCGTGGAGCTTCGAGGGCGACCCGGACAACAACTTCATCGCCGAGGTCTTCGCCCGCGACTCGATGCGCGACCTGGGCCAACCCTACACCCGCAGCCGGTTCTACCAACTCTACCTCAACGGCCAGTACTGGGGGCTGTATCAGTCCGAGGAACGCCCCGGCGCCGACTTCGCCGCTAGCTACCTGGGCGGCGACGCCGACGACTACGACGTCATCAAGACCGAGAGCGGCCCCTACGTGATCGAGGCGACCGACGGGAACCTCGACGCCTGGCGCCGCCTCTGGGACGCCGTCGCCGGGCCCGACCAGCTCGATCTGTCCCAAAACGCCAACTACTACAAGCTCCAGGGGGAGAACCCCGACGGCTCCCCCAACCCGAACTACGAGAACCTGGTCGACGTCGACAACCTGATCGACTACATGCTCGTGACCCTCTACGGCGGCAACCTCGACGGGCCGATCTCGGCGCTGCTCGGCAACCAGGCGCCGAACAACTTCTTCGCGATCCGCGACCGCACCGGCGCCGGCGGCGGCTTCAAGTTCATCCAGCGCGACGCCGAGAGCACCCTGCTCGACGTGAACGAAAACCGCAACGGCCCCTACCCGGCCGGCCAGGACTTCGCGAGGTTCAACCCCCAGTACCTCCACCAGCAACTCATGGCCAACGCCGAGTACCGTCAACGCTTCGCCGACCTCGCCCTGAAGGCGTTCGGCCCCGGCGGGGCGCTCTCGCCGGAGGCCGCCCAGGCGCGGTTCCAGGCCGAGGCCGATCAGATCCAACTGGCGATCGTCGCCGAGTCGGCCCGCTGGGGCGACGCCCAGCGCCCCGACGATCCGCTGACCCGGGCCGACTGGCAAGCGGCCGTCGACCGCGTCCTGAACGACTACATGCCCCACCGGACGGCGATCGTCTGGGACCAGCTTCGCGCCGCGGGGCTCTACCCGAACGTCGCCGCTCCCTCGTTCCTGGTCGACGGCGTCCCCTCCGCCGGCGGGCCCGTCCCGCGGGGTTCGACGGCGACGATCGCCGCGGCGGCCGGGACGATCTACTACACCGTCGACGGCTCCGATCCCAGGCTCCCCGGCGGCGCCGTCGGCCCCGGCGCGATCGCCTTCGCCGGCGGGACGGTAAACCTGCCGCGGACGACCACCCTGACCGCCCGAGTCCTCCAGAACGGCGTCTGGTCGGCCGCGGCCCGGGCGCGGTTCCAGACCGGCGTCCCGGCCGCGGCCGGAAACCTGGCCGTCACCGAGATCAACTACAACCCCGCCCCCGGACCCGAGGCGGACGACGAACAACTCTTCGAGTTCGTCGAACTGCGCAACGTCGGAAACCAAGAGATCGATCTGGCCGGCGTCCGCTTCACCGAGGGGATCGCGTTCGACTTCACCGGCTCGGCGATCGCGTCGCTGGCGCCCGGCGAGTACGTCGTGATCGTCAAGGATCCCAAGGCGTTCGCGGCGCGGTTCGGGACCGGCGTCCCCGTCGCCGGCGCCTACGACGGCTCGCTATCCAACGGCGGCGAGACGATCACGGTGGTCGACGCGACGGGCGCGACGATCGAAAGCTTCACCTACGGCGACAAGCAACCCTGGCCCAAGTCGGCCGACGGCGGCGGGGCGACCCTGGTCCGCGTCGACCCGCTTGCCGACCCCGACGCCGCCGACGACTGGCGCGCGAGCGACGTCCCCGGCGGCACCCCCGGCAACGCGGACTCGATCCCGCCGACGATGTCGGGCCTCGGAGACCGCGCGATCTCCCAGGGCTCGACGCTCGACCTGGCGTTCACGGTGGGCGACGCCGAGACGCCGGCCGCCGCGCTGGTCGTCCTCGCCTCCTCAGACAACCCCGCCTTGCTCCCCGCCGGCGCGCTCGTCCCAGGGGGCTCGGGGACGTCGCGGACGCTCCGGATCGCCCCGAATCCCGGCGCGTCCGGCTCGGCCGCGATCACGATCACGGTCGTCGACGGCGACGGCGCCGTCGCGCGGCGGACGTTCCGCCTCGACGTCACGCCCGTCGACCTCCCCCCGGTGATGGCCCCGATCGCCGACGTGACGATCCACGCCGGCGAGACCGCCGCCGCGATCGCCTCGGCCGTCGACCCCGAGGGCCGACCGGTGGCCTACTACCTGACGGCGGACTCGCCCACCGGGGCGAACCTCATCCCGAACACCGGCGCGTTCTACTGGACGGCGGCCGCCGACCTGGCTCCCGGCCGCTACGTCTTCACCGTCGCGGCGTTCGACGGCGCCCAGTACGCGACGACGCCCCTGGTCGTGGTCGTGACCCCGCCCGAGCCCGCGCCCACGCCCGAGCCCACGCCCGCGCCGGTACTGGCGACGTCGGCGACGTTCTCGACCACCATCCGAGGAACCACCGTCGCCCTGGCCTTCAGCGGGCCGCTGACGCCCTGGGAGGCCGGCGACGCCAACCGCTACATCGTGATCCTCGCCGGCCCCGACGGTCGGTTCGACACCCGGGACGATCGCCTCCTCTGGCCGATCCCCGCGTCCTACGATCCGGCGAGCGGCGTCGTCACGCTCGCCTCTCCCCTCCGCATTCCTCCGGCCATGAGGTTCCGAGTCGCCATTCCCGACGGCGCGCTACGCGACGCCTGGGGCCGCGCGCTCGACGGCGACCGCGACGGCCGGCCCGGCGGCGGCCTCGTCATCGAGCTGGGCGGACGTCCGGCGCCCCGACCCGTCCCCGTCCCGCGGCCGACGCCGATCCCCAGGCCGACGCCTCAACCCGTCCCCAGGCCGGCGCTGGGGATGATGCGCCAGGCGGCTTCGTCCTTCCGCCGGTGATGACGTCCCGGCCGCGGGGGGTTAGAATGCTCCGCGGCCGGAACCGACGGGAAGGGGCCGCGGGGGGACGACGCATGCGGCGAGCGATCGGATGGGGCGGCGCGGCGGGCTTGCTGGCGCTACTGTTGCAAGGGACGACGGCCCGCGGCGACGACGCGATCGGAGCCGCCGCGACGATCCGGGCCGTCGGGCCCGACCGACAGGCCGAGGCCGTGCTGGCGCTGTTCCGCGGCGCGCGGGCCGAGAGCCCGGCGGCGGCGATGGCGTCGTGGCGCAAGGCGACCGGCGACCCCGCCGGCGTCTCCAAGACCGCGCAGGCCCTCGCCGCGGCGTTCAACCCCGAGACGGCCCGCGAGTGGCGGACGTTCCGGGGCGCGAGCCTCTCCGCCGGCCTCGACGCCGACGGCGAGGTCCGATGGTCGGCGGTCGTCCCCCGCGACGACGGCACGGTCGCCGCCCTGGTCGCCTCGCTGCGACTCTCCAACGGGGCCGACGAGCCGCCGACGCCCCGGGGCCTCCCCGTCCGCCGCCTCGGCGGCCCCGGCGCGGCGCTGGCGGTCGTGTCCCCCCTGGGCGTCGTCCTGGCCCAACGCCGGGCCGAACTCGACGCCGCCGTCGCCCGGCTCGGGGCCGATCGCGGACTCAAGGGGCCCGACCCCGACGGCCCCGACGGCTTCCATTTCACCCTCCGCCCCGACCTCCTCCCCGACCAGCCTCCCGCCGATTGGCGGCTGCCGGTCGCGATCCTTCGCGCCACCGGCGCGCGCCTGGCCGACGGCGTCCTCGGCCTGCGCGACGACCGCCTCGACCTGGACCTCGCCACCGAGTTCGACCCGAGGAAGGCGGCGCTTTGGGACGTTCCCCCGGTCGACCCCGCGTGGCTGTCCTGGGCCCCCGCCGACGCCACTCGAGGCGCCGTCGCCTTGGCCGCGGGGCGCGCCCCCGGCTTCTGGGACGCCGTCTTCGAGCTGGCCGACCGCGTCGACCGGGCCGACCCGGCGCGGGCCGACCTGCAACCGCTCCGCGTCCGCTTGAACCTCCTGGCCCTCGCCCGCGGCGTCCGCCCGGAGGCGGACCTCTGGCCTCGGGTCCGCGGCGTCGCGGCGGCCCGGTTCGCCGAACCCGATGGCGCGGTCGCCGCGATCGTCGCCGACTCGCCCGAAAGCGCCGAGCGAATCCTCCGCCGGGTCGTCCTGCCGCTGGCGCCCCTGCTGGGAGGCAAGCCCGACCCCGCCCCCGCCGACGAGGTCGCGACCCTCGGCCGAGCGTCGGGCAAGCCGGTCCAGGCCGTCGCGCGCGGGAACGCGGTCCTGATCGGTTGGGGCGAAGGCGCGCTTCGGCGCGCGCTTGAGTCGGCCAAGGCGCCCGAGCGATCGCTCGCGCCGCTGGTCGCCGCCGACCCTCGCCCCGCCGGCCGCGTCGGCGTCTTCCGTCCCGAACTCGTCCCGGAACTGGCGGGCCACCTCCCCTCCCCTCCCCTGGCCGCGACGCTCGACGAGGCCGCCCCCGTCGTCTGGCGCGGAGGCTGGAGCGACGGCCGGACCTGGGACTCGCTCCGCTGGGACGACCTGAGGCGCGTCGTCGCCCGCTTCCTGGACCGCATCCCCCAGGCCCCCCCCGAAGCACTTTGACCCTCGCGGATCGTCCATGCGCCTGATCGACCTACGATGCGACTGGGCCCTCCAGTACGCCGCCGAATCCACCCTTTACGTCCCCGGCGAACACCCCGAGATCCCGGGCCGCGTCGACCGCCTCGACGGCTACCTCACTGGCGTGGAGACGGCCGTCCTGGTCTGCCGTCCCGCGACGGCCGAACCGGCGCGCCACTCCGACCCCTGGCGCGCCCTGGGCGAGACGATCACCCGCCACGAGGCGGAATTCGCCGGCCGACTCCTGATCGACCCCGACGACGCCGCTCGATCGCGCGCCCAACCCGCCGACGGCCTCTGCCGGGGCGTCCTGGCCGTCGCCGGTCTCGACGACCTGGTGAGGGCTCCGGCCGACCTCGACCGACTCCCCCTCCTCTTCGAGCGCGGCGTCCGCGTCTTCGAGCCGGTCTCGGGCGAACTCGCCCGGCCGTTCCTGGAACGGCTGCTGGCTCTCGCGCCCGACGGCGAGGGGACGCGGCCGGCGGTCGACCTGACCGACGCCGATGACGCGACCGCGGCCGCGATCCTCGATTGGTTCGAGGCCGAACCGACCCGCGCGGCCCGGCTGCCGCTCTTACGTTCCGCGGTCGGATCGGAGACGAGCGCGGACGTCGTCCGCCGCCTCCGCGGCCTGGGGGCGACCCTGGGCGTGTCGCCGACGCCGACCGTCGAGGCGTTCCGGGACGCGATCGAATCCCTCGCCGCGATCCCATTCCGCGGCCGGGCCGGCTACGAGGGGATCGGCGTGGCGACCGACTATCTCCGGATCGACCGCGCGGCCTCGGAGTTGTCGGCCGTCGCCCGGCTCGCGTCCTGGATCGCGGCGAATCACCCCGCGCGGGTCGCGCGGGCGTTGATCTTCGAGAACGCCCGCGGCTTCCTCCGGTCGATCGTCGGCTGAACGCCGCGGGGCCGGTTCGATCGCCGGGGCCCCCTGGAAAAGCCCGGTCGCCAGGGGCTTTGAGAAGGCGGCCCCAACGGCCTTCCCCCCTCGCGGGGGAAGGTGGCCCGAAGGGCCGGATGAGGGGGAGGACGCGCCAGAAAGCCATCGACGTCCAGAGCTTGTCGGACGGGCTTTCGCGAGTTTCAACGGCTTGCTCGCGCGTCGTCCCCCTCATCCGGCCGCTTCGCGGTCCGGCTTCCCCCGCGAGGGGGGAAGACGCATCCGTCACCGCGGAATCCGTGAAGGTCGGGGAAAAGGTCGAGGGGGGCGGCCCCGCGGCCCTCCCCTCTCGCGTCAAGCGGCTCGACCCGGGTCAATCGACGTCGTCGTCCTCGTCGTCGTCGAGGTCGTCGAAATCGTCGTCGTCGTCCTCGTCGTCGAACTCCTCGTCGTCATCGACGTCGAGGTCGTCGAGTTCCTCGTCGAGTTCCTCGTCAACCTCGTCCTCGTCGTCGTCGTCGAAGTCGTCGTCGATGTCGTCCTCGTCGTCGTCAAGGTCATCGGCGTCGTCGTCGTCGCCCTCGACGTCGTCGTCGAACTCTTCCTCTTCCTCGTCGCCGGGGTGGCGGGCGACCAGCAGGGAGGATTCGGCGTCCCAACGGACCCGCGGGTCGTCGGGATCGACGGGGGGCTCCAGGAGGGAAATGGGCGTGGTCTCAAGGTCGAGCATGGATCCGTTCCTCGGGCCAGGGGATTTCGGAGCGGGCCGGCGGTCGGGGACGCAAGGCCCCGAGACGTTCGTCCGCCCGGCAAGTCGATCAGTGGAGGCAAGACGGCAGGGGTGGTTCGGGTTCGTCGCGAGGCGGGGCGACCCGGGGCCGACCGCCGCGACTGGACTCGCTCTCGGGAATGTTCGGCAAGACCGCGCCGAAGCCTTGAAGAGAGTGGTAAGCGGATCCGCCGGCCTGTTCAAGGAACCCTCCCCAAAATCGTCGCGATTCGCCATGACGCCGCGATCGCCCCAATCGACTCAAACCAGCGGCGTGACCTGGCCGGAAGCGGCCGACCGGGCGACGGCTTCGCTCAGGCGCACCGTCTCCAGGGCGTCCTCGGCGGAGCACGACGGCGGGCCCAACCCGCGCAAGGCCGCCAGGAAGTCGGCGTCGATCGATCGCGACGGCTCGGAGACCTCGACCCGCCTGGTGGGCGAGCCGTCGCCCAGGTCGACCTCCAGAAGCGCGTCGGTCGCGCGGATCCGTCCCTGTTCGCCGAAGAAGTCCAACTCGAAGAGGCCGCCGCGGGAGACGCCCGAAAGCGCCAGGGTGGCCGGCACGTCCCCTTGCAGACGGATCGTCGCGGCGGTGACGACGTCGAGCCCGGATTCGACCCGCCCCTGGACGGCGAAGACCTCGAGCGCGCGGAGGCCGGTGGTCCAGAGCAGGGCGTCGACCAGGTGGTCGCCGGCGTCGGCGAGCAGTCCGCCGCCGGAGATCTTGGGGTCGAACCGCCAGGAGCTTTCCGCCCCCCGCTCCCTCTGGGCGGCCAGCCAGGGTTCGGCGAGCGTCGCGGCGACCAGCCGGAGCGGCCCCACCGCGCCCGCGGCCAGGAGCTTGCGGGCCTCGATCAAGCTGGGACGGAGCCGGTACTGGTGGCCGACGGCCACCGTCAGTCGTCGGCCGCGCGCCAGCGTGACGACGTCGGCGGCCTCCTGGCTGTTGGTCGACAGCGGCTTCTCGATGAAGACGTGCGCGCCGGCCTGAAGCGCTTCCATCGCCTGACGGTAATGGAACAGGTGGGGGGTGAAGATCGCCACCGCGTCGGGCCGCTGGTCGAGCAGGCCGCGGAACTCGGCGAAGACCGCCGGGGCCTCCCCCCGCTTCTCGGCGACCGTCCCGGCGAGCGTCTCGGCCGAGCCGCGGCCGGAATCGGCCACGCCGACGATCCGGACGTCGGGATCGGCCAACAGTCGCTCGACGTGGATCCGGGCGGCCCCGCCGCACCCGGCGACTCCGATCCGAAGCAAGGTGTTCGCCATCGCTCCACTCGCCCTTGCAAAGGAAGCCCTCGGCCGTGGTCCGCGCCTCGCCCGCCCCGCCGCGACGGGGCCGAACGAAACCGCGTCCCGACGGTCGCGTCCGATCGGACAGCGTCGTGAGTTTATCTCGGCTAGTCAAGACCTTGGAGCGTTTTTCCCGGCCCCGCCGCGGGCCGTTGCGCAACCCGTTTCCCACCCCCCGCGCCGCTCGACTCGGACGGCCTCGTGTTTTCCCGATCGAGACCCGCCTCGGGGCCGACCCTCGCGACGATCGACGCGATCGGAAAAATCCCGACGGCGGCGGCGGATTGCCCGCGCCGCCGCCCGGCCCTACAATCGCGGCGCTTGTCCACCCGCCGCGATTTCGGAACTCGTAAACGAGGCGCGCCGCCATGACGCCGCGACCCCAGCCCCCCCGCCGAACCTCCCGCGACCGCCCCCTCGCGACCCTCGTCGGCCTCGTCGTCCTGGTCGCCGCGGCCGCGCCGACGACCGCCGCCGCGGCCGCGCCGACGTGGAAGGCCGGCGCGGCCGCCGTCGTCATCACGCCGGAGAAACCCGTCTGGATGGCCGGTTACGCCTCCCGCGACCATCCGGCCGAGGGGAAGGAGACCGACCTCCACGGCAAGGCCCTCGCCCTTGAGGACGAACGCGGCGCCCGACTGGTCGTCGTCACCCTCGACCTGATCGGCATCCCCGGCTGGCTCCGCGACGACCTGGCCAGGCGCTGCGGCGAGGCGTACAAACTCCCCTCCGAGGGCCTGCTCGTAAACGCCTCCCACACCCACAGCGGGCCGGAGTTCGAGGGCCGCAAGGGCCCGGTCTACGCCGAGGGGCAACGACGGCCGGACGACGAGGACTCCTACGCCAAGCGGCTCGGGGACAAGCTGTTCCAACTCGTCGGCGACGCCCTCGCCGATCTGAAGCCCGCGAGCCTGGGCTATTCCCACGCCCGCGCCGGCTTCGCGATGAACCGCCGCCTCCCCTCCCCCGGCGGCTACCGGAACAGCCCGTACCCCGACGGCCCGGTCGATCAGGCGGTCCCCGTCCTCCGCGTCGCCGGCGCCGACGGCAAGCTCCGCGCCGTCCTTTTCGGCTACGCCTGCCACAACACCACGCTGGCGCTTTACGACTGGAACGCCGATTACGCCGGCTACGCCCAGACCTACCTGGAGCAAGCCCATCCCGGCGCGACGGCCCTGTTCCTGATGGGTTGCGGCGGCGACCAGAACCCCTACCCGCGGGGGACGGTCGAGCTTTGCCGACAGCACGGCCGCGCGCTGGCCAACGCGGTCGAGACCGCCCTAAGCGTCGCCCCGCGCGACGTCCGCGGCCCGCTGCGAACGGCCCTCGCCAACGTCGACATCGACTACGACGACGTTCCGACCCGCGCCGATCTGGAGAAACGCGCCGCGTCCGACGACAAGCTCACGGCCGACCACGCCAAACGGTTCCTCGCCAAACTGGACGCGGGCGAGAAGCTGCCGAGGAGCTACCCCTGCCCCGCCCAGGTGGTTCGATTCGACGACGACCTCCTCCTGATCGCCATCGGCGGCGAGACGCTCGTGGATTATTCCCTGCGACTGAAGCGCGAACTGGCCGACGACCCGGCCGCGGTCTGGATCGCCGGCTACTCCAACGACGTGATGGGCTACCTCCCCTCCAGCCGCGTCCTCGGCGAGGGCGGCTACGAGCCGGACCAGTCCATGCTCTACAGCCCGATCCACCCCTCGCGCTGGGCCCCCTCGCTGGAGGACCGGATCGTCGCCAAGGTCCACGAGCTGAACCAGGCGCTCAAGGCCGCCGCTCCGAAACGTTGAAAGGAGCCTCCGGCGCCCGCTCGCGGCCGTGAAAATTGACGCCGTACTTCCGTGTCGGTAGCATTAACCTGGATGGATGGGGGTCCGAGCCGTCCGAGCTTGAGAGCGGAAGAGGGAGGGGACATGGCCATCGCGACCGAGGCCCAGGCGCCGCGAGCCCAGACGGCCCGCGCGCCCTTTGATCTGACCATCGACGTCTTCTCCCGGATGGTCGAATCCGGCTTGATCCCGCAAGACCGCCGCGTCTTCCTCCACGACGGAAGGCTTTACGAGAAGATGGCCAAGACCAGCGCGCATGGATCGGTCGGGGCGGCCGTCAACAGGGCCGTCACGCGCCGTCTTCCGGAGGATTGGAGCCTCTGGCCCGAGGCCACCGTCGTCCTGGACCCCGTCAACGCCCCGCTGCCGGACTTCGCCGTGATCCGCTCCGGCGACCTGTTGGGTCGCGCCGCCCCGGAACGTTATCCGGGGCCGGGTGACGTCGGCCTGGTGATCGAGGTCGCCGTCACCAGCCTCCGCGACGATCTCACGACCGCGCTGGAGCAATACGCGCGGGCTTTGATCCCCGTCTACTGGGTCGTCGACGTCACCGGCCGTCGGATCCTGGTCCACGCCGACCCCCGAGTCGTCGACGGCCGCGGCGAGTACGTCCGGGTCGAGATCCATGGTCCCGGCCAGTCGCTCCCCCTCGCGCTCGACGGTCGCGAGGCCGACCGCGTCCCCTTCGACGAGATTCTTCGCTGAATCGCCGCTGATCGTCACCGATGGCGTTCCCGCGTCGATCAGGGGACGTACACGAACTCGTTGGCGTTGTAGAGCGCCCGGCAGAGGCTCGCGGTGCCGCGGGAACGGATCAGGGCGGCGGCGGCCTCGCGCTCGACGATCGTCGGCGGGCGGGAGAAGGCCAGGGCGAAGGCCCGCTCCACCTGCTTCTCGGGATCGGACCCCACGTTGGCGGCGAGGCGGGCGGCGAACGCCTCCGCTTGCCGGACGACGAACCCGCTGTTGAGCAGGTCGAGCGCCTGAAGCGCCGTGGTCGACGTGTTCCGCTTGGGCGCGACCAGGGCGGCGTCGGGGCAGTCGAACGAGCCGAAGGTCGGGTCCTGCTGGCTCCTGGGCTTGAACTGGTAGATCATCCGGCGGAAGGCGTCGGGGGCCAGTTCGGCGCGGGGCTTGTAGACGGCGACGTAGTTGGCGTTCTTCTCCCAGACGTTGTAGCCCGGCCCTCCCATTTTTTGGTCGAGCAGGCCGCTTGTGGAGAGGACGGCGTCGCGGATCGCCTCGGCCTCCAGGCGTCGGGGAGAGACGCGCCAGAGCAGTTGGTTCTGGGCGTCGACCTCGCGGGCCCTCGGGTCGATCCGCGACGCCTGGCGATAGGTGGAGGAGAGGACGATCAGGCGGTGGATCGGCTTGAGTCGCCAGCCCTCGGCGACGTAGCGGGTCGCCAGCCAGTCGAGCAGCGCCGGATGCGAGGGCCGGGCGCCGTTGAGGCCGAAGTCGCCGGGGGTGGCGACGATCCCCCGGCCGAAGTGGTAGTGCCAGAGCCGGTTGACCATCACCCGAGCCGGCAGCGGGTTGGCCGGGTCGCCGATCCAACGCGCCAGGGCCAGTCTGCGCTCCGCCTCCGGCGCGCCCGGCGAAAGGTCGCCGGGCCAGGCCGGCTGGATCGCCGCGACGGCCGACGGCGCGACCTCCGCCGCCGGTTGCATCGGATCGCCTCGGCGCAACAAATGGGTCGGCCCCGGCTGGCTGAACGCGCCGGCGTAGACCGGGATCGTCTCCCCCAGGCCCGCCAACTCGGCGGAAAGCTCGTCGCGACGTCGTTTCAACTCGGCGGTCGCGGGATCGGCGGGGGCGGCCGCGCCCGCGCCGGGCTTGTAATCGGCGCGGTCGAGCGAGGAGGCGACGACGCGCCAGGCGTCGGGCGACTCGGCGGCCTCGATCACGTAATGGATCGGCAGGCGGTCGGCGTAGCGCCCCTCGCGGTCGCGGCCCCAGACGACCCGGTCGATCGCGACGGCCTCCGGCCATGCGACGGCCGCCACCCCGCGGCCGGGGGATCGGGAGATCCAACTGTGGCCGTTGCCGATCAGACCGTCGTTCAGGTGCGCGATCTTGTGGATGGCCGCGCCTGGATATTCCGACGACGCCGACGCCACGCCCCCCGCGGAGGCCAGGGCGACGTTCCGAGGCTCGGCCCCGGCGGAATAGACCTCAAGCTCGTCGATGCAGGGCTCGATCGGGTCGGCGGTGGCGAGGATCCGCATGCGGACCATCCGGGCCTTCGTCGGCTCGAACCGCTCGACGTTGCGGCGGGGGTCGACCATCGGCCGGCTCGGGGAGTCGGCGTCGAGCCGCGCCAGGGGCTCGGCGGCGTCGAGTTCCAGGTCGATCCCGGCGATCTCGGCCCGGACGACCGCCGCGCGGGCCCGGCGCGCCTCGACGTCTCCCGGCGCGATCGCGCGCGAGGCGTGGTTCACTCCCGCGAAGACGGCTTGCAGGCCGTAGTAGTCCTTCTGGGAGATCGGGTCGAACTTGTGGTCGTGACAGCGGGCGCAGTTGACGGTCAGGCCCAGAAAGGCCGTGCCGGTGGCCGTGATCATGTCGTCCAGATCGTCGGCGCGCTGTTGCCTGGCCCCCTCGGGCGCCTGGTTGGCGACGATGTCGTGGGTGCCGCCGACCAGAAAGCCGGTGGCCGCCTGGACCAGCCAGCCGTCCTCGTCGCCGTCGTCGCCGGGCGGGAGGGCGTCGGCGGCCAGTTGCTCGGAGACGAACCGGGGGAACGGCGTGTCGCGGTTGAACGCACGGACGACGTAGTCGCGATAGGGCCAGGCGTTGAACCGGGGCATGTTGGTCTCGTACCCCTCGCTCTCGCCGAAGCGGACGACGTCCAGCCAGTGCCTCCCCCAGCGCTCGCCGTGGCGCGGACTCGCCAGCAGCCGGTCGACGAGCTTCTCGTAGGCCAGCGGATCGGGATCGGCGACGAAGGCGGCGACGTCCTCGGGCGTCGGCGGCAGGCCGATCAGGTCGAACGAGACGCGGCGGATCAGGGTCGCGCGGTCGGCCTCGGGCGACGGGGACAGGCCGGCTTCTCGGAGCTTCGCCAGCACGAAGGCGTCGATCGGGTTGCGGGTCCGGGCGGCGTCGACCGGATCGAGGGCCGGCGGCGAGGCGGCGACGACCGGCCGCAGCGACCACCAGTCGGCGCCGGCCTTGGGGGGGCTCAGGGGCTCGGCCGGGTAGTGGGCGCCGGCCTGGACCCAGGCGCGGAGGGCGGCGGCCTCCTCGGGCCCGAGCGGCTTCTTGGGGGGCATCTCGCCGGCCTCGACCCGCTCGACGACGAGGCTCTCGTCGGGCTCGCCGGGGGTGAACGCCTCGCCCGAGTCGCCCCCCTCGAGCGCCCTGGCGCGGGTGGTCAGGTCGAGCCCTCCCTTGACGGAGTCGACGCCGTGGCAGCGGACGCACGAGGCCGCCAAAACGGCCTCGCCGGAGGGCGGCCCGGACGGTTCCTCCGCGACGGCCGCGGCCGTCGCGGTCGCCAAGATCAGCCACGCCGCGGTCGTCGCCTCGCGCATCGGCTCGCTCCTGGACGTTTCGGGAACGGGGTTCGACGGTGCTTTAACAAGGATAACGCGACGGCCGCGGGGAAGCTAGAATCGGGTTTGCCGGTGGGCCGGGGAAGATCTATAGTTCACCCGTGCGGCGCTTCTCGGCTCGAGGACGAACGCGAGGGGGGGTGGATGGGAGTCGGTCCGGTTCGGACGCGGCTTGGCGACGGGGCGTTCCGGGTCTTCGGCAAGGCCGTCCATCCCGAGTGGTTCTCCGTCCGCGCGCACGAACGCTTCGCCCTGGGGCCGTGGGAGGCGGACGTCCGGATCGTCGAGGGGGGGCACGCGATCGCGTTCGCGACGGCGGGGGGGGTCGTCACCGAGGTGCTGGGCGCGCGCGACGCCGCCATGCCGGCGGGAGGGCTGCTGCTGGACTCGCCGATCGACGGCGAGGACGCGGTGCTGCTGCGGCCGATCCGGCGCGTCACCTACCAGGCCTGCCACGAGGTCGAACGGGTGGACCCGGAGATCTTCCGGCATCTCTGCGACGAGGCGACGATGGACGCCAGCCCCGACCGGCTGTTTCACGCCTTCGAACCCTCGAACCGCCTCGCTCCCCGCCCGATCGTCCACGTCCACGTGGACCGGCTCCCCCGCGGGGTCTCGGTGCAGACCTTCCACTCGTTCCCCGACGAGTTGGCCGTCCTGCGCTCGCAGTCGCTGTTCGAGATCGACCCGGTCTGACGGGGGGAACGGCCCCGTGGCGGACGCGAGGGTCGTTCCGGATGCGCCCGAGCCGACCGGCGACGGAGGCGAAACGCCCCCCGGTCGGATGCTTCCCGGCGGTCGGCGATCCGATAACCAGAGTGGGCGGCCTCGCCGACGCGCATGCCGGAGGACGGCGGCGAGCGGGGTTTTGAAAAAAGGCGAAAATCGCCTTGGCCTCGCGATCGCGCCGTAAGTGACTCGCGTGGCTGGAGTCGGCGGTGCCACCGGAGCGTCGCGGCGGGGGCCGCGACGATCGTCGGGGTCGGAAGGCCGTTGGCGAGACCGCCGTCGGCGGTTATCTTGCGAATCGTCCCGCGTGGGACAGTCGCCAGGCCGACGGACGGCCGGTCGGCGCTCGGGGAGCCATGCCTCAGATGCTGGAAACGTCCCGTATCGACCGCATCCGCGGGTGTCTGCTGGGTCTGGCCGTCGGCGACGCCCTGGGGGCGCCGCTTGAGGGGCTTTCGGCCCAGCAGGTCGCGACCCATTACGGCAAGGTCAAGAACTACGTCGACGGGGTCCAGGCCTGGAAGCGCAAGCCCTACCGCTGGCGGCTGCCGGGCCTCTACTCCGACGACACCCAGCAAGCGCTGGCCATCTGCGACGTCCTGCTGGACCGCGGCGGGGTCGACCAGGAGGCGTTGGCGTCGCGATACCTGGCCCTGGCCGACGCCGAGGGGGCGTTTTTGGGGGCCCACCGCGGGATCGGCCGTAGCTTCCGCCACGTCGTCGCCGACCTTCGGCGAGGGACCTCGCCGCGATGGACCGGCCAGACCAGGGCCGGCATCGGCGCGGCGATGCGGATCGGCCCGGTCGGACTGTTCCACGACGATCCGGCCGAATTGCTCGTCCCGGTGATGGAGGCCAGCGTCACCACCCATCGCGACGTCCGCAGCCTCGCCGGGGCGCTGGCGGTCGCCCACGGCGTCCGCCGCCTGGCCGCCGGCGAGCCCCGCGACGGCGGCCTGCCGCTCTGGCTGGCCGCCGACGTCGCCCGCGACGAGGCCCGCATGGCCGACGCCGGCTACGCCGACGTCGTCACCGCCGCCGACCGCCACGGCGGCGCCGTCCCCAGGGCGCTCGCCCACGTCGAGACCCTGCTGGAACAGCCCCGCGACCGCGCCTTCGGCGCCCTGGTCGAGGAGGCCAACCGCCACGGGGCCGAGCCCGAATGCAAGGGGCCCACCATGGGCTTCCCCCCCGCCTGCGTCCCGACCTGCCTCTACGTCCTGATGACGACCGACTCGTTCGAGGAGGCGATGGTGGAGATCGTCAACCTCGGCGGCGACGCCGACACCGCCGGCGCCATCCTCGGCGCCCTGGCCGGCGCCCATCACGGCGTCGACGAGATCCCCCGCCGCTGGCTCGACGGACTCCAAAACCGCGAGGGGATCGAGAAACGCGCGATCGCCCTGGCCCACCGCTCGGCCGACGGCCTGGCCGTCCCCGACCTGGTCGCCACCGAGGTCGAACTCAACGCCCGCGAACGCGCCCACCTGGCGCGCCACGCCGCGACCCTTCGCGGAGCCAACCACGTCGTTTGATCCCACGCGCGCCGCGCGACCACGCACGCGCCCCCTTTCTCGACGCGGCCGATCCGAGTAAGATAGACTGGGGCGCGCGTCTCGCGCGCCCCGCCGTCCCGATCGGAGCGCCCGTCCGATGACCACGACCACCCCCGCCCGGATCCGGCGACAGCTCGACGAGGCCGAGGGCTATCTCATGTTGGAGATGCCCGGCAACGCCCTGCGGATCCTGGAGAGCCGGATCGACTGGCCGCTGATGACCTTCGAGGCCGCCTTCCTCAAGGGGGAGGCCCTCCGCGCGCTGGGCCGCCATCGCGAGGCCCTGGCCTGCCTGGAGGCGGCCGCGGCGCTGCGGCCCCACGACGTCGCCGTGGCGTTGGCCCAGGGCTGGTGCTACAAGCGGACCAACCGCCTGGCCGAGGCCGTCGACGCCCTGGAGCGGGCGCTTCGCCACGAGCCCGACGACGCCTTGGTCCACTACAACCTGGCCTGCTACTGGAGCCTCGCCGCCAACGCGGGCAAGGCCCTGGAGGAGCTGGCCGTCGCCCTGAAACTCCACCCCGAGATGCGCGCGATGATCGCCGACGAGGACGACTTCGACTTCCTCCGCGGCGACTCGGCCTTCGAACGCCTGGCGCACGGCGCGACGCCTTCCAAGTGACCGCCACGCGCGTGGGGGCCGGGGCGGGATCGCGCCTACTCCCTCAAGGCGAGAATGTTCGCCGCCGTCGGCCGGCCCCGACCGCCCTCATTTCTCGTCCAGGACCCGTTGGGTGATCTCGCGCTCGCAGTACTTGCACCATTTCCAGCGCTTCGCGCCGAAGGTCTCGTCGAGGTGCTTGTGGGCGACGCGGACGCTGCGGAACCAGATCTTGGTCTGGTCCTCGCCGATCTTCTCCAGGCGGGGGCAGCGGGCGAAGTGCAGCAGGTTCGTCGTCGCCGATCCCTTCCCCTTCCCCTTCACCTCCGGGTCCGTCCCGTGGAAAATGAACCCCACGGCCTCCACCCGAGCCTCCGCGAAATCGTCGACGGACTCGATGACGTGGACGCCGGCGTGCTCTTGTATCGGCATTCGAAAGAACCTCGAAGAAGGATGGGTCGAGTCGACCGCCTCGACCAATAAGTGACAGTTTAAACAAACCCCGGGAATTCCGCAAGGCGGACGGGCGGGCCGCCCGCGCGAGCTCGATTCCGCCCGGCGAAACGGCCCCGGGCGGACTGGAGTCGACTTGATCCGCGAGACCGTCGGACATCTTCGCGACCTGCCGCGGTATCGGCAGATCCTGACCACCCTGGTCCGTTACGGCTATCAGGACGTCGTCGCCGCCTTGCGGCTGGAGGGGCTCGTCCGACCGCTGGAGCGCGCGACGCTCGGCGAGGCCGTCGCCACGCTCGACCGCCCCCGCCGCATCCGGATGGTCTGCGAGGACCTGGGGCCCACGTTCGTCAAGCTCGGCCAACTCCTCTCCACCCGCCGCGACCTGCTGCCGGAGGAGTACACCGACGCCCTGGCGGCCCTCCGCGACGACGTGCGGCCGTTCCCCTCCGAGGAGGCCGAGGCGATCCTCGTCGAGGAATACGGCCGGCCGCTGTCGTCCTGCTTCGCCCGCTTCGACCCCGCGCCGATCGCCGCGGCCTCGATCTCCCAGGTCCACCGCGCCGTCCTCTTCGACGACCGCGAGGTGGCGCTCAAGGTCCGCCGGCCGGGGATCGCCAAGATCGTCGCGGCCGACCTGGACGTCCTCAAGAACCTGGCCCAGATCGCCGAGCGCCGCGTCCCCCCGCTAGCCGCGTACCAGCCGATGACGCTCGTCCGCGAGTTCGAGCGGACCATCAAGCGCGAACTCGACTTCGGCGTCGAGTTGCGGACCATCAAACGCTGCCAGGCCCAGTTCGACGGCGACCCGACGGCCCACGTCCCGTTCGTCGTCGAGGAGTTCTCCACCTCCCGCGTCCTGGCCATGGAGTTCATCGGCGGCGTCCGCGTCGACGACCTGGAGGGGCTCCGACGCATGGGCGTCGATCCGGCCCTGGTCGCCGAGCGCGGCGCGGGGATCCTCATCAAGCAGATCTTCCAGTACGGCTTCTTCCACGCCGACCCCCATCCGGGCAACCTCCGCGTGCTTCCCGGCGGCGTCGTCGTCCCGCTGGACTACGGCATGTTCGGCTGGATCGACCAGCGCGCGCGCGAGCGGATCGCCGACATGCTGATCGCGCTGATGGCCCAGGAGGTCGACGGCGTCCTCAAGGCGCTCGACGACCTGGACGTCCGCGGCGAGGACGTCGACCTGGGCGAGCTGCGGCGGGACGTCGGCGAGCTGGTCCAGACGTATTGCGACCTGTCGTTGGAGTCGATCGACCTGTCGGTCCTGCTCGGCGAGCTGGTGGGGCTGACCCGGCGGCACCGGCTGCGAATCCCCTCGGACCTGGTGCTCTTGATCCGCTCGCTGGTGACGATCGAGAGCACCGGGAGGGCGCTCGACCCCAGGTTCGACATCGCCGGGCGGCTCAAGCCGAAGCTCCAACGGCTGGTGATCCGGCGGTTCCAGCCGTCTCGGATGCTCCGACAGGCGGCGCTCGTCGCGACCGACCTTCAGCGGATCGCCACGCTGTTGCCCGACGTCCTGGGGCACTCGCTGGAGTCGATCAAGCGCGGCGAGTTGAACGTGAGGTTCGACCTCCAGGGCTTCGAGCGGCTGGTCAGCCAACTGACCCGCGCGGCGAACACCCTGGCGGTGGGGGTGGTGATCGCCGGGCTTCTGGTCTCCTCGTCCTTGATCTACCACGGCGGCGCGTCGTCGCTGGCCCAGGTCGGCTACGGGATCGGCGTGGCTCTGAGTTTGTGGCTGATCTGGAACATGTCGCGGCGAGGGTGACGCGGCGAGGGGTGTTTCGTCATCCCGCCTTCGTGACTTATCGAAGAATCTCGTCGAACGGGACGCGGGCGACCTCGCGACCGTCGAGGACGAGGGGGAGCGACTGACCGGGACCGAAGCTCTCGACCCGGGCGTACCCGCCGCGGCCGTCGACGACTCGGGGGTCGGCGTGGACCAGCACCCGCCGGCCGGTGACGTCGACGACCCAGTAGACGGGGATCAAGGCCCGCGCGTACTGCTCCAGCGCGGTCGTCAGATCGTCGCGGAGGCTGGTGACGGCGACCTCGATCAACAGACCGACGTCGCCCGGCCCCGGATAGCGATCCGGCGCGACTCGTCCCTGCAGGTCGCCGGAGCGGACCACGGCGAAGTCCGGCAGCGGGGCGTTGATCGAGTCCAGGACGACGGTGGCCTCGGGCCAGAGGCCCCAGCCCTTCGGCAGTCGTAACGCCAGGGCCATGTTGACGCCGCCCCCGACCGATCCATGCGCCCTGGTCTTGGCCATCTTCTCGTAAAGCCTTCCGTTGAAGAGGAAGACGCGGCGGTCGCGCGGGAGCAGGTCCGCTTCGACCATCCGGGAAAAAAGATCAACGGTCAGGTCGAAGGGCGCGCGAGCCGTCTGAGTTCGCGGCGCCTGGGCTTCGGTCGCGGTGGCCATGTCCCTTCCTCCGTCCTCAAGCTCGGACGATTCGCGCCCGCGGGTTCGTCGGGCAAGCTCCTCCCGATCGGAGGCGCGGCCCCCCATCCATCCAGGTCGATGCTACCGACACGGAAGTACAGCGTCAATCTTGAGGGTCGCGGGGAGGCGGCGCGGCGCTCAGGTTCGGATCTGGCCCCAGCGGTGGACGGCCAGGAGGCCGAAGACGAACATGGGGATCCAGGCGGCCTGGACCGGCGGGAGGACGCCGGCGGAGCCCAGGTTCAGGCAGACGATGTTGGTCCCGTAGAACAGGGCCGAGTTCCCCAGGGCGAGCCCCAGATTGATGAACATGTTCCGGCCGAAGCCGCCCAGGACCAACGGCAAGGTCATGAACATGAGAGTCAGGGCCAGGAACGGCCGAAGGACGCGGGAGTGGATCGACATCTCGATGTCGGCGCGGTCGTAGCGGTCGGTGTTGGGGTCGGCCAGGCCGCGGAAGAGGTCGCCGAGGGTGCCGTACTGGAACCAGCCGGTCTTGCGGATCATCATGTCGAAGCTGGCCGAGGTGCGGACGAAGACGGCGTCGCCGGCCGTCGCGGCCGCCTCGCCCACGGGGGGCGGGAAGCCTTTCTGGTCGGCCACCTTCACGACCAGACCGTCGGGGTCGGCCATCTCCTCGTCGGGGAGGGCGGGCGAGATCCGAGCGGCGCGGACCAGCCAGCCGCCTCGGAGCGGGACGCGGCGGGCGGTCTCCGGTATGTAGACGGCCTCGGGGCCCTCGATGGTCCGGATCGAGCCGAAGAACTTCGACGGGATGGTGACGGTGAACCGCTTCAGGATCGTCCGGCGGGCGCGATCGGCCTCGACGCCGGAGAGGATCACGCCGTAGTGGTCCTCCGGCTTGGTCTGGACCTTCACCGCCTGGGCGCCGTCGTCGGCGTGGTTGCGCTGCAGGTCCTCGGCGAAGCGGGGGATGACCGACTCCTGATTGGCCACCGACAGGAAGCTCACCAGCACCGACGAGACCACCACCGGGCGGATGATCCGGTTGGTGCTGATCCCCGCGGCGAGCATCGCCAACTGCTCGTTGCCGCGCTGCATCCAGGTGACGGTGAAGATCGCCGCCATCATGCTGATGACGCCCCCCAGGCGGTCGAAGTACTCCGCCTGACGGATCAAATAATACTGGCCCATCGCCGAGACCAACTGCTGGAAGCCCTCCGTCCGCTTGGTGAACTCGTCGACGTTGGAGAAGGCGTCGAGCACGATCCAGAGCCCGACGAACGAGACGTAGCAGGTGACGTAGGCCTTGGCGAAGGCCCAGTACCGCTGGCGGTCCAGGATGCGCACGACGCCCCTCCCCCGGCTCGGGTCAGTATCAGTATTTGATGATCCGCGGATACACCCAGCCGGACAAAAGCGCCAGCGCCAGGTTGCTGATCCAAAGCGCCTGGTAGGGAGGCCACGTCCCTTCCTTGCCCATGTTGATGCCCAACAGCATCAGCGGGTAGTAGATGCCGATGATCGGCAGGAAGCAGGACATGAACGCGCTCAGGAAGTCGCGCTTGGCGAAGCGGATCCCCACCGGCGCGCCCAGGACCACGAACAACAGGCTGCCGAAGGCCAGCGAGGTGCGGAGCTGCTTCTCGGTCTCGCACTCGTTGGTCCGCTTGACGTATTCGGAGTAGTTGATGAAAGCGTCCTTGACGTCGCCCCACGGCGCCTGGTCGATCTTGCCGGCGCCGAAGAGCAGGCCGACGGCGATCGCCTCGCGTTTGCGGTCTCGCGCCAGGTGGATCCGGGCGTCGGCCATGCGTTCCTCAAGCTCGGCGTTGGTGTATTCCTGGACGGACTTGAAGGCGAAGCCCTTCTCGCCCTGGCCGTCGGGGAGGGGGAACTCGAACGACTCCATCCCTTGCGGCAGGATGGCGACCTCCTCGCCGGCGCCGTGGTTCTGGACGACCCCCTCCTCAAGCTCGACGACGATCTTCTTCTCCTTCACGTCGAAGTGGAGTCGGGCGGTCTTGGCCTGGATGGTGGTGGCGATCGTCTCGTCGGGGTTCTTCTTCCAGAAGGTCGGCTTGATCAGGAGGCGGTCCTCGACGTCCCGCACCTTGATCGAGATCGGGCTGCGCGGCAGCGTGAACTGCTTGTCGCGCTTGAGGAACTTGTAGACGACGTCCTCCATGTCGCGGAAGAGGACCATCTTGGCCTCGTGGGCGCTGGCGGGGATCCAGGTCCGGCCCCCCAGCCAAAGCAACGAGGAGACCGCGGCGCCGAGGAGGATCGTCGGCCAGATCATGGTCATGACGCTCAGGCCGGCGGCCTTCACCGCGATGACCTCGTTGTCGCCGGCGATCCGGCCGTAGACCACCGTCACCGCGAAGAGCAGCGAGACCGGCGTGGTGTACGGCAGGGTGCTGGGGATGATGTAGGGGACCAGGACCAACACGTCCTTGGGCGTGAGCATCCGGCTCCCCATCGCCTGCGCCGCGACCATGAACAGCACGAAGATGCCGGTCATGGTCACGAGCGCCATCGCGAAGGCGCGGAAGACCTCCCACCAGACGTAGCGTTGCAGGATGCCCAAGGCGAGACCTCCCAGTCCAGCTTCCATGCCCCCTGGGAAGGGGCCCTGTCGATCGCGCGTCCTCGCGCGGCGCCGTCCGCCCGTCGCTAGCCGATCGTCGCCCGAACGGCCCCGGCCAGCCGCCGCGCGCCCTCGACCAACGTCGGCGCGTCGGGGACGCCGAACGCCAGCCGCATGTGGTTTTTCGGCGGCGGGGTCGGCTCCGGCGCGAAGGCGTACTCGCCGGGGACGTAGATCACGCCGTCGTCCAGACACCTTTGGAACAGAGGCCCGTCGAACCCCGTATCGACCTCGTCCGGCAGCGTCATCCAGACGTACAGGCCGCCCCTGGGCCGGGTCCAACTCACGCGGTCGCGGATCGCCGCGAACTCCCGGTCGAGCGCCTCCAGGAAGGCGTCGAGCTTCCGGGCGTACATCGTCCTGAGCCCCTCGACGTGGCGGTCGTAGGCGCCGTCGGCCAGCACCTCGCGGATCAGCTTCTGGGCGAGGTTCGACGAGCCGAAGTCGTGGTTCCCCTTAAGCGCCAGCACGGTGCCGATCAGGCTCGGCGGTATGACGCCGTAACCCAGCTTCAGGCCGGGGCTGAAGGTCTTGCTGAAGGTCCGGGCGAGGATCACCGACTCCCCCTCGCGGTCCATGCTCCAAATGCTCGGGGCCTCGGGTCGTCCGTAATAGGAAAGCCCGTGGTAGGCCGAGTCCTCCAGGATCGGGATCCGCCTTCCGGCCGTCGCGGACCAGCGCTTCATCAACTCCAGGAGCGGCTTGCGACGGTCCAGCGCCAGGCTGACGCCGCTGGGGTTCGAGTGTTCCGGCACCGTGTACAGGAGCTTGACCCGGCCCAGCTCGCCGCGGCTTTGGATCGCCTGGAGGGTCCGCTCCAGCTCGTCGAGCCGCAGGCCGCCGTCGTCGGTCGCCACCCGGATCGCCCGCGCGCCTCGGGTCTCCAGGGGGCCCAGGAAGACAAAGTAGGTCGGCGACTCCACGATCACGATGTCGCCGGGATCCAGAAGCGCCTCGCCGACCAGGTAGATCAACTGGGCCGATCCGGTCGTCATCACGACGTGGGGGACGACCTCGCGATACCTCCCGGCCGGAACGCCGTGCTGGGCCTCCAGGCGGCCCACCAGGATCTCGCGCAGGGCCTCGTCGCCGACGGTGGTCCCGTACTGAAGCGCCGCCTTGCCGGCGGTTTCGTCGCCGAGGATCTCGGTCAGGGCGGCGGCCGTCGCGCGGGTGGGGAGCGATTCCTGGTCCACGAACCCCGCGGCCAGCGACACGATCTCCGGCCGCTCCAGCGCGATCTTCATCAGGCCGCTGATCGACGGCGAGGCGGTGCGGGCCGCGGCCGCGCTGAGGATTGTTTTCAATGTCATGGCGATCCGGGGCCGACGACCGACCGAAGACGAGACCGAGACGTCCAGGGGTACTCTAACGGCGGTCGGAAGGGTGTCAAGCTCGGCTGACGGAGGTGTGGCTCTCGATCCCGGAGATCGATCGGAAAACGATCTTCCCCCCTCGCGGGGGAAGACAGATCGCGGAGCGATCAGATGAGGGGGACGACGCGCGAGGAGGCCGTCGTCATTCGCGAAGGCCGGCCCGGCGGGGTCGGATCGCGCTGGCCTTCTTGATCGCCTCCCCCTCATCCGGCCCTTCGGGCCACCTTCTCCCTCAAGGGGAGAAGGCGATGATCGCCGCGGGCTCCGAGCCGTCCCGCCACCGCGTCCCCCATCAGGCGGCGACGTATTCGTCGTCCCAGAAGAGGTATTCGTTGCTGTCGGCGGGATGGCGGCGGATGCGATCCTCCAGCAAGTCCAGGAAGCGCTGGGCGTGCGCGCCG
Organism: uncultured Planctomycetales bacterium; assembly: GCA_937907525.1. GTDB lineage: Bacteria > Planctomycetota > Planctomycetia > Isosphaerales > Isosphaeraceae > Paludisphaera. The sequence continues at coordinate 1,078 of CALCIB010000160.1, read as the reverse complement.
GCGTTGGCCTCGTCCTGGGCGTCGCGGGGGAGGACGAAGGGGGGGAGGAACTCCAGGCGGTAGCGGTGGTCGTCGCCGATCCGGCAGAAGACGGGCACCACCGGCGCCCGGGACATCGCTCCCAGGGCGATCCACGTCGAGGAGAACGTGAACGAGCGGCCCATCAACCGGCCGGGGGCGGTGAGCCGGCCCTTCCAGCGGACGTCGCCGGCGAGGAACAGGAGCATCCCCGACTTGAGCGCCTTGGCCGCGCGGAGGATGCTCCCCGCGGCGTCGGCGGCGTCCCCCTTGCGGGAGATGAACAGCTTGTCCTGCCCCAGCGGCCCCTCGCGGTCGAACTTGGAGGCCATGAACCGCGACACGCTGCGGGGCTTCTCCATGTAGAGCTTCAGCGGATACGCCTCGCGATACATCCAGTGCGCCGGCAGCATGTGCGCGCCGAAGTGGCTGGTCAGGACGATGCAGCCCTTGCCGCGGCCAACGGCCTCGTCGAGATGCTCGCGGCCGACCACGTCGAACATCGCCAGGGCGCGGGCGTCGGAGGCGACGTCGACCAGCAGGTCGCGCGACCGCCAGAGGATGTGGTTGCCGGCCAGGCTCCGGCTGACCGCGGGAACGTCCCAGCGGCAGCCCAGGGCGTCGCCGCCGCGCGCGACCGCCCGGTCGAACCGCAGCCGCAACTCGCGATTCATCCGGTGCTCAAGCCGGCCGATCCCCGAGACGACCCGGGCGGCGGTGGGCAGCGGCAAGAGCCTCACCACCGGCAAGACCCCTTGCAGCAACCGCTTGCGGACCTTCACCCCGCGTCGATCCATCGACGTCTCCTCGTCCTTCCCCGCGAGCCGGGCGCCCTCGCCGACTCGGCGTCGGTCCCGATCGCGGCGGAGTTTGGCACGACCCGCCCCGGCGGGCAAGATCGGATTCGTGAACGATCCTTAATTCCTGACCGTCACGGATTTCGGGGGTGGTGAACATAACGTCCTTCCCCCCTCGCGGGGGAAGGTGGCCCGAAGGGCCGGATGAGGGGGGGCGAGCCAAAACGCCGTCGACGTCCAGGGTTTCCCGGACGGGCTTTCGC
>CALCIB010000159.1 GCA_937907525.1 uncultured Planctomycetales bacterium | reverse complement strand
CGCCCACCCCTCATCCGGCCTTCGGCCACCTTCTCCCTCAAGGGGAGAAGGGATGTCGTCATAAGACTCCGACGATGCCACGTCACTTCAGATACTTCGCCAGCCAGTCGTGGACCTCGCGCCACCAGACGATCCGGTTGGCCGGCTTGAGGATCCAGTGGCCCTCGTCGGGGAACCAGACGTAACGGGCGGGGACGCCCACCCGGCGCAGGCTCGTGAACATGCCGAGGCCCTGGGCGTCTGGGACGCGGAAGTCCAGGGCGCCGTGGATGACCAGGGTCGGCGTCTTGAAACGGTCGGCGAAGAGGCTGGGGGAGCGGTCGGTGTAGTGCTTGAGCTCCCTCCACGGCGGGCCGCCGTACTCCCAGTCGGGAAACCACAACTCCTCGGTCGATCCGTACATGCTCACCAGGTCGAATACGCCGGCGTGGCTGATCAGGGCCTTGAAGCGGTCGGTGTGGCCGCAGATCCAGTTGACCATGAAGCCGCCGTAGGAGCCGCCGGCGGCGGCGACCCTCGATTCATCAAGGAAGTCGTAAGTCTTCAAGGCGTGGTCGAGCCCGGCCATCAGGTCGTCGTGGACCTTGCCGGTCCAGTCGCGGCTGATCTCGTCGGTGAACTTCTGGCCGAAGCCGGTCGACCCGCGCGGGTTGACCGCCACCAGCGCGTACCCCGGCGCGGCGAACAGGCCGTAGTTCCAGCGCGCGTGCCATTCGTCGTGCCAGGCCCCCTGGGGGCCGCCGTGGATCAGGAACAGGACCGGATACTTCTTGCCCGGCTCGAACCCCGGCGGCTTCATCAGCCAGCCCTGAACCTCGTCGCCGCCGGCGCCCTTGAAGGTGAACGACTCCATCGGCTTGACGTCGAGTTGGGAGAGCAGGGGGGCGTTGTGCGCGGTGAGTTTTCTCGTCCCCCGGTCGTCGTGGAGGTAAACCTCGGCCGGCTCGGCGGCGGAGTGGTGGACGTAGGCGAACGACTCGCCCCGGGGACCGACCGAGACGCCGTTGTTGACGCCCGACGTCGCCAGCCGTTCGACCTTCCCGTCGCCGCCGATCGACAGGACGACGATGGCGACGTCGCCGCCGTCGTCGATCGAGGCGATCAGCGTCTCGGCGTCCCGCCAGGCGAAGCCCTGGATCGGCCGGTCCAGATGGGAACTCACGTCCTTCGTCTCGCCGCTCGCCAGGTCGCGGACGTGGAGGCCCCAAAGGTCGGCCTCGAAGCCCGCGCGGGCCTGCGCGATGTATGCCAGACGTTTGCCGTCGGGCGAGAACAGCGGCGAGGCGTCGGCGGCGGGATTGGCGGCGGTCAGGTTGTCGGGCTCGCCGCCGGCCGCGGGGACCAGCCACAGGTCGGAGTTCGTCGACCAGGCCGTATCCTTGATCGGCTCGGCGGTGAAGACGAGCGACGCGCCGTCGGCCGACCAGGCGTAGTCGCCGGAGCCGCCGAAGGGGGCGGGGGGGGCGTTGACGGTCAGTTTCGGCGTCAGGTCGACCGCTTCCCCGGTCGTGGCGTCGGCGACGAACAGATGGCTCCGCTTGCCGGAGTCCCATTCGTCCCAGTGACGGACCATCAGGTCGTCATAAATTCGGACCTTGCTCTTGACCTCGTCCTTCGCCTTGTCCCTGGCGGCGGTCTCCTCGGGGGTCGTTCCGGGGTAGACCTTCGCGGCGAAGGCGATCCTGTCCCCCCCGGGCGACCAGACCGGGCCGTCGACGTCGATCGGCAGCTTCGTCAACTGGCGCGCCTCGCCGCCGTCGGCGATCGGCATGAGCCAGATTTGCGACGCGCCGCCGCGTGACGAGACGAACGCGATCGTCTCGCCGTCGGGGCTCCAGCGCGGGTGGTTGTTCGTCCCCGGCGCGGTGGTGATCCGCCGCGGCTCGCCGCCGGAGGTCGCGACCAGCCAAAGCGAGGAGTTCGTCTTGCCCGCGTCCTTGTCGATTTCCGATACGACGTAGACGACCCGCTCGCCGTCGGGCGAGACCTGGGGGTCGCCCACGGTCTTGACGGCCAGGAGGTCGTCGGTCGTCATCGGCCGCTTGGCCTCGGCGGTCGTCGCGGCGAGAGTCACGGCCACGGCCGCCCCCATGATCCAGAGCTTCATTATGTGAGTCCTCGATTCCGAATCGATCCGGGTCAGACCCGACCGTGCGACAGCTTCACCAGAAGCGGCGTCAGGGCCAGCATGAGCAGGCCGGGGACCAACGCCATCAGTCCCAGCACGATCCAGAGGTTGAAGTCGTAAGGCGCGACCAGGGCCTTCATCATGCCGGCGAGGTAGTTCGCAGCGGCCGTGCAGAGGAACCAAAACGCCATCATCAGCGACGCGATCCGCGGGTGCGACAGCTTCGTCACCAGCGACAGCCCGATCGGCGAGAGGAACAACTCCGACACGGTGAAGATCAGGTACACGCCCACCAGCCAAAGCGGCGAGACCGGGCCCGACGCGCTGCGCTTCTCGGCGAAGAACATCAACCAGAACGCCCCGCTCAAGAGAACCAGGCCCAACCCCTGCTTGGCGACCGACGGCAGCGCGACCTTCCTCTCCGCCAGCTTGGTCCAGACGACCGCCAGGACCGGCGCCAGCGTGATGATGAAGACGGGGTTGATCGACTGGAACCAGGACGTCGGAATTTCGTATCCGAACACGTTTCGATCCGTGAGCTTGTCGGCGAACAGGTTGAGCGTGGTGCCCGTCTGCTCGAAGCCCGCCCAGAAGAGGATCGAGAACAGGCTGATGATGACGATCACCACGACCCGCTGCCAGTCGACGGCCGTGAACGGCTCGTGAAGCGCCGCCATCTCGGCGTCGGCCTTGCGCTCGGTGGCCCAGATGAACAGGGCCAACCCCGCGATGATGAGCGTCCCCTTGTAGAGCATCGCGACGGCGTCCGACGACTCCGTGAACCCGGGCGACCAGAGCGGCCGGATCGTCGGCCACCCCTGGATCGCCGCGTAGGTCAGGGCCGCCAGCCCCGCCGAGATCGCGACGATCTCGATCCAGTCGCGCGGCGAGAGCACCGCGTCGGCGGCGGCCTCGCGACCCGGCGGCAGGCCCGCGCCCTGGAGGAACCGTTGGGTGATCGCGAACGTCAGGACGCCCAGGATCATGCCAATGCCGGCGCTCACGAAGCCGTAGCCCCAGCCGTAGCGCTCGCCGAGCGTGCCGGCGACGAACGGGGCGACGAAGGCGCCGAGGTTGATCCCCATGTAGAAGATCGTGTACGCGCCGTCGCGGCGGGCGTCCCCCTCGGGGTAGAGCGACCCGACCATCACCGAGATGTTCGGCTTGAAGAAGCCGTTGCCCACGATCAACAGCCCCAGCCCCAGGTGGAGCAGCGAGGGCTGGCTCAACGCGAATTGGCCCAGGGCCATCACGATGCCGCCGACGAACACGGCCTTGCGTTGGCCCAGGTAGAGATCCGCCAGCCTCCCGCCGATCAAGGGCGTGAGGTAGACCAGCCCGGTGTAGACCGCGTAGACGGCGAAGGCGGCGTGTTCGTCGTAACCCAGGGCCTTGGTCAAGTACAGGACCAAGAGCGCCCGCATGCCGTAGTAGCTGAACCGCTCCCACATCTCGGCGGTGAACAGCGCGTAGAGACCCGGCGGGTGGCGCTCGGTGCGGTGCGGTGCGGGGGCGTCGGCGGGCTCGGGCTCTTCGTTCGGCGACATGACGGGTCCTGGGCGTGGGGGTGACGGGACGACCGCGCGCGACGCGCCCTGGGGCTTTCCAGGCCCGGTCAGGGTAATCGAACCCGCGCCGGATCCCAAGAGCCCGGACCCGGATCGGTCAGCGTTCCACGCGCGAGGCGGCGTCGTCCCAGCCTTTACGGTCGCTTTCGAGCCAACGAAGGACCCAGGGCATGCTCACGACCGGGCCGGGGTCGGCGAACTGGCTGGGGGCCCGGATCAACTCGGTGTGGCTGGCGGCCAGGACGATCGGATCGGGAGCGCCCGGCAGCTTGGTCGATTCCACCGTCACGGCGCCGTCGCCGGTGCCGTCGGTCAGTTCGTCCAGGATCGGGGCGACCTCGCCGACCGCCGCCCGAGTCAGGAGCGCCAGGGCCCCGCCGCGGTTGGCCAGCAGTTCGACCTGGTCCTCGATCCGCTTGCGTCCCTCGGCGGTCAAAAGGCCGACGTCGCCGGAGATGACGTGATAGGGGACCGCCGGGTTGCGAGGCCGGGCGTTGATCTTCTTCAGGAACGGGCTGTCGGGGAGCATGTCGTCGGCGGAGCGGCCGGCGGTCTGGGCCAGTTCGGCAAGCGCCCGCGTGGTCAGTCCGCGCTTCACGGCCGCGTACTGGTTGACCATTTGAAGCACCGGCTGAAGCCTCGCGACGTGTGCCCCCTGGCTCACCGGCGCGATCAGGATCAACGAGTCGACGTCCTTCGCGTCGCGCCCCGGCCCCTCGACGTACGAGCGCGCCACCAGGGCCCCCATCGAGTGCGCCAGGATCGCCCAGGGGAGGCGCTCGCCGACTCGGTTTCGGAACGCCTCCCAGTCGGCCCGGAACTCCGCGCACGATTCGTCGAGCGGCTGGTTGAAGGCGTAGTCGAACAGGACGATCCCGTAGCCGGCCTCCTCCAGGTGCGGAATCATGTGGACGAACCCACCCGACGACGAGTTGAGCCCGTGGACCAGGCAGACCGTCGGCCGCGAGGGGTCGTTGGGGCGGTACGACGGTCGGGCGTTCATCGCGAGCCGCGACTTCCGCGCGGCCGCCTCCCTCGCCGCGGCCGCGATCCGCTCCAACCTTCCGCGCCACTTCGCGCGCGCGTCCGCCCGCCCCAGGGAGTCGGGGAGGAGGAAGACGATCCGGGACGCCTCGCATTCGAAGGTCACGTCCTCGCCCAGGCAGTCCTTCAACACCGACCGTCCCAGCGAGCCGGAGAGTCCCCAGACCGGCAGCGTCAGCTTAGCGTCGGGAGGCGTGACGTCCATCCCCGTCGCGTCGGCGAGGGCCGCGACGATCCGCTCGACCGCCACGCCGCCGTCGGCGTCGACGGGGACCTCGACCTTGCGATCGTCCGCGCCCAGCAACAAGGGGAGGAGGCAGGCCAAAAGGGTCGAGCGGACTCGAACCGATCCGTGGCGAGGCATCGTGGAAGGCTCCGGGGATCCTAATGGCCTTCCCCCCTCGCGGGGGAAGGTGGCCCGAAGGGCCGGATGAGGGGGGCGAG
>CALCIB010000158.1 GCA_937907525.1 uncultured Planctomycetales bacterium | reverse complement strand
CTCATCCGGCCCTTCGGGCCACCTTCTCCCTCAAGGGGAGAAGGCGATGATCGCCTCGGCCTCTGAAAAAGTGTCGGGCGGTCGGGTCGCCTCCCGCCGTCTCACTCGTCGTACTTGAGGAGGAACTTCGGGTTGACGACCTTGAAGCTGAGCCGGCCGCCGACGTCCTCGTCGTGTTCCTCGACGAGCGGACGGAGGACCACCCCTTCGCGCTGGGCCTTCGGGTTCAGGGCGCTGGGGCCTTCGGAGAACGCCACCAACCGATCGACGTCGTGGTCGAGGACCAGCGTCCCAAGCTGGGGGACCGGCTCAAGGCCGACCGCCTCCAGGAGCTTCAAGCCGTCGCCGTGGTCGAGGAGCCGATAGGCGTCCACGTCCAGGACGTTGAACACGCGGATCGCGACCCCCGGCAGGGCGTACTTGTTCTTCTGGACGCCGGGGCCGATCACTTCGGCCTGGAGCGCCACGTCGCGGTCGAGCCGCGCCCGGGCGTCGCGCAGCTTCTCCTCCAGCCGGAGCGTCCTGGCGACCCTCGCCAGCAGGTTCGTCTCGTCGGTCTCGTCGAGCCAGAGGTTCCGGCTGCAAAGGCCGAACTCGCCCTGGCGGACGAAGGCCGTCAGCGACGTCCCGTCGAGCTTCTCGGTGACGTAAAACGTCTTGCCGCGGTGACGTTCGAGCGCCTTCTCCAGCAGTTGCACGCGGACCTCGTCGGTCTTCGGCAGGAAGCCGGGGAACGCTCCCTTGACCCTTCCTCCCATGCCGACCGGCGCGGGGGGCTCCCACTTCAGGACGCCGAGCGCGTCGGTGACGTCGGCCCCCTCGTCGGTCGGAGCGCCGGGGGGCAGGATCGAGAGCGGGAAGCAGATCCCCTGGGAGACCTGGCCGCGGAGCTTGACCGTCCGGATCCGAAACCCCGCCGGCAGCGCCTCGGCGCCGTCGACGTCGGTCTGGGCCGGCTTGAAGCAACTGGCGCGGAGGAACTCGAACTCCGGCCGCTCGGGCAGGAGCGAGTCGATCTCGCAATACACGATCCTCTCGCCGGGCCGATGCTCCCCCTTCTTCGCGACGACCCACCAGCCGAGGACCCGGATCCTCTCGATGGCGTCGGCGCCGGGAATCGGCTCGACGGCGTTGACCGTCTGAATGCTGGCGAGCTTGCGCATGGGGGCTCCCTTCTTCTTGTTTTCGATCCCGATCCGACACCCGCGCCGGGCCGGAGGTTCGGTCGAGCTCCCGTAGTAGACCTTCGCACTTAAGAATGTGGGTGTTTTTGTAGGCTGGGTCTGGACCCGGCGCTCGCGCGCCTTGGCTTTTTCCAAGCTGGGTCACGACCCAGCCTACGGGACTTCCCCATGATCCCGATGCGACACCCGCGCCGGGCCGAAGGTTCGGTCAGGATCGCCGGGGAGTGGGACGGGCGCCGCCGACGGTGTAAACTGTCTCCGTCGTGCCTTGTCTCCACTCTTCCGCCGTTCGATCGTCGAGGGCGCCTCATGCCGTCGGAAAGCCCAGCAAGCGCCCTGGACCGCGCCCGGAGCAAGGCGTACCGCCGGCTCCTGCCGCTTTTGTTCATTTGTTACGTCGTGGCCTACGTCGATCGGACGAACGTGGGGTTCGCGAAGCTGAAGATGCAGGCGGACCTGGGTCCGCTGGGGTTCTCGGAGAAGATCTTCGGCTTCGGGATGGGGATCTTCTTCGTCGGCTACCTGCTGCTTGAGATCCCCGGATCGGTGCTGGTGGAGCGCTGGAGCGCGCGGAAGTGGATCTGCCGGATCATGATTTCGTGGGGGATCGTGGCCGCGATGACGGCGTTCGTCCACGAGCGGTTCGGGGTCGTCACCGACGCCGTGGAGGCCGTCACGCGCGCCACGGGCGGGCTGCTGGAGGCGACCGTCGGCGGCGGCGAGGGCTCCTACGCCGAGGCGATGCAAGGACCGGGCGCGGCGTTCATCGGCCAGTTCTTCGGCGTGAGGTTCCTGCTGGGGCTGGCGGAGGCGGGGTTCTTTCCGGGGGTGGTCGTTTATCTGTCGCACTGGTTCCCCAGGCGCGACCGCTCGCGGGCGCTGGCCTGGTTTTTGATCGCCGCGCCCCTGTCGCAGATCATCGGGCCGCCGATCTGCAACGAGATGATGAACATCGGCGGCGACGGCCCGGGGCCCCTGGGGATCCTCGGCTGGCAGTGGGTCTTCGTGCTCTGGGGAATCCCCGCGGTCGCGCTGGGGTTCGTCGTCTTCTTTTATCTGACCGACCGCCCCGCCCAGGCGCGCTGGCTGACGACCGAGGAGGCCGAGGCGCTTCAGGCCGAACTCGACGCCGAGAAGGCCGCCAGCCGCGCCGCGGGACATTTCACCATCGCCCAGGCGCTGGCGCATCCCAGGGTGCTGCTTTTGGCGCTGGCGTTCTTCCTCTGCACCTGCGGGAATTACGCGGTCGAGATGCAGATGCCGTCGATCATCCAGGACTGGTACGGCTTCTCCACCGATCGCATCGCGCTTTTGCTGATGATCCCGCCGATCGGCTCGCTGGTGGCCCAACTCTTCGTGGGCTGGAACTCGGATCGAACCGGCGAGCGGGTGCGGCACACCTATCTGCCGATCCTGGTGGGGGCCGTCGCGATGGCCCTGATCCCGTTTTCCCACGGCGGGTCATGGCTGACCGTCCTGGGCTTCACGGTGGCGCTGGTGGGGTTCAAGGCGTACCTGCCGGCGTTCTGGATCCTGCCGGGGATGTTCCTGACCGAGTCGGCCGCCGCGGCGAGCATCGGCCTGATCAACTCGGTGGCGAACCTCGGCGGCTGGGTCGGGCCGACCCTGGTCGGCGTGTTGAAGCAGAACACCGACTCCTACGACACGGCGCTTTGGATCCTCGCCGGGTTCATGGTCGTCGCCGCGGCGATCATCGCCAACATCGGCGTCGGCAAGCGTCCCGCGACGGAGTGATCCGCGACCCCGCGATCAAGTCCGGGCCTCGCCTACGCGCGCGCCCTCGGCGTCGAAACCGCCTCCGGCGACGGCGCGGCCCCGCCCGCGAAGTCCGGCCAGAGGTCGCCCGGCGCGACGTCCAGGGCGCGCGCCAACCGCTCGACCGTGCGACGCTGGGGGCGGCAACTCCGCGCCAGCAGCATCGAGATCGCCGGCTGGCCGACGTCGCTGGCCCGCGCCAGTCGCGACTGGCTGAACCCCTTGGCGGCCATGACCGCGCTTAAACGCTCGGCGAACGTGGCCTCCTCGGCGTCCATCCGCCGGGCGACCTGGCGCTCGGACTCGTCCAGGTCGTCCTCCGACTCCAGGTCGAACGCCTCGGCCGTCGAATGGAGCGACTCGAGGAAAGGGGTGAACCAAAATTCCCGACGAATTCGCGCGGGCCTCGGTCACGGTACGGCGCGAGGCCGACGACGGGCGACCGGCCGAAGGGTCTCGCGTCGCCTCCCGCTTTCAGAACTCGACGTCGAAGGGGACGTCGATGACAGGGAGGCCGGCGCGGGTGGAGGCGTCGCGGACGTACTCGCGCCAGTAGGGCCAGGCGTGGGAGACGGCGACGTCGAGGAAGACGTTCAGCAGCGTCTCGTCGACCGCGGCGACGAGGACGTCGTCGATCTCGTAATCGAGCCGGAACGACGCATCCACCGTCAGGACGGGGGCGGAGGCCGCCTTCCTCCTTCGGCCCGTCGGCGTGGCGCGCTCCGCGACCAGCCGGCAGTGACAGACGACGCGCAGGCGAGCCGTCGCGGGGTCGAGGTCGTACTCGGTCTCCGGGGGGTCCATCTCCAGCATGTACGGGCCGGCGTCGACGAGGCCGTCGGGGTCGGCGACGACCGACGCGCGTTGCAAGACCGCCCGCTTGATCCGGAACGAGTCGACCATCGACGCGATCCCGCCCACCATCCTTTGCAGGTCTTCGGGGCGGACGTCGGGAAACGGGAGCGAGGCAGGGACGTCGGCGGGGGGTTTGGGCGTGGCGCGTTTGCGGGCCATGGGCGAGGTCCTCGGGCGATCGGATCGGGTCGTCTCGGCGGTCGTTTTCAAACGTATCCCGACGGGGAAGGCCACGCAACCGCCGCGCCGACGCCCGCTTGAGAAGGCCGCGGCCGGGACTTATGATCGGACCTTGCGTTGCAGGGGGCCCGCGCGCGAGCGGCGGCGGGCCGGAATCGGCTCATGTCATTCGGCGCCCGCGGGGGAAGAACGAGAACGATGGCCAAGACGACGGACTACCTGGCGCTGGATTTGGGCGCGGAGAGCGGCCGCGGGATGCTCGGACGATTCGACGGCGCGCGGCTGGGCCTGGAGGAGATCCACCGCTTCTCCAACGGCCCGGTCCAGATGCTCGACACCCTCTACTGGGACCTTCCCCGCCTCTTCGCCGAGATGAAGGAGGCGATCCGCAAGACCGTCGCCGTCAAGGCGTCGCTGGACGCGATCGGGGTCGACACCTGGGGGGTCGACTTCGGCCTCATCGGCCGCGGCGACACCCTGCTTGGCAACCCCGTCCACTACCGCGACCGCCGCACCGACGGCATGCTCGACGCCGCCTTCGCCAGGATCCCCAGGGAACGGATCTACGAGATCACCGGCCTTCAATTCCTGCCGTTCAACACCGTCTATCAGCTTCTGGCGCTCAAGACCGCCGGCTCGCCGCTCCTGGACGTCGCCGAGACGATGCTGATGATGCCCGACGTCCTGGGCTGGCTCCTGACCGGCGTCCGCGCCGCGGAACGCACCGACTCGTCCACCACCCAACTGCTCGACCCCGCGACCGGCGCGTGGTCCGACGAGATCTGCTCCGCCCTGGGCCTGCCCCGCTCCATCCTGCCGGACCTGATCGAGCCCGGATCCGAACTGGGCCCGCTGCGGGCCGACGTGGCCGAGGAGACGGGGCTTTCCAAGGGCGTCGCGGTGATCGCCCCGCCGACCCACGACACGGCCAGCGCCGTCGTCGCCGTGCCGACGGCCAGCGCCACCGTCGGGACCGACTCCCCGCCGGACTGGTGCTACCTCAGCTCCGGGACGTGGTCGCTTCTGGGCGTGGAGGTCCCCCGGCCGGTGATTAACGCGGAGACGTATCGATACAACTTCACCAACGAGGGGGGCGTGCTGGGGACCACGAGGCTCTTGAAGAACATCATGGGGCTGTGGCTGGTGCAGGAGTCGCGCCGGACCTGGGCGCGGGCCGGCAACGACATGAGCTACGAGCAGTTGATGGCGATGGCCATGGCGTCGCCGGCGTTCGGCCCCCTGATCGACCCGGACGACCCGTCGTTCCTCTCCCACGGCGACATGCCCGCGCGGATCGCCGCCTACTGTCAAAGGACCGGCCAGCCGGCGCCGGAGTCCGAGGGGGCGGTGATCCGGACCTGCCTGGAGAGCCTGGCCTTGAAGTACCGCTGGACGATCGCGCGGTTGGAGTCGATCCTGGGGACGACGATCAAGACGATCCACGTCGTGGGCGGCGGCTCGAAGAACACGCTGCTCTGCCAGTTCGCCGCCGACGCCTGCGGCCGTCCGGTCCACGCCGGCCCGGTGGAGGCCACGGCGATCGGCAACATCCTGACGCAGGCGATGGGCCGCGGCCGGATCGGCTCGCTCAAGGACCTGCGCGCCATCGTCGCCCGCTCGTTCCCCGTGACCGTCTTCGAGCCCCGCGACACCCGCGCCTGGGACGACGCCGACGGCCGCTTCCAGGAGTTGGTCGGATCGTGAGGCGCATGAGCGCATGAAAAGCCCCGGCCGTGAGGCCGGGGCGCGGTTTAATCCGCCGAGGCCGCGGCCCCGTGAGGTGGGCCGCATCGGCGCTCACTCTGAACGCTCTTCGCCGGCACCTTGGAGAATTGAGGCTCGATCTTGTAACCATCGGCCAGATAGCCGGCTCGCCGACGGTCCTTGATTCGCCTCCGCGTCTCCATGACGCGACGCACTTGATCACCATCGACTCCTGGATTCGCCTCGATCAGGCGCTCCACCTCTTCCCTCTTCACGACCGCCTCCTCTCGAGTCAAAAGAAGTCGTGATAACCCTTGACCGTGTGAGTTACGTTCGCGTGCCCTCGTCGCAGCATATAATCGGTGATCGCCCGGTAGTAATTCCTTACGAGGTCGCGGAGTTTGGGTTCGGCCCCAAAATCGTCGATCTGAAGTTGGAGTGACTCGCGAAGTACTTGCATGGACAGGCATCTGCCGTGTGAGAGTCTATCCGGTAAGCCTTGCGGGCCGTAAACTGTTGGTGCGGAAGGACGCAC
>CALCIB010000157.1 GCA_937907525.1 uncultured Planctomycetales bacterium | reverse complement strand
CCCTCGCGCTCGTCGTCCCCCTCATCTGACGCCTTCGGCGTCTGTCTTCCCCCGCCAGGGGGGAAGATCGTTATTCCGGCCGCGGCACCCTTCCGTGACGGGTCCCTAAGCGTCGCGTCCGAAAGAAACGGCCCGAAAAAGCGACGGTCGGCGTCGGTTTTTCGGGCCGACGCGCGTCCCACGCCGTACAATGGTGAAGCCGGGTCGCTCCGTCGCGCGCCGAGGCGCCCGGTCGTCGCGTCATGACGCTTCTCACCGTCCCGTTCGGCGGCTCGTCCGGAAAGATGGTCGACCCGATGAAAGCCTCCACCCAGGAGACCCGACTGCCGTTCCGCCGAGGATCGGTCGAATACAGCCTGGGGACCGAGGCCGACCACGAGGCCGTCTACCAGACGCTCCTGCACGTCTTCCACGGCCCCGACCGCGAGACGTTCCTGGGCGCCCTGGCCGATCCCGCCTACCGCCCCGACCACCGCCTGCTGGTGAAGGTCGACGGCAGGGTCGCCAGCCACGTCCACCTGACCGAGCGCGAGATCCGCTACGGCGACGTCGCCATCCCGATCAACGGCGTGGTCTGGTCCTGCACCCTGCCGGAATATCGCGGCCTGGGCTTCGCCCAGAACCTGATGCGGCTGGCCGACGAACGCGCCCGAGCCACCGGCGCGGTCGTCCAGGCCCTGACCACCTCCATGCCGCGGTTCTACCGGGCGCTGGGCTGGGGCGTCTGCGGCCGGCAGACGTTCAGCCAGATCCTCAGCCGGAACCTCCCCCAGGCGGCCGACGGCGTGGCCGAGGCCAAGGGCGCCTCCTGGCACGTCCGACCCTGGCGCCAGGTGGAGCTGGGCGACCTGATGGACCTGTACGAGGCCAACTACCGCGCCACCACCGGCGCCGTCGTCCGTTCCGAGGACTACTGGCGGTGGTTGATCGGCAGGCGCTACGCCCACGTCATCTGGGTCGCCTGTCTGGGGGAGGCGGTCCACGGCTACGCCTTCGTCAAGGACCACAAGATCCTGGAGATCGCCGCCGACCCCGCCCGCCCCCAGGCGCTGAAGGCCCTGCTCGGCAGGGTCCGCGCCGAGGCGCTGGAGCGAGCCTACCCGGAAGTCACCATCAGCGCGCCTTTGGGCCACCCGGCGCTCGACGTCTGCCGGGCCGGGGCGGGGCGGGTCTACGACCGCGGCGCGGTCGACGGCTCGGTGTCGATGTACCACGTCCCGGACGTCGGCCGCTTCCTCAAGGCGATCCTCCCCGAACTGGGCCGACGCGCCCGGGAATCGGGCCCCGGCGGCCCGCTGGAGCTGGGGCTGACGGTCGACGAGCACCGCTGGCTGATCCACGCCGACGGCAAGAACTCGCGCGTCGAGCCCGACAAGCTCAGCCGCCGCCACCTGACGCTCTCCTCCGCGACCTTCGTCCGCCTGGCGATGGGCCACGTCGACGTCGACGAGGCGGCCGGCGAGGACGGCTTCACCGCCTCCACCGCCACCGCCCTGGACTCCGCCCGCGTCCTCTTCTCCGTCCAACCCCTCTGGCGAAGCCCGCTCGACTCCGCGACGGCGTGAAGGCGCGCCGCGGACCTCGCGGGGGGCCGCGCTGAAAATCCTGGCGAAAAGCGATGACGATCATCCCTTCTCCCCTCGTGGGAGAAGGTGGCCGAAGGCCGGACGGGGGGGCGACCGGCGTCGCATCCCGCGTTAGGCCATGGCCTTGAAGTCCCCGGCTTCCAGTCGCGCCCCCCTCATCCGCCCCTTCGGGGCACCTTCTCCCACGAGGGGAGAAGGGCGGAGGCGCGCTCACGGTGGTGGTTTTCAATGAAGCGGGACCACGTCTTTAAGCAAGCGCAACGTCTCAAAACGGCGGCAGCGAGCGCCTGATGAAGAACTTCTTCACCGGCGGGGAGTTGAGATAGGCGACGAACACGGCGTAGCCGATGAGCAACCCCACGCCCAGCTTGATCCGCCTTTGGTCGAGGCGGTCGACGAGCGGCTTGTACTCGTAGGCCGACATCTCGGCGGCCTCCTGGCCCTCGTAGCCGGAGGTGTTCCGGACGACCACGTCGGCGGTCTCGGCGAAGTTGGCCTCCAGGATCGGCAGGCCGATCAGGGCGATGACGTTGACGATCGCGCCCAGGGTCAAGGCCAGGGTCAACACCTTGACCGACTTGCCGCGGAGGAACTGGACCGCCCCGTAGACGCCGTAGCCGGCGACCACCCCCAGCATGATCCAGCCGTAGCGATAGACGGGCTCCTCGATCCGGGCCGACTGCACCAGGGCCAGGATCGTCAGGACGCCGCCGGCCAGGGCGCAGAACATCCCCGGCAACGTGATGAGCAGGGGCGCGCCGGTCGGTCGGGAGGGGGGCGGGGGGGAGAAGTCGTCGTCCAGGCCGACCATCGCGCCGGTTTCCTGGTCGGTCCCGCAGCTGGGGCAGATGGACGTCCCCTTGGCGACGACGCCGCCGCAACGAGAGCAGCGGCGGTCCCGCATGCGGGCCTCGGCCCCGGTCGGCTTGCGTCGGCGTCGGGAATCGTCCTGGAACAAGGCCGCGGCGTCGCTGACGGCCGCCCGCCGCGAGCCGCCGCCGCCGACGCTCTTCTCGGCGTCGGAGGCCAGCAGCGGGAGGTCGAGCGCCTCGCGCAAGTCTCCCTCGGCGCGGGGGACGGGCGGGTCGTCCAGGTTCGGCAGGGACGACCTGGGGACCTCGTAGGTGGAGGCGTTGTCCGCGTCCAGGTCGGCGGGGGCGGTCGGCGCCGAGTTGGCGTCCTTCTCGGTGACGACGAAGCGATGCGCGCACCGGGGGCACTTCAGCTTCTTGCCCGCCGGAACCTGATCCGGCAGATTGAGCTTGGCCCCGCATTGCTCGCAACGAATGGTGCGCGGCATGTACTCGTCGCCTGTCCTTGACTCGTGCCACCCTCGCGCCCGTCGTCGCGGCGACGGGCGCGGAAGACGTTTCGACTCGACGTCCAATTGCCACCCTGATTCTATCCTATCCCACGATCGACGGCGAACGATCTTAGGTCCGTCGTAAACGGATTCGAATCTCGCGGCCCTTCCGGACTCCCAGCGTCTCCGGAGTCTTCGAAGTTCGAGCCGTTCAGGCGTCGCGCCCCCCGGATTCGAACGCGCGGCGGACCACCTCGTGGCGATACTGGAAGAGTTTCGCCAGCCGGGCCTCAAGCGCCTTGCCGCCGATCAGCGCGCCCAACAGCCCCAGGGGAGGGGCGTAGTCGACGACGTCCCTTAGGATCGTGCCGCCGCGGCCGTCGTCGTCGAACTCGTGGCGATGGGTCCAGGAGGCGAAGGGGCCGCGGATCTGGCGGTCGACGAACAGGCGGCCGGGGACGTACTCGACGTGCTCCACCTCCCACTCCACCGGCACGAACCCCACCCGCGCCTTCAGAAGCACGCGCTCCCCCACCTTCAGGGAGCGCGGGGCGCGCGCGACCTGGACGTCCTCGTCGGGGGGGATCAGCCGCCGGAAGGCGTCGGGCCGCTCGAAGAAGCCGAAGACCGCCGCCGGCGGGGCCGGGATCCGGGATTCCTTCACGAAGCGCCGCGTCATCAGCCCCTCCCTCGTCGTCCGGGTCGGACCCGCCCCGACCGCGACGGTCGGCGGAACCTCGCGGATCCGTGAATATACGAAATATAAGCGCGACGTCCGACGTCCGCCGGTCGCGGCGGCGATCCGACCGGCCGTCGGCGAGCCTTCGGCCGCCGGGCGTCCCGAGGCGCGCTATACTGGCCGCGGGACCCGAGGGCCCCAGCCTACCTTTTCAGCCACGGAGACGGCGACGGCGGAACCTTGACGGGAAGATCCGGACGGGGTTAGCCTTGACGGCGAGCCCACGGTCGGAACCCGCCCGGGGATCCCCCCGCGGCCGCCTTCCTCCAACGCATGGCGGACGACCGTCCACTCTCCCCCTGGACTCGGCACCGGAGACCCCACATGCAGAGCAAACCCATGGTGAACCGTCGCGCCTTCATGGAGACGGCCGGAGTCGCGGCCGGCGCGGCGGCCGCGGCCGGTACGTTCGCGCATCCGGCGATCGGCGCCGTCAAGGGCGCCAACGAGCGGATCAACGTCGGCATCCTCGGCCCCGGCGGCCGCGCCCAGGAACACATCCGGATCCTCGGCCACCTGAAGGAGGAAACCAAGCTCGTCGACATCATCGCCCTGGCCGACGTCTGGGACGGCAACGACGAAGTCAAGCGCGGGCTCTACCCCTCCGCCAAGAAGTGCGGCCTCGACCCCGAGGGGAAGGACAAGGACCGCATCACCAAGG
>CALCIB010000156.1 GCA_937907525.1 uncultured Planctomycetales bacterium | reverse complement strand
CGTAGCTCAGGTGGATAGAGCGGCGGTTTCCTAAACCGCAGGCCGCAGGTTCGAATCCTGCCGGGCGCATCACCTGTTCCAGACCGAAGCGATCGAGCCGTCCCGTCGCCGCGGCGGCCCCGCCGGATCGATCGATCGACGCGCCCGTAGCTCAGGCGGATAGAGCAACGGTTTTCTAAACCGTCGGTCGCAGGTTCGAGTCCTGCCGGGCGTGCTTGGACTTACGTCGAATCGAGAAGCGCCGAGGTCGCCTTTCGGTCGCCAGCCCCGCCGGAATGACGGGATGGACGGGGGGGAGGGAGAATCGCGCCCGCCTCGTTCGTGGCGTAGACTTGAACTTGGAAGAGGCGCGATCCGCGAGCCGACTCCGGCGCGGGGCGCTCGCGACGATGGCGGGAGCCTCGCCCCGAACTCGGCGCGACGGCCCCGACGCCCCCTGGGACGCCCATGATGTCCACCCCGGAAGAACATCTGACCGAGATCCCCACCAACTGGACCACGATCACCTCCGCCCACGGCGAGGGACCGCGCAGTCAGCAGGCCATGGGCGAACTCGTCGGCCGCTACCACGACGCCCTGACCCGGTACATCCACCTGAAGGTCCGCGACCGCCACCTCGCCGACGAGGTGCTCCAGGAGTTCTGGATCAAGCTCCTCACCGGCAAGCTCGCCGGCGCCGACAAGAACAAGGGCCGATTCCGCGACTACCTCCGCACCGTCCTGCATCGACTCATCATCGACCACTTCCGCGCCCGCAAGCTCCACCCCCTGCCGCCGGGCGACATCCTCGACGCCTCCGTCCCCGACGAGGACTTCGACCGCGTCTGGCGCGAGACCGTGCTGAACCGCGTTTGGTCGCGACTGGAGACCTACCAGGCCGTCACTCCCAAGAACCGCTACGCCACGGTCTTGCAGCTACGACGCGACAACCCCAAGGCACCGATCGAGGAGATCGCCGGCAAACTCTCCGACCTGGTCGGCGCGCCGGTCACGCCGGAAGCCTTTCGCAAAAACCTCCAACGCGCCCGGACCAAGTTCATCGAGCTTCTGGTCGTCGAACTCAAGGAGACCATCCACCCCGCCGACAACGCCGACGTCGAGGCCGAGATCAACGACCTCGGCCTCGGCCGCCTCTACCGCCGCTACACCGCCGACGCCGATCGCTGATCCCCACGCCCCGACCGCGCGACCATGCCGATGAAACGGATTCCACCGATCAACGCGACTTGCTCTTTCGTGGAAAAATTCCCGCCCGCCCTTGACCGCCCATTTTCCTCATGTACAGTTGTTACTAGAGAAGAGTGCCGCGCGATCCCTGGAATCGGGACCGCGCGATTCTTCCCCCCCTGGCGTTCTGGTCCTGACATCGGATGGTTCGCGCGCCACGCGATGGGCCCAGAGAGGAGCGGCGATGCTGGTTCTTTCACGAAAGAAGAGCGAGACGATCGTCATCAACGACAGCATCACCGTGACGGTGATCGAGATTCGCGGCGACAAGGTGCGGCTCGGAATCGAAGCCCCCAAGGACGTCACCGTCCACCGCCGCGAAGTCTATGATGCGATTCAAAACCAGATCCGGTCGGAAGACCCCGGCGCCCGGACGATGAAGCCCTGAGTTCCGCCTCGCCGGGCGTTCAGGCCAGCCGCGCCCGCGCGAGTTTCACGAACTCGCGCATCCACGGCGCGTCGTCGTTCCACGCGCGGGCGGCCACGAGGTAGCCGCGAACGACCACCTCCCGGCCGACGAACGCGCCGCCCGCCACCCGAACGTCGAGGGCGCGCTGGGGGTGGCGGGTCAGCGTCCGTCCCTCCAGCGACCCCGCCGCGGCCAGGATCAAGACCGCGTGGCGGACGGCCGCCACGGGCTTGTCGCCGTCCAGGAAGTGACGGACGATCTCCAGTACCCGCGGCACGTTCCGCTAGTACTCCGGCGCGCGGCCGCCGGGGAGGACCAGGCCGTCGTAGGCTTCGGACTTCACCTCGTCGATCGCCAGGTCGACGTCGATCCGGTGGCCGGGCTTCTCGGTATAGGTGTCGAACCCCGGCTCGAAGTCGTGGACGACCGTTTGAATCTGGCGCCGGGCGGGCGCGGCCGGATCCACGGTCCAGCCCTCCTCCTCCAGGCGATACTTTGGGTGGAAGACCTCCAGGGCCTCGACGGCGTCGCCGGTCGGAATCATGAACCTGGGCGTCGCGGGTTTCTCCTGGGGTCCGATCGACCTCGTCCGACTCGTCGGTCTTCGGGTTGACCGCGAGGCGCGCGGATCGTTACACTGTTCTCTTCATGAACGACGGCCCCGTCGTCTAGTGGTTAGGACACGTGCCTTTCACGCACGCAACACGGGTTCGACTCCCGTCGGGGTCACTCCTCCCATCTCCCGCCAAGGCCGGGCTGTTCCAGGTCTTCGCGAGGCATCGGATACCCTTCCGGTCTCCCATTGAAAAGAAGATCGCGGCGGGTGCGACGGCTTCCACGAACGACCGCGACGCACGGGCCAGTTCGTCGGGCAAGTCTTGAAGGGCCTCGCGGGTGTCGAGGTGACGGTTTCGGGGCGACTCGGTCCCGCGCCGGCGGTTCGCTGGTGGGAGAGCCCTCGCGCCTCCCAGGCCAGGCGCCGCCGCGTCGGCCGTGGATGCCGCGCTCTGGGGTTTGACGGCGGGCATCGGCGAGGTCGCCCGCGAGCATGACGGCTCCCGAACCGCCACCTTGGCCGTCGACCGCTCCATTTTCAACGGTCCTGGGAAGTCGCCGATCTCGCAAGGAAAGGGACGAGCCTCGGTTCGAGGATCGAGCCGCCGCGGCGGGTCTCCCTGGACGTCGCGGCGGCTGGGATGAGACAATCGTCGCGGGGCCTCGCGGTTCTCCGACGTCTCTTTCGACAGGTCATCCCCGACGTGACGGATCCCGGATTCAGCGTCAGTTTCAACCCGATCGCGCCTTGGCTCGTGGTGATCGCCGCGTCGGCGGCGGTGGTCGGGTTCACGGCGGCGGTCTACGCGCGCAAGCTCCGCGGCCCCGGAGCGCGCTGGCGATGGCTGGCGGTGGGGCTTCGGCTGCTGGCGCTTTTGCTCTGCATCCTGGCGACCTTGCGGCCGTCGGTGATCATGCGGGAGAAGAAGCAACAATCGTCGTCGGTCGTCTTCCTGATCGACTCCAGCAACAGCATGAAGCTTCAGGACGAGGCCAACAGCCAGTCGCGCTGGGACGCGGCCAAGGAGGCGCTCAAGACCGGACTGGCGTCCGCCGGCAAGCTCGGCGGCGACGTCGAGGTCCGCCAGTACGCCTTCGATTCCGACCCTCGCGAGTTGAAGCCCGACGAGCCGCCGCCGGACCCCGAGGGCCGCGAGACCCAGTTGGGCTCGGTGATGATGGATCTGGACAAGCGGCAGTCGCAAGGGGGGCGTCGGATGGCGCGGCTGGTGGTCCTCTCCGACTTCGCCTCCAACAACGGGATCAATCCCCTGGTGGCGGCGCGTCGATATCGCGACCAGCAGACGCCGGTGACGGCGGTCGTCGTGGGGACCCAGGCGGCCGGCGCCGACTCGCGCGACATCGCCGTCCGCGACATCGTGGCCGGTCCCACCGTCTTCGTGAAGAACAAGCTGGAGGTGCGCGGGACGCTCTCCGCCCGCGGCTATACCGGCGAGACCCTGGACGTCGAGTTGTTCGTCGAGGACCAGCCGACGGCCGTCGCCAGGACCCGGGTGAAGGTCCCGGAGAAGGCCGATTCGGTGCCGATCTCCGGCCTGATCTACGTCCCGGAGAGTCCCGGCGACAAGAAGGTGACCTTGAAGGTCGCCCCTCGGGAGGGGGAGTTGGTGACGACCAACAACGAGGTCGGCACGTTCGTCACCGTCCTGAGCGGCGGGTTGAACGTGCTGTTCCTGCAAGGGCCGAACTTCACCTGGGACTACAAGTACCTGATGAACGCGGTGGCGACGTCGCCCGACGTGGAGGTCGTCTCGGGGCTGATCCGGGCGCCGGCCGTCGGCGACAAGGGGGGAGTCGACGACGACGAGTTCAACCCCGGCCGCTACGACGCCTACATCCTCAGCGACATGGCGGCCGACTTCCTCACCGCGAGGCAACAGGCGATGCTCGCCGAGACGGTGCGAAAGGGGACCGCCGGCCTCATCATGCTGGGGGGCGAGGCCAGCTTCGGCCCCGGCGGTTGGGGTCGGACCCCCGTGGCCGACGTCCTCCCCGTCGAGGTCCACCCCGGCGACGGCCAGATCGAGCCGGCCGACGGCGTGCGGTTCGTCCCCAACGCCTCGGGACTCAACAGCTACCTGCTTCAGGTCGGCTCCGACCCGGCGGCGTCGGCCGCGCTCTGGAAGTCGTTGCGGCCGTTGCGAGGGGCGAGCCGCCTCACTCCCAAACGGGCCGCGGAGATCCTGGGGACGGCCAACGGCGACGACTCCCAGCCGATGATGGTCGTGATGGAGGCGGGCAAGGGCCGGACGATCGCCTACGGCGGCGACACCTGGATCTGGGCCCGCACCGAGGAGGGCATCCCGATCCATCGCAAGTTCTGGCGTCAGGTCATCTTCTGGCTCGCCCACAAGGAGAACCAGGGGGCCGACCAGATCAAGCTGGCGATCGACCGCCGCCGCGCCGCGATCGGCCAGGGGGTCGAGTTGACCGTCACCGGCCGCGACGCCAAGGGCGCGCCTTTGACCGACGTGGTCTACGAGACCAAGATCGAGCGCGAAGGCGCCTCCGAACCCCCTCCCGCCAACTCCGACGACTCCCCGCCCGCCGCCGATCCCGCCGCGACGTCCGCCGCGGAGTCCGTCGAGTTGTACTCGCGAGGCGACGAATGGCGCGGGAACTACGCCGCGAGGGGCAAGCCGGGGGACTATCGGGCGACGGTGATCGGCCGTCGCAACGGCCAGGAGGTCGGCCGCGACTCGGTTCGGTTCCTGGTCTACCAGGACGACCGCGAGTTGGAAAACCCGTCCGCCGATCCGGAACTCGCCCGCCAGATCGCCGAGATCACCGCCGGCGACGTCGTCCCCACCGAGCAACTCGCCAAGCACCTCGGCGGAATGGACAAATCGGCCTTCACCGAATACTACAGCCCCGTCGAGCGCCGGATCTGGGACAACTGGCCGTTCTTCCTCCTGTTCACCCTCTGCCTGACGCTCGAATGGTGGGTCCGCAAACGCCACGGCTGGGTGTGACCGCCCCAGGAGTTCCGCCATGGACGCGCCGTCGCTCGCCTTGACTTCGCTTAAGATCCGCGACTTCCGCGGCATCGAGTCGCTCGATCTCGACTTCCTCGGTCCCGACGGCGAGCCGAACCGACTCGTCGTCCTCGGCGGCCCCAACGGCGGCGGCAAGACGACCGTCCTGGAGGCCGGCTTCCTCGTGCTGGGAGGCCGTAAAGAGTTAGTCGGTGGCGCCGTAAACCGCGACGCGGTTCGGCGCGGGGCGGAAGACTCCCAGATCGACGCCGTGGCCATGGAGTCGGGCGGCTTGTTTCCGTTGGCTCACGATTTGAGCCTCCATTCGAGTGGGGAATCGAATTCCTCCCTCCCGCCCGAACTCTTCGAGTACTTCTCCTCCTGGAGGGCGCCTTCGCTGATCGGCGCGGTCGATCCGACGGTGGGGAGGCCGGGGCGCAAGCCGGCCGAGTCGGATCGGAATCGGCTATTGAACGTCAAACAGCGGTTCGTCAACGCCGCGACGCTCGAGCGCTTCCAGGGGGAGTCGGCCACGCCGTTATCCTACTCCAAGATCAAGTCGGCCGTCGATCGAGCGTGGGCGACCTTTTACCCCGACCGCGGCCAGTCCTTCGACGTGGAGATCGCGAGCGGGGGTGAGGAAGACGGCGGCTCGTTCGACGTCTTCTCGAAGTCTCCCGGCGGATCGCCCCTGTCGGTGGACCTTCTCAGCGCCGGTCAACTGGAACTCTTCCTCTTCCTCGGCTCGCTCGCGCTGGCCGGGGATCGACCCGGAATCGTCTTCATCGACGAACCGGAGTTGCATTTGGACCCGCAGTGGCATCGGGCGATCGTGCGAACGTTCCTTGCGCTGAGGCCGCGCGCCCAGTTCATCATGGCGACCCATTCGCCCGAGGTGTTCGCCGAGGCCAGGTCTTACGAACGGCATTTCCTCGTTCCGACCGACGACCCCCGAGTCAAGGCCTGGGCGGGGGCGGTCCCCACTCGCGATGGAGCGTGACCTGGCATGGCGAACGCGGATTACGCGCCTGGCGGCCTCTATCGGGCGCCGATCGTCCTTTGGGTCGAGGACGTCCTGACGCGCGCGTATCTCTCGACCCTCTGGAACGATGCTCGATTCCAGTACCTCGTCGCCGGCGGCAACGAGGGCGTGCGGGTCATGGTGGACTCGGCGCGGGTCGAGGGATTCTTGAACGTCTTCGGCGTGGTGGATCGCGACGACGGAACGTCCAACGTCGAGCGATGGGCAGCCCCCGACGGCCCCCCGAGCGTCTGCCGGCTACCCGTCCACGAGATCGAGAACTACCTTCTCGACGGCGAATCCCTGGCGCGTTCGCGGTACAACAACCGCGAGCCCCAGTGCTCGGCCGACGACATCGAGCGTTTCATGAAAGGGAAAGCGGTGGGCCTTCTCTGGTACACGGCCTGCCGCCAGACGCTCAACGAGATCAAAATCCGATTTCAGGCCGACTTTCCAGGCAAGCCGCCCCAGGATCTCGCCAGTCGAGACGCCGCCCTCAGGCGCGTTTGCAACACTTCGTGGTATCGGAACTTGAAGGCCAACGCCGAAGGCACGTCACCGGAGAAGATCGACGACCTCTTGAAGAAGTGGGGCGAGCGTTGCGAGAAGTCGCTTGGAGATAAACGCTGGAAAAGCGACTTCACCGCCAAGGAGATCCTTGCCGACGCCGTCAGCCGTTTCTGCGATCGGCCGAGGATGACCGATCCAACGGATTCGGCGGCTGTTTATACTGACATCGCGCAAGACGTCGCCGAGCGCCAGCGCGACGAGAGCCGGATGGACCCCGACTTGGCGGCGCTGAAAGACGCGTTCGCCAACTGGCTCAAGCGAAACGGCTGAGCCCGACGCGCCCCATGGGAGACGCGTCGGGCTTGGAGCGCGTCTCGACTTCACTCCCCGGCGGCGTTGGACTTCTCAAGGGCCTTTTGGAGCAGGGCCGGGTCGAGCTTCATCGGCCTGGCCGATTTCTTGACCGCGGCGGGGGCCGGCGCCTCGTCGACGTCAAGGTCGTCGGTTGGGAGCGGCGGGGCGCCGCCGGCGGCCTTGGCCTCGGCCTCGGCGAGGGCGCGGGCGACCTCGGGGCTGAGCTTGGGGCCCCGGCCGGAGGGGGAGGAAGGGCCGGCGGTCGTCCCAGGGGCTTCCTCGACGTCGTCGTCGGCGACCGCCGCCGCGCCGAGGCCCGCGGGCGCCTTGCCGGTGACGGCGAACGGGATCGGGGCGTCGTCGTGGTCGCCGCGGTCGACGACCCATCCCTTGCCGGGCCGGTAGATCATGTCGGGCGCGCCGAACTCGCGGCGAGCAGGCGGAGGGGCCGCGACCGCCTGGCCCATCACCGGCTCCACGGCCACCGTCGCGCGGGGGGCCCGACTCCGGTCGGCGGCGAACCGCTCGTCGTCGTCGGTCGTCGGCTCCGGCTCCGGCTCCGGCGCGCCGGCCAGCGGGTTCGTCGGAGGCTTCGAGCGGAGGCCGCCGACCCACGCCGCAAGCACCTGGTACGCCCGGTCGTTGGACCCCTGGAAGATCGGTCGCGGGTTCTTGCCGCCGCCGTGGGGCCGCAGCGCGCTTGAGAGCAACTCGCTCTTGCCAGGGTCGTCGCGGTCGACCAGCCGCAGCACCGCGTCGAGGTTGGCGCGCAGGGCCGCGGCGGTCTGGTCGGCCCTCCTGGCGATCGGCACGAGTTGGAACGCCCCGTCGTAGCGTTCGTCGTGGCACTTGGCGCAGTGCAGTTGCAGGACCGGGTTGACGTAGCGCTGGAACTCCTGGGCGCGCTTCACCGCCGCGTTGGGGGGAAGGTCGAAGACCACCGGCAGGTCGCTGACGCCCATCCCCCGCCTCGCCTTCAGCACGATCGCCGGGTCGAGCGCCGCGGGGCCCTGGGGATCGGCCTCGACCTCGGCGGCGGTCTGCCGGACCTTGGAGTCGACCTGCTGACGGTGGGCCATGCGGACTTCGGCCATCTCCAGCGAACCCCGCATCGCAAGCGCCTGGCGCTGCTTGGGGTTGAGCTTCAGGATCAACTCCAGGTGGCCGCGGGCCTCGGCTTGCAGGCCGTTGGTGAGGCACCACTGGGCGAGCTTCATCTGTTCGTCGGGGTCGTCGTCGGGGACCAGCCCGCGCTTGTACTCGTGGAGTTCCGCCATCGACGCGGCGACTTTCTCGATCCGAGAGCCGCGATAGGTCATCGCCCCCATCGCGGTGGTCAGGACGATGGCGTCCTCGTCCTCCTTCTCGGTCACGACCCCCTTGAGGACCCGGTCGTCGCGAAGCAAAAGGAACCGCTCCGTCGCGACGGGGGCGGGGGCGACGACCGCCGCGGCGGCCGGGTCGGGCGGCTCCTGACCAGGCCCCGGCGCGGCCAGGGCGACGACGACGAGCGCGAGTTTCGACTGGATCATCACCGCTATGGACCCCGTGGACGCGGCCCGAGGCCGATCGGCCGGGGGCGTCGCGCTAGGAAATCGAGGGAGACGTGCTGGCGGGAAACTATCGCCGGGCCTACAATCCGTCAAGGCCGGCCGCGCGCCCGGTCCTCGATTTAAAGATTGAAGTTCCAAGACCTTTCATCCGAGGCCGCCGTGACCCGGGACTCCGCCCCGTTGACCGAACTGATCGGCCAGGCGATCGTGGTGGACCTGAGCTCCACCTACGTCTGCATAGGCGTTCTGACCGGCCACGACCCGATGTTCCTGGAGCTTCGCGACGCCGACCTGCACGACTTCCGCGACGGCGCGACCACCCGCGAGGTGTACGTCTACGAGTCCGCCGCCCTGGGGGTGCGGACCAACCGCGCCCGCGTCCTGCTGCGGCTGGCCGACGTCGTCGCCGTTTCCCGACTCTCCGACGTCGCCACCGCCTGAGCCGAACCGATCGCGAGGGCGGTCGTACCAAATTCGTGCAAGAAACCGTCGCGGAACGCGAAGGACCGTCCCGAGGCCGCGCGACGTTCGACGAGGCCCGGCCGTCAGGCCACGCCGCATAAGGAAGAAAGTCCATGCTCCGAACCCTCCGACGGATCGCCGCGTCCATGGCCGCGGTCGCGCTGGTCGCGACCACCGCCTTCTCCGCCGAGGTCCGCGACCGCGCCGGGATGTTCTCCCCCCAGGCCGTCGCCAGGGCCGAGGCCGAACTGTCCCGGATCGAGAAACGAACCGGCGCGCCGACGCTCATCGAAACCATCGACGCCATCCCCGACCTGGCGGCCGACGCGACCACCAAGACCAAGCTCCGCGCCATCAACGCCCTGGCCGAGAAGCGCGACCGCGAGAACGACGCCCGGGGGATCTACATCCTCCTGTCCAAGAAGGACCGCGTGCTCTCCAACGTGCTGATCCGCGCGCGGCTGGCCGGAGCGCTTCCGGAGGCGACCCGGCTTGAGATCCGCGACGCCTTCATCGAGCCGTTCAAGGCCGGCGACTACGACGGCGGCCTGACCGCCGCCACGAAGGCCATCGACGAGGCCCTGCCCGACGGCCCCGTCGCCGCGCGTCCCGCCGGCGGTCGCCGGATGGTCCCGGTCGCGCCCGCGCCCGGCGCGAACCGCCCCGCCCGCGCCGAGCAACAGTTCGGCCTGGGCTCGTTGTTGCTGCTGGGCGCGGGAGTGCTCGGCGTCTTGTTCGTCATCCGGCTTCTGAGCGGGTCGCTCGGCGCCCGCGGCGGTTATCCCCAGGGGATGCCCAGGCCCGGCCCCGGCATGGGGATGGGCGGTCCCGGCATGGGCGGACCCGGCTACGGCGGCGGCTACGGCCGCGGCGGCGGGTTCTTCTCCGGGATGCTCGGCGGCCTCGGCGGCGCGCTGGCGGGCAACTGGCTCTACGACCAGTTCTCCGGCCGTCACTCCTCCGGCCACTATTCCGACGCCTCCAGCCACTCCCCCATGGGCGGCGACGACTTCGGCGCTTCCGACCCCGGCGGCGACGCCATCATCGGCGGCGACGACGGCGGCGGCTTCGGAGGCTCCTGGGGCGACTCCGGCGGCGACTGGGGCGGCGGCGACTGGGGCGGCGGCGACGGCGGGAGTTGGTAAGGTAGAGTCACGGACGGCGCGACGTCCCCTCTCCCGGCGGGCTGACGACCCGACACTTTTTCGCAAGCCGTCGCCAAA
>CALCIB010000155.1 GCA_937907525.1 uncultured Planctomycetales bacterium | reverse complement strand
GCGACGACCCTCACCCGGCCCTTCGGGCCACCCTCTCCCGGTGGGAGAGGGGACGGCATACGCGAGCCACTTCATCGACACGGAGGCGACCTCATGACGACCGCGACCGCGACCAGGACGGGCCCGGCGACGCGCGCGGCCCGGGCGCGCTGGCTGCACCTGTGCAACGGCCTGGACCCGATCCGCGACGGCGGCATGGTCCCCAGCATCCTGGGGATGACCGGGGCCCTCAAGCGCGCCGGGGGGGACGTCCGGATCGTTACGCCCACGCCTTCGCGACTGGACGACCTGGCCCCGCCGGAGGACCTGGCGATCGACGGGCCCGACGCCGACCTGGACGCCGCCGTCCGCGCCGCGGAGGTCGTCCACATGCACGGCCTTTGGCAGTACCACTCGCGCCGAGGCGCGGCCGTCGCCCGCGCGACCAAGGTCCCCTACGTCATGGCCGCGCACGGCATGGCCGAGCCCTGGGCCCTCAACCACAAGCGCTGGAGGAAACGGCTCTACCTGGCCCTGGTCGAGTCCAGGAACCTGCGGCGGGCCTCTTGCCTGCACGCGCTTTCCAGGCCGGAGATCGGCCACCTGCGCGACCTGGCGCCGTGGGCGCCGGTCTGCTTCGTCCCCAACGGCGTCGACCTCTCCGCCTTCGACGCCATGCCCCCGCGATCGAAGCTTGAAGAATCGCATCCCGAATTGAAGGACAAGTTCATCCTCCTGTTCTTCGGTCGGCTGCACGCCAAGAAGGGCCTGGATCTGCTGGCCGAGGCCATGGGAAGACTCGCCGCCGAGTTCCCCGCGCTTCACCTCTTGCTCGCCGGCAAGGACGACGGCGCGCTCGCCCCGTTCGCCGGCAGGATGGCCGACCTGGGGCTCTCCGATCGCGCGACCTACGTCGGCCACGTCTCCGGCGAGGAGGCGCGGAAGGTCTGGGCGGCGGCCGACGCCTTCACCCTGCCCAGCTACAGCGAGGGATTCAGCATGGCGATCCTGGAGGCGCTCGCCAACCGCCTGCCGGCCGTCTTCACCGCCGCCTGCCACTTCCCCGAGGCCGCCGCCGTCGACGCCGCGGTCGTCGTCGAACCCAGAACCGAGCCGCTGACACAAGCCCTCCGCGAGTTGATGCGGCGCTCCCCCGAGGAGCGTCGGGCGCTGGGCGCGCGCGGCCGCCGGCTGGTCGAGGCCGATTACACCTGGGACCAGCAGGCGGCGCGGCTGGCCTCCGTCTACCGGTGGCTCGCCGGCGGCGGCGCCCCGCCCGAATGCGTCATCCCCTGATTCGGATCAAGGAGCCGACAACCATGCCAGTCCTGGATGAAGCCCGGACCGCCGCGCCCCTGTCGAAGACCGCCAGGGCGCCGGTGAGCGTGATCGTCCCGGTCAAGAACGAGGCCGAGAACCTCCGCCGCTGCCTGCCGGCCCTGGACTGGGCCGACGAGGTCTTCGTCGTCGACAGCCAAAGCACGGACGACACGCGCGACGTGGCCCTCGAGCGCGGGGCGAACGTCGTCCAGTTCGCGTTCAACGGCGTTTATCCCAAGAAGAAGAACTGGTCGCTGGACAACCTGCCGTTCCGCAACGAATGGGTGCTGATCGTCGACGCCGACGAGGTCGTCGTCCCCGCGCTCGCCGAGGAGGTCCGCGCCCGGATCGCCGCCGACGAGGCCGACGGCTATTACCTCAACAGCAAGTATTACTTCCTCGGCCGTCGGATCAAGCATTGCGGATATTCCGAGTGCTGGAACCTGCGCCTGTTCAAGCGCCGGCTCGGCCGCTACGAGCGCATGCCCGACCTCTCCGGCGGTCGCGCCGGCGACAACGAGGCGCACGAGCACGTCGAATTGAAAGGCCGCGTCGGCCGGCTGACGCATGAACTGGACCACCACGCCTACCCGACGATCGCCGCGTGGGTGGAGAAGCACAACCGCTACGCCGTCTGGGAGGCCGCGCAGTACGAGCGATTCCTCAGCGAGCCGATCCCCGGGGGCATCGGCCGCGGCAAACGGTTCAAGCGAATGCTCAAAAAAGTCTATCTCCGCCTGCCGATGCGTCCGGCCGTCCGGTTCGTCTACTCCTACGTCCTGCGCCTGGGCTTCCTCGACGGCAAGCCGGGCCTGGTCTTCTGCGGCCTTTTGTCGTTCTACGACTTCCTGGCCTGGGCGAACGTCTACGAGCGGCGGGTCCGCGGGGAGGACGGCTGACGCCCCACCCCCGCGCCGGCCTATAATGAAGCGACGGAAGACCCCAGATGACGAGGCCCGCCATGTCGCTTTCCGAGTTCTGGATCAACGTTCGACGCGCCTTCCACGACCCCGGCCCCGGAGTGCCGGAGGCGCGACGGCTGGACGACCCGGCGATCGAGGCCGTTTTGCGGCGGTCGTCGGATTGGCTGACCGTCGATACGGTCGACGGTTTCGACGAGGCCGATTTCCCGTTCCTGCCCGAAGCCGGCCGCCGCCGGCTCAAGGAGTCAGTCGAGGCGTTCCTCGGGTTCGCCGCCACCCGCAAGTTCCGCCGCCCGCCGACCCCCGAGACCGTCGAGGCCGCCGTCCCCGTCTTCCGCGAGATCGTCCGGCTCCTGGAATTCGACCGCTACGACTCGCCGGAGGCGCTTCGAATCGGCAAGCGAATCGAGGAGGCCATCCGGGACGATCGTCCGACGGAGTTGGTCGACCTGCGGTTCAGCGCGGGCCCGGACCACATGGGGGCTCCCGCGGTTTGGATCTGGGCGTATCTGTCCGCCGAGGTCTCCGAAGACGATCGGAAGTTCCTGGAATTCGCGCGCGATATCGAGGACTGGCTCGACCCGATCGCGCGCCGAATCGCCCGCGACCGTTGGCCCTACTTCTACTTCCGCTCGATCGTCGAGGAGGACGGCCCGGTGGAGGTTCCATGAGCTTGTCACTCGATCTCTTGGAGCAGGCCGAGCACCTGGCCAAGCGCGATCCGCGACGTCCCAAGCAGGTGAACCTGCGGAGGGCGGCTTCGGCCGCGTATTACGCCCTCTTTCACCTTTTGTCCGGCTCGGCGTCGGCGCTGTTCGCCACCGAACCCGGGTTGGCCGCGCGGATCAACCGGACGCTGAACCACGGAGAGATGTGGAAGGCGTCCGTGATGTTCGTCAACGACAAGTTTCCCAAAGCCTTGGATGACAAGAGGGTCCGCTATTCCACGCCGGCCGACCTGCGGCTGGTCGCCAAGACCTTCATCGACCTTCAAGACGTCCGCCACAAGGCCGACTACGACCTGACCCATTCGTTCCGCCGGCACGAGGTCGTCGCCCTGATCCAATCGGCCCGTCGGGCTTTCGATGCTTGGGAGCGAGTCCGGAAGACCGACGACGCGAGGATCTACCTCGCCAGCTTCCTCCTCTGGAAGCGCTGGGACGAAGATCCGCGTTGAGCCGGCCGGCCGAGCGCCCGAACGACCGAACATAAGTCCGGAAATCACCGAAGCGCCCACTTGCGACGACGGGCGGGGCGTGGCATGCTGCCCGCGTCCGGTCGTCGCGACGGAGAGGCGGGCTGGGAGGACGTCGAGTCATGCTCGAATACTTGTTGACCGGCCGCGACGCGGCGGGAAGGTCGAGGACCGAGCGGGTCGAGGCGAGAACGGCCGACGACGCCGTCCGGATCGCCCGCGAGGCGCTGGGGCTCTCCGACGTCGTCCTTCACACCGACGACGCGGGCGCGCTTTACTCGCGACAGAAGGACGTGGCCGAGGTCGTCTCGCCGCGCGACTTCATCCGCTTCCGCGACCTTCCCGCGCCCCTGGCGGGGTTCCTGGTCGTCGCGAAGGCGGTCTACCGCCAGAATCGCGGGTTCCTCCTGTTCATGCTGGTGCTGCTCGTCGTCCGCCGCGGGCTGTATTCGTCCTGGGACTGGGTCGACTGGGGCGCGGCGTTCATCCTCCTGTCGCCGATCGTGTTCGCGGCGGGGGCCCAACTCTTCCAGGGGCAGGGTGGGCGCTACCGGATGCTGATCGACGCCGTGGCGTGGGGTCGGTGGGAAGAGGTCCTGAAGCGCGCGAGAGGGCTTGAGGGGTCGAGGGTCCAGCCCGAGGAGTTGGCGTTCCAGCGGGCCAAGGCGCTCGCCGGACTGGGCCGGTTGGACGAGGCGCTGGCCGCCGTCGCCCCGTTCGCCGACGGCGCGACGATCCCAGAGTGGATGTACCTCGGCCGGCTGTCCGACGTGTACTCCGCCGCCGGGCGGTTCGACGACGCCGGCGCCACCTTGAAGCGGGCCGTCGAGTTGGCGCCGGAGAACCCGACGGTGCTTCTCGACGCCGCCATCTTCGAGGTCCGCCGCCGTCGCGACCCCCGGCGGGCGCGGGAGCTTCTGGAAGAGGCCCGAACCCATGCCCTGAGCGACGTGATCGACGTGTTCGCGCGACGACTCGAAGGCCGGATCCTGCTTGAGGAGGGCCGACCGCGCGAGGCCCTCGGGCTTCTGGAGGACGCCCGCCGCCGGCTCACCGCGTTCCGGCACGCCTCGCCGCTGATCGGCGCGGCGCTCGACACGCTGGAGTCCGAACTCGCCCTGGCCCTGGCCGCGGCCGGCGACCTTGACGCCGCCCTCCGCCACGCCCGCGCCGCGCTCCCTCGGCTCCGAGCCCTGGGCGACGACGACCTGATCGACCGCCTCCGCGCCGCCCTGGGCCCGGCCGTCGAGAGCTGAGGGGGGCGGAAGCGAGGCGGCGCGGCCCTTGCCGACGGGCCCTGGCGGTTGCTAAGATCGGGAGATTTTCCGGGCCGGCGCCGCCTCGCGAGAGGGCCCCGGGCGGCCGCGGCCCGGAGCGCGACGCGCGCGAACCCCGAGGCCGCGGGACGGCTCGCGGGCGACTTGCGCGCGACGCAAAGGCCCCACGAACCACCCCGCCGGCCCCGCCCCCACCGCCACGACGCGAGCGAGAACGACCTACCGTGCCCAAGCGAACCGACATCAAGAAGATCCTGATCCTCGGCGCCGGGCCGATCGTCATCGGCCAGGCTTGCGAGTTCGACTACTCGGGCACGCAGGCGTGCAAGGCGCTTCGGGAGGAAGGGTACGAGGTCGTCCTGGTCAACTCCAACCCGGCGACCATCATGACCGATCCGGAGATGGCCGACCGGACCTACATCGAACCGGTGGTGCCGGAGATCGTCGAGCGGATCATCGCCGTCGAGCGGCCCGACGCCGTGCTGCCCACCCTGGGCGGCCAGACCGGCTTGAACGTCGGCATGGCCCTGGCGGAGTCGGGCGTCCTGGAGAAGTACGGCTGCGTCCTGATCGGGGCGTCGGCCGAGGCGATCCGCACCGCCGAGGACCGCGAACTGTTCAAGAAGGCCATGGACGAGATCGGCCTGGAGAGCGCCCGTTCCGGCATGGCGACGAGCCTGGAGGAGGCCCGTCGGATCCGCGACGAGGTCGTCGGACTGCCGTGCGTCTTGCGGCCGAGCTTCACCCTGGGGGGATCCGGCGGCGGCATCGCGTACAATCGCGACGAGTTCGACCGCATGATCAAGTACGCGCTGGAACTCAGCCCGACCCACTCCTGCCTGATCGAGGAGAGCCTGATCGGCTGGAAGGAGCTGGAGATGGAGGTGATGCGCGACGGCGCCGACAACGCCGTCATCATCTGCTCCATTGAGAACTTCGACCCGATGGGGGTCCACACCGGGGACAGCATCACCGTCGCGCCGGTGCAGACCTTGACCGACAAGGAATACCAGCGGATGCGCGACGCCTCGCTGGCGATCATGCGCAAGATCGGGGTGGAGACGGGCGGGTCGAACGTGCAGTTCGCGATCAACCCCCGCGACGGCCGGATGGTCGTCATCGAGATGAACCCGCGGGTGAGCCGCTCAAGCGCCCTGGCGAGCAAGGCGACCGGGTTTCCGATCGCCAAGATCGCCGCCAAGCTGGCGGTGGGGTATCGGCTCGACGAGCTTCCCAACGACATCACCCGCGAGACGATGGCCTGCTTCGAGCCGACGATCGACTACGTGGTGACGAAGGTGCCGCGGTGGGCGTTCGAGAAGTTCCCCGACGCCGACGCGGTGTTGACGACCCAGATGAAGTCGGTCGGCGAGGTGATGGCGATCGGCCGGACGTTCAAGGAGTCGCTGCAAAAGGCGCTTCGGGGCCTTGAGGTGGGGCGGTTCGGCGTCGGCTGCGACGCCAAGGATCTCTGGTGGACGGCCGAGCGGCCGAGCGAGGAGGAGATCATAGCCAAGCTGGCCACGCCCAACGTCGACCGGCTCTGGCACCTGCGGTACGCGCTGCTCTCCGGGATGAGCGTGGAGCGGGTCTACGAGTTGACGGGCGTCGATCCGTGGTTCCTGGCGAACATCCAGGAGTTGATCGCGATCGAGGAGCGCCTGCGCGAGGCGGGGACGCCGGGCGGGACCTCCGACGAGCTGGTCCGCGAGGCCAAGCAGGCGGGGTTCTCCGACCGCCAGCTCGCCCATCTGTGGGGGGTGAGCGAGAGCGAGGTCCGCCGCGACCGAAGGCGGCGGGGAATCGAGGCGGTCTACAAGCTGGTCGACACCTGCGCCGCGGAGTTCGAGGCGGCGACGCCGTACTACTACTCGTCGTTCGAGAGCGAGGACGAGGCCCGGGTGGGCGAGCGGCCGCGGATCATGATCCTGGGGGGCGGGCCCAACCGGATCGGCCAGGGGATCGAGTTCGACTACTGCTGCTGCCAAGCGGCGTTCGCGCTTCGGGCCGACGGCTACGAGGTGGTGATGGTCAACTCCAACCCGGAGACGGTCAGCACCGACTACGACACCTCCGACAGCCTGTTCTTCGAGCCGTTGACGGTCGAGGACG
Source organism: uncultured Planctomycetales bacterium (assembly GCA_937907525.1). GTDB lineage: Bacteria > Planctomycetota > Planctomycetia > Isosphaerales > Isosphaeraceae > Paludisphaera. The sequence continues at coordinate 3,506 of CALCIB010000155.1, read as the reverse complement.
TGCTGGACATTTGCGAGCGCGTCAAGCCCGAGGGGCTGATCGTCCAGTTCGGCGGCCAGACGCCGTTGAACCTGGCCAAGGCGCTTGAGGCGGCCGGGGCGCCGATCATCGGCACCAGCCCGGACAACATCGAGGTGGCCGAGGACCGGGAGCGGTTCCGCCTGGTGATCGAGCGGCTGGGGCTGCGTCAGCCCCCCAACGCCTCGGCCGTCCGGTTCGACGAGGCGCGTCGGATCGCCGAGCGGATCGGCTTCCCGGTGGTCGTGCGGCCGAGCTTCGTCCTGGGGGGCCGGGCGATGGAGATCGTCTACGACGTCGCCAGCCTGGACCGCTACATGGCCGAGGCCGTCGAGGCCAGCCCGGATCGGCCGATCCTCATCGACAAGTTCCTGGAGGACGCCGTCGAGGTCGACGTCGACGCGGTCTGCGACGGCCGGCGGACGGTCGTCGCCGGCGTGATGGAGCACATCGAGGAGGCCGGGATCCACTCCGGCGACTCGGCCTGCGCCATCCCGCCGTACTCGCTCGCCGAGGCGGTCGTGGAGGAGCTGAAGCGCCAGACCCGCGCCCTGGCCGACGCCCTGGAGGTGCGCGGGCTTATGAACATCCAGTTCGCCGTCAAGGACGGCGAGGTCTACGTCCTGGAGGTCAACCCGCGGGCGTCGCGGACGGTGCCGTTCGTCTCCAAGGCGACCGGGATGAACCTGGCCCGGGTCGCCGCGCGGGTGATGACGGGCAAGACCCTGGAGGAGTTGGGCGTCGTGGACGACCCCTGGCCGTCGTACGTCTCGGTGAAGGAGGCGGTCTTCCCGTTCTCCAAGTTCCCCGGCGTGGACATCGTCCTGGGCCCGGAGATGCGCTCCACCGGCGAGGTGATGGGGATCGCCGTCGACTTCCCCTCGGCGTTCGCCAAGAGCCAGCTCGGCGCCAGTTCCCGACTGCCGTCGGAGGGGACGGTCTTCGTCAGCGTCGCCCGGCGCGACCGCCCGGGGATCGCGCCGATCGCCCGCAAGCTGGCCGATCTGGGCTTCAAGCTCATGTGTACCGCCGGCACGGCGTCGGTCCTCTCGGCCGAGGGGATCGAGGTGGAGGTGGTCCGCAAGATCCAGGAGGGGCGGCCGAACCTGCTGGACTACCTGACCAACGGGGACATCGCCCTGGTCGTCAACACCCCCAGCGGCAAGGGCGCCCGCACCGACGAGGGCCGCATCCGCGCCAGCGCCGTCAGCCACGGCGTGCCGTGCATCACCACCCTGGCCGGCGCCCGCGCCGCGGTCGCCGCGATGGAGCGGCTGCGGGAAGGCCAGATCGAGGTCTACGCGCTTCAAGACCTTTTGAAGAAGGGCTGAGCGTCGCCGATTCCCGAGGGCGCGACGGTCTTCCCCCCTCGCGGGGGAAGGTGGCCCGAAGGGCCGGATGAGGGGGAGGACGAGCAAGAAAGCCATGGGGATCCGGATCCGCCTGGACGGGCCTCCGCGAATTACAACGGTATTCTCGCTTGTCGTCCCCCTCATCTGACCGCTCCGCGGTCTGTCTTCCCCCGCGAGGGGGGAAGATCGTTTGGAACCCCGAAATCCGTGCCAGTCAGAAGAGGATCGACGCCTTGAGCGACCCCGACGACGACGTCGCCCGCAAGATGCTCGCGCGGATCCTCAAGCGCCGGGGGCCGCTCTTGACGTTCTCCGCGGCCTTCACGCTCCTGGAGGCCGCGGCGCTCGCGCCGGCGGCCGCGGCGGTGCTGCGGCTGGCCCTGGGGTGGTGGGGGCGCTGCTCGGTCGGCAACTTCGAGATCGCCGCGTTCCTCGCCTCCCCCCAGGGGCTCGCCGGCGTGGCGCTTCTGACGGCGATCCAACTGACCACGCTCCACCTGCGGGTGGCCGGCGTGATGAGCGTGCTGGCCGGCGAGGGCCCCGGCGTCTGGCACGCCTTCGACGTCGTGAAGAAGCTGCCGGCGATCCTCAAGGTCGACCTGCTCCAGGCCGCGCGGCTGTTGCTCCGCGCCGCGCCGTACCTGGCGGTCGGGACGTTCGCTTATATCAAGCTCTGGGCGCCTCACGACCTGAACCGGCTGGTGGTCGATCGCCCGGCCGAGTTCTGGCGAGGCGCGGCGGCGTTCGCGGCCCTGGCGGCCGCATACGCGATCGACGCCGGCCGGATCTACCTGAGATGGCTGTTCGCGGTCCCGGCCGTCCTCTTCGAGGGCGTTCGGAACCCGTTCACGGCCCTTCGCGAAAGCGAGGAGCGGACGCGGGGACGGCTGCTCCGGCTGGCGGCGCTGGTGCTGGGCCCCGGCCTGGCGTTCCTGGCGGCGTCGTTCGGGCTGTCGTGGGCGCTGGGGGCGGCCAACGGCTACGTCCTGGACCGCGTCGGCCACGGGCCGAGGACGGCCGTGGCGGCGACGGCCGCGCTTTTGGCGTTCGACGCGGCGGTCCTGGCGACCTTCGGCGCGGCGGCCGCGGCGGGGTTCGCGGCCCTGGCGATGGGCGCCTACAAACAGGCCGGCGGCACGATCCGCGAGGACGCCGTCGCCGAGCCCAGGGCGAGGGGATGGACCACCGCGGCCGTCGCCGTGGCCGGCGGCTCGCTGGCGCTCTCGGCCCTGGCGGCGCGGGGGCTGATCGCCGACGCCCCCCTGGCCGAGGTCGTCGAGGTCACCGCCCACCGCGCCGGGGCGTTCGAAGGGCCGGAGAACACCCTCGCCGCGCTTCGGATCGCCGCGGCCCATGGCGCCGACTGGGCCGAGATCGACGTCCAGTTCACCGCCGACCGGAAACTCGCCATCGTCCACGACGACGACCTGCGCCGCGTGGCCGGCTCGCCGCTCCGGATCGCCGACTCGACCCTGGAAAAGCTGCGCGAGGTCGACCTGGGGACGCCCTTCGATCCGAAGTTCGCCGGCGAGCGGATCGCCACGCTCGAGGAGTTCCTGGATCTCGCCGGCGCGCTGCCGATCCGCCTCAACATCGAGTTGAAGGCCAAGAACGACGCCGAGGCCGTCATCCTGGCGGGGCGGACCATCGCGGCGATCCGAAACGCGGGCGCGGCGGAGCGGGTCCGCGTCTGCGGCCAGTCGTTCAAGGGGCTGGTCGAGGTCCGTCGGCTGGCGCCGGAGTTGGAGATCGGCTTCGTTTCCGGCGCGGTGATCGGCGACCCGACCCGGCTGGACGTGGACTTCCTGATGATGGAGGCGCGCCTGGCCTCCCGCGGGTTCGTCGACCGCGCGCGGAGGCGGGGCAAGCCGGTCCACGCCTGGACCGTCAACGACGTCGACCGCGTCGGCCCGTTGGTCGACGACGGCGTCGCCGACCTCATCACCGACGACGTCCCCGGCGTCCGCGCCCGACTCGACGAGATCGCCCGGTTGGATCCCGTCGACCGCCTCCTGCTCCGAATCCGTCACGGACTGTCGCGACGGTGAGCGAAAGTCTCACAAGGGCAATCGACGGCTATTACGATCTTCCCCCCTCGCGGGGGAAGACAGACCGCGAAGCGGTCAGATGAGGGGG
>CALCIB010000154.1 GCA_937907525.1 uncultured Planctomycetales bacterium | reverse complement strand
CCCCCTCATCCGGCCCTTCGGGCCACCTTCCCCCGCGAGGGGGGAAGGCCGTTCAATCCTCCCCCTCCTCTTCGGAACCCACCGACAACGACCATGGCCAACGACTACGACATCGTGGTGATCGGCGGCGGCCCCGCCGGCTACGCCGGGGCGATCCGCGCGGCCCAACTCGGCAAGCGCGTCCTCTGCGTCGAGAAGGACAAGCTCGGCGGCGTCTGCCTCAACTGGGGCTGCATCCCCACCAAGGCGCTTTTGTCCAACGCCCATTTGGTCGAGATGGTCAAGCGCCACGGCGCGAAGTTCGGATTCCAGGGCCAGGCCGACTGGGACTTCGGCGCGATGATCGGCCGCAGCCGGGACGTCGCCGGACAGCTCAACAAGGGGATCGAGGGCCTCTTCCGCAAGTACAAGGTGAAGTCGAGGATCGGATCCGCCCAGGTCGTCGGCCCCAACCAGGTCAAGATCGGCGACGAGACCGTCACCACCGACGCCATCGTCGTCGCCACCGGAGCGCGACCCAAGCCCTTCCCCGGCGTCGAGTTCGACGGCGAACGGATCATCACCTCCAAGGAGGCGATGTCGCTCCCGACGCAACCCAAGTCGATGCTCGTCATCGGCGCGGGCGCCATCGGCCTGGAGTTCGGCTACTTCTACAACGCCATCGGCACCAAGGTCACGGTGGTCGAGATGCAGGCCCACGTCCTGCCGCTCGAGGACGAGGAGGTCTCCGACGCCCTCAAGAAGAGCCTGTCCGCCAAGGGCCTTGAGATCCATACCGGCTCCAAGACCACCAAGCTGGAAAAGACCAAGACCGGCGTGAAGGCCGAGATCGAGACCCCCGGGGGGAAAAAGACGATCGAGGCCGACGTGGCGCTGGTGGCCATCGGCGTCACCGGCAACGTCGAGGGGCTGTTCGCCCCGAACGTGAAGGTCGAGATCGACCGCGGTCACATCAAGGTGGACCGCGCCAACGGCTTCGTGACCGCCGTGCCGACGATCTTCGCCGTCGGCGACGTCATCGGCCCGCCCTGGCTGGCCCACGTCGCGCATCACGAGGCCGTCTACTGCGTCGAGCGGATCCTCGGACACTCCAAGCATAACGTCGACTACAACATCATCCCCGGCTGCACCTACACCGAGCCGGGCGTCGCCAGCGTCGGCCTGACCGAGAAGGCCGCCCGCGAGGCCGGCCACGAGATCCGCGTCGGCAAGTTCCCGTTCCAGTTCAGCGGCCGGGCGCTCGCCGCCGGCGAGAGCGACGGCTTCGTCAAGCTGATCTTCGGCAAGAAGTACGGCGAACTCCTGGGCGCCCACATCATCGGCGCCGCCGCCACCGAGTTGATCGCCGAACTCGTCATGGCCATGCGGCTGGAAGCCACCGAGGACGAGATCATCCACGCCATGCACCCCCACCCGACCTTCTCCGAGGCGGTCATGGAGGCCGCCGGCCAGGGCCGCGGCGAATCGGTCCATATTTAACGGCTCACGACCTGGTGGTGCTTTGTCGAAAACTTCCGCGAGCGAGCATGCTTAATCCCTTCTCCCCTCGTGGGAGAAGGTGCCCCGAAGGGGCGGATGAGGGGGGCGCGATCGAAAGCCCCGGACTTCAAAGTCATGGCCGGACGCGAGATGCGACGCCGGTCGCCCCCTCATCCGGCCTTCGGCCACCTTCTCCCACAAGGGGAGAAGGGATGTTTGCCGTTATCGGTTGTTCAGGTTTTCAACAGGGCGACCGGGTGGTGATTGGCGACGAGCATCTCGAATTTCTCGAATTTCGACGGAATCCTGAAATCTCGCGACGTCACCCGGCGATCATGCCGGGTGGATCGTCGCTTTTTGACATCTCGGACGCATGAACGCGAAACCGGAAACGCGACGGCGACCGTCGGGCGTCGCGGGGGCGGGACCGGGGCCGTGCCGACCCGATGGAACGGCCGACCTCGGAATTCAAGTTTCGATCACGACGAACGAAGCCGAAGGCTCGGCGTGCAACTCGTTGATTTTCAATAAGTTGCGACACGCATTCCCCCGCGGGCCGAGCGCGAACGAACCGAATTCCGCGGCGACGGGTTCCGGCTTCGACGTGGTGACGAGGGGGCGGCCGACCTCCTTCCGAACCGTCGAGGCCGGTGGGTTCGCCGGCGGCGAGGGATCGGGATTGACCGTCGGCGAGCGGGGCGGCATGATCCGGCCCTTGGGGGCCGGGACGTCCGGCGCGCGGAGAACGGCGGGCCGCCGCGGGAACCCGGCCACCGACCGGGGTCAATGGAGTGACCCAGACATGACCATCGCCCACGTCGTCCTGGCCGCCTCGACGCTGCTGGGCTGGTCGGACGTCACGATCCAGACCGCCCGAGGCGACCGGGGCTTCGCCGCGACGCACGCCGCCGCGGTCGCCATCGACCGGCCCAGCCCCCGCACGTTGGAGACCCTCGGCCGGTTCGACCTGGAACGCCGGTACCGCAAGGATCCCGAGCACGCCCTGCTCGCGCTGGAGAAGGCGGCGCGGTCGCAACCGTCGGCCGAACTGGTCTACGCCCTCGCCGAGTTGTCGTGGGTGGAGGGTTGCCGCAACGACCGCTGGCACAAGGCCGTCGCGACGGGGCGCTACCTGGACGCCGTCGCCTACGCCCACGACTACCTGTTCGACCCGGAACTGGCCGCGGGCAGGGCCCCCGCCGACCCTCGCTACCGCCTGGCCTGCGAACTGTACAACGCCGGCCTGGAACGAGTCATCCGCGCCGCCCAGGCCGATCACCCCATCGACCCCCGGGGGAAGATCAAGCTCAAGGCCGGAGACCGCGACCAGGAGTTGCAGGTCGTCGTGGAGCGGGGTTCGCCCTGGCAAGCGGGCGATGTTCACAAGCTGTTGCCTTGCAGCGACTTCGTCGTCGGCGGCCTGGCCTCCAGCCGCAACCAGTACGGCCTGGGCGTGCCGCTGATCGCCGTCCGCGAGGGCGACCAGAAAGCCGAGGCGCGGCGGCCCGACGAGGTCTTCTACCCGGCCGAGATGGCCTTCCCCCTGACGGCCTTCCTCGCCCCCGACTCCCGCCTCCGCGACCCCGGCGAGACCGCCGCCGGAGTCCGCCGCTGCACCCTGCGACTGGTCGACCCGATCCTCTACCAGTTCGTCGGCCAGCCGCCGGCCCAGATCGCCCTTGAGATCGACCTGACGACCCCGCTGGCCTACATGTGGTCGCGAACCGACCTGGATCGGTTCCGGTGGACCGGCCTGATGAAGCCCGAGCAGTCGCTGGAACGGGCCAACCTCCTGATGATCCGCCCCTACGAATCGGGAAAGATCCCGGTGGTGATGGTCCACGGCCTCATCAGCAGCCCGCTGACGTGGATCCCGATGCTCGACGAGCTGCAACGGGATCCCGCCATCCGAGACCGCTACCAGTTCCTTCTGTACATGTACCCCACCGGCGTCCCGCTGCCGGTCGCCGCCGCGAGCCTCCGCGAGTCCCTGGTCCAGGCCCGAGACCTTTACAACCCCGACGGCGGCGACCCGTCATTCGACCGCATGGTCCTGCTGGGGCACTCGATGGGGGGCCTGCTCAGCCACTGCATGACGCTCTCCAGCAGCGACGAACTGTGGCTGCTCAACTCGGACCAGACCTTCGACGACATCCTCGGCCCGGCCGACGTCCTGGGCGAGCTCAAGCGGCTGCTGTTCTTCGAGCCGCTGCCGTTCGTCAAGCGGGTCGTCTTCCTGGCGACCCCGCACCGGGGGTCGGACCTGGGCAAGGGGGTCATCGGCCGGGTGAGCACCAGCCTCATCACCGATCCGGACTCCATCGCCAAGCTGCTGGGCCGACTCGTCAAGGACAACCCCGACGCCTTCAAGAGCCGCTTCAAGCGGTTTCCGACGAGCATCGAGACTCTGGCGACCGACTCGCCGATCCTGCTGGCGATCCTGAACATGAAGCCGGCCGCGGACGTGGTCTTCCACTCGATCATCGGCTCGCTCCGCGCCGACGACCGCCGCCAGACCACCGACGGCGTCGTCCCCTACCGCAGCTCCCACCTGGACGAGGTCGCCTCGGAGAAGATCGTCCGCTCCGACCACGGCGTCCAGAAAGACCCCCTGGCCATCCGCGAGGTCCAGCGCATCCTCCACGAGCATCTGGAGACGAGCCCCGCCGCGGCCGCGGCCGGCCCTCCCGACGTCGCCGCGGGTTATCCCCCCCTCCCCTGACGATCCGGTCGAAAGCGACGGGGCGGACGTTTGACCGCCCCCTTGGTTTCCACTAAAGTAGGTGCCGGCCCGACGCATGGGCCCGATCGCGACTCCGACGTCCCCCGCGGCCGGCGCGGCGGCGAAGCCTCGGGACGGGTTCCTTCCCCGCCCGGCTCGACGATTTCCTCGCGAGCGCGGTCGCATCCCGATCGGCGGCCCGCCGGATGGTCGACGTGTGACTGAGCGGAAAGGCCGGGCGTGGAATACGGACTGCTGATCGGGCTGATCCTGGGAGGTTTGGGAGCCTGGGGGGCGTGGACCGTCGCCGCTCGCCGCCGCGCCGCGACCGAACGCCTCCTGGCCGACGGCGTCCTCGCCGAAGCCCGCCGCGAGGCCGACGCCCTGCGCCTCCAGGGCGAACTGGACGCGCGCGAGGAGGCCCTACGCCAACGCCGGGCCCTGGAGGACGAGGCCGAGGCGATCCGCCGCGACCTTCGCGATCAGGAACGCCGGCTGGAGAAGCGCGGCGACCTGCTCGACCAAAGGCTCGACCTGCTCACCAGGAAGGAGGGCGAACTGGACGACGTCCGCCGAGCCCTGGCCGAGCGCGACGCCGCGATCGCGATCGCCCGCCGGGAGGTCGAGCGGTTGGAGGCCCGTCGGCTGGAGGAGCTCCAGCGCGTGGCGGGCATCTCGGCCGAGGAGGCGCGTCGGCTCGTCCTGGACCGGGTCGAGGAGGAACTCCGGGGCGAGGCCGGCGAGCGGATCCTGCGTCACGAGGCCCGCGTCCGCGAGACCTGCCGCGAACGGGCGATCGAGATTCTGGCGGTCGCCATCCAGCGGTACGCCGCGAGCCACACCGCCGAGATCACCGTCAGCACCGTCGACATCCCCAACGACGAGATGAAGGGCCGGATCATCGGTCGCGAGGGCCGGAACATCCGGACCTTCGAGAAGGCGACCGGCGTCGACGTGATCGTGGACGACACCCCCGGCGTGGTGATCGTCACCGGCTTCGACAGCGTCCGCCGCGAGATCGCCAAGCTCGCCCTGGAGCGGCTGATCCAGGACGGCCGGATCCACCCGTCTCGGATCGAGGAGATCGTCGCCGACGTCCAGGCCGAGATGGACCGACACATCCAAAAGCTCGGCCGCGACGCCGCCCACGAGGCCGAGGTCGTCGGCCTGCACGAGAAACTGCTGGACTATCTGGGCAAGCTCAAGTTCCGCACCAGCTATTCCCAGAACGTCTTGCGGCACTCGATCGAGGTCGCGTTTCTCACCGGCATGATGGCCGAGGAGATCGGCCTGGACGGCGCCCTGGGCCGCCGCTGCGGACTGCTGCACGACATCGGCAAGGCGGCCGATCACGAGATGGAGGGAGGCCACCCCGCCGTCGGCGCGGAACTGCTCCGCCGCCACGGCGAGGGGAGGGAAGTCGCGCACGCGGCGTTGGGCCACCACGACGACCTTCGGCCCGACGCCCCCTACACCGTCCTGGTCGCCGCCGCCGACGCCATCAGCGCCAGCCGCCCCGGGGCGCGTCGCGACACCCTGGAGAAGTACGTCCGCCGCCTGGAGGAGCTGGAGGCCCTGGCCCTGGGCTTCCCGGGGGTCGAACAGGCCTACGCCATCCAGGCCGGTCGCGAGGTCCGCGTCATGGTGGACAGCCGCCAACTCGACGACGCCTCCGCCGCCGCCCTCTGCCGCGAGGTCGCCCAGGCCATCCAGTCCAGGCTCACCTACCCCGGCGAGGTCAAGGTGACGGTCCTTCGCGAGACCCGTTGCGTCGAATTCGCCCGATGACCCCGGGCCGAAAGCAGGCCAGACGTTGACTCCCCTTAAGATCCTCTTCATCGGCGACGTGGTCGGCGCTCCGGGCCGGAAGATCGTCTCGCAGGTCCTCCCCCGGCTGATCCCCCGATGGGGGATCGGCCTGGCGGTCTGCAACGCCGAGAACGCCGCCGGCGGCTCCGGCCTGACGCTCCGCTGCCACGAGGAGTTGGTCGACGCCGGGGTCGACGTCATGACCATGGGCGACCACGTCTACCGCAAGGACGAGATCCACCAGATCTTCGATCGGACCGACCGCGTGTTGAAGCCGGCCAACCTCTCCCCCGACTCCCCCGGCCCGGAACTCGCCCTGGCGGAAGCCCGCGACGGCACGGTCGTGGCGGTCTTCTCGGTGCTGGGGCGGACCTTCATGAAGCCCGTCGACTGCCCGTTCCGCGCCGTCGACCGCGTGCTCGGCGGCGTCGAGTCTTCCGTGCGGGTCGTCCTGGTCGACGTCCACGCCGAGGCCACCAGCGACAAGCAGCTTCTCGGCCGCTACCTCGACGGCCGCGTCTCCGCCGTGCTCGGCACCCACACCCACGTCGCCACCGCCGACGAACGGATCCTCCCCGGCGGCGCGGCCTTCCAGTGCGACGTCGGCATGACCGGGCCGCACGACGGGATCCTCGGCCGTCGCTACGACCGCGTCCTCTCCGCCACCCTCACCTCCGTCCCCACCCACTTCGACGTCGCCAGCCAGGACGTCCGCCTCAACGGGGCCCTGGTGGTCGTCGATCCCGGAACCGGCCGGGCGCTGGCGATCCACCGAATCTCGATCGGTCCCGAGGACGCCCGGCGGATCCTCGGCGACACGTCCGACCAACCCGCCGATCCGTCGTCCCCGATCTGAATCAACGCCCGGCCAAGCGCCGCAGTCGGGCGAGCCCGCGCGTGAGTCCGGCGGCGACCGCCCGATCGTCCTCGAACCGCCGGTCCTCCAGGAACCGCCAGCGGACCCAGCGCTCGGCGACGAGGACGTCGGCCAGCTCCTCGAACGCGACGGCCGCGGCGTCCTCGTCGGCCGTGACGGGCCGCGGCCGCCGGTAAGCGGCGAGCCCCTCGGCTCGCAAGTCGTCGGCCAAGCCGCGCGGGAACCATTCGCCGACAAGCCGGGCGAGATCGGCCGCGGGAGTCTCGACGTCCATCGCGCCGAAGTCGACCAGGCCGGTCAAGACGTCGTCGGTGAACAGGAAATGCTCGGGACGGGCGTCGCGAAGGCAAGGTTGAAGCGGCAGGACGAGCCGGGCGGCGGCCGCCGCCCGCGCCAGCACCCCCGGCGCGACGCGACGCGCCAGGGCCAACCACGCCAGGGCGTCCGCCGCGAGCGGGTCGCCGGTACGAGCCGACAGCCGCGCCGAGAGGAGGTCGAAGCCCCCTCCGATCAGCGCCCGCAACTCGTCACGACGCGCGGCCAGGCCGGGGCTCGGGCCGACGCGGGCGTCGACGCCCGACAGCCGCGCGTGCAGCGCGGCGAGGCCCTCGAAGCCGGCGCGGACGCGAGCGACGGAGGGGACGTTGACCGCCGACGCGCCGGGAAGCCAGGGCGCGACCTCCCAGCACAGGCCGTCCAGTTCGATCGCGGTCGAGCCGTCCAGGGCCGCGATCGGTCGGGCGACGAACGGCAGGTCGGACGTCGACCGCAACCAGGCGTGGACCCGGACGACCCGGCCGAGATCCGTCCCGACCGGCCAGGCGCGCGCGGCCCGCGGTCCGCCTGTAGCGGCGTAGCGCCAAAGCCGGGAGCCGCTGTAGCCGCCGGCGGAACCGAGCGGCGCGGGCGCGGCCAGGGGGCGCTCACCGGCCGGGTAGCGGCCGAGGACGTCGGCGAGGCTCACTCGACGGATCCCTCGTCCGCCGATTCCTCGCTCGTCTTCAGACCGAGGCTTCGGGCTTGAAGCTCCCGAAGCGCCCGCTCGAACCGCTGGGAGACCCGCGCGAGAACGTCCTTGTTCCCCGCCTGCGAGGCGTCGAAATCGGACAGGTCGACCGGCGGGCCGAAGAGCACGCGGGAGCGCGACCGCCGCCGCAGCGACGGCCCGATCTCGATCGTCTCGGGCGTCCCCGAGAGAAAGGCCGGGACGACCGGGACGCCCGAACGCAAGGCGAGAAACGCCGCGCCCGACCGGATCGCGCCGAGCGTCCGTCCCCCTTCCGGCGAGATCCGCCCTTCCGGGAAGATCGGCACGACCCGTCCGTCCTCCAGCGCCCGAAGCGCCGAGCGCATCGCCCGCAAGTCGCGGCCGTCGCGGTCGACCGGGATGCAACCCGTCCGCACGCAGAAATGATGGACGACCGGCAGTTCGTACATGTCCCGCGCGATCATGTAGCCCAGCACTCGTCGCGAGCGCGACTGGATCAGCAGATGGTCGATGCAGCAGGTGTGATTGGCGATGAGGATGGCGGGACCGCGGGGGGGAAGCGGCGCCCAGCCGTCGAGGGGGAGGCGATGCCAAAGGCGGCAGTAGGCGCGGGCGGCCCACCAGAGGGGAAGCAGGACGGGGCCGAACTCGGCCTTCGGGCGAGGCCGGACGCTCGATTTCCGACCGCGAAGGAACATGGCGGGCGCCGTCGAGGCAACGGCGAGCGATATGATGACCAGATGCCAGGCGTTCATGATTCGCGGCCGCGCTTCGTGGGTCCCGGGGACGGCGGCTTCATCCAGCCGCCTTTCCCTCCATCGGACCATCAGGGGCGGCGGTCGGTCAAGCCCGCGAGCGTCGATCGGTCAGGAGCCCCTTCGACCGCGGCGCTGCAAAACCATCCCGCCGACCAGCCCGACCATCCAGACGGCGACCGTGGCCGGCTCGGGAACGGGTGCCGCCAGGACCTGCGCGCCCTCAAGGCCGCCCTCCGCATGGTCGTGGGCGAAGAGGCCGGCCGAGTCGAGGAGTTCGGCGCCAAGGCCGGAAGCGTCGGCGCCGTTGGCCATCGCCGACTTGATCAAGGCGACGGCGGCGGGGCTGAAGCTGCTCTTGGGGTCGGTCAGCATGCTCCAGTCCGCGGTGGCGGAGTCGACGTGGGCCCCGGTCGCGTCGGGATGCGACGCGACCCCCTCGGCGTGCATCAACTCGTGCGCCACGTTATGGGCCACGGCCCAGGCGAGCTGGTCGGGGTTGGAGGCGTAGTTCAGCTTGTCGATGAAGCTGTAGCCGTCGCCTCCGACCTGGGTGATCCCGATCGCGTCGGGGTTGTCCTTGTACGAGGCTCCCGAGACGACGCTCAGCATGTGCGCGGCGGGGACGTTCGGGTCGCCCGTCACTTTGAGGTCGATCCCGCTGAGGGCGAACGTCTGCTGAACCTTGGAGAGGACGTCCCGGTCGAAGCCGGCTTGCTGGGAGGCCGAGGGGGCCCCGCCATAGACGGCGGCGGCGGCGGGACTCTGGTACCACGGCCGGGCGTCGCCCGTCGTGATCGACGCATCGCCGTAGGGGCCGGTCCCCAGGTTGACGAACGCATCGGCCCGGGAGGGCGAGGCGGCGAGGGTCGTCGCCTGAACGGACTGGGCCGCGACCGCGACCGGGGCGGCGGCGGGAGCCGCCTGGCTTTGGGCCGTGAACGTCGTGGCGGCGGCGGAGGGCTGGAAATACCAGTTGGTCGGCAGGTTCGTGACCGCGCTCGAGCCGCCCGTCGCGTAGACGCTGCCGGGGTTGTTGATCTGGTTGGCGTACCACGCCGTCAGCGCGGCCTGGGAATCGAACCAGGAGACGGGGGCCGCCGGGGCAGTCGTCGCCAGAGCGGCCCAGGCGGCGATCCCAACAGTCAGCGTCCTGATTCGAGCCATAAGAACCTCCGTGTCTTCGATCAGTCGAGCCGTCGTCCCGATCGGCCCGCCGCCATCTTCGGGCCGCATCCCGCCGCGACCCGTCCTCGACACGTCTTCCCGATCCGCAAAGGCGGCGTCGCCCATGAAATCGCTGAAGACGTCACAGGCAGAGCAAGTATCGTGCCGCAACCCGGCACGGATCGGCCGCGATCAGCGCGGCGACGTCGGCCCCCTCAACCCATTTGACGTGCCGACAAGACGTTACGACTCATGGAACCCGCGACGTCGGCGTCGGATCGACGTTCGGGCCGCGGTCGATCCCCGCCCCCCCCGCATGGAACTTCTTACAAAATCCGTGTCATGCGTAAAATCGCTGACCGTCACGGATTTTGGGGGCCTGAACGAATCTTCCCCCCTCGCGGGGGAAGACAGACGCCGAAGGCGTCAGATGAGGGGGACGACGCGCGAGACGACCGTCGCGATTCGCGGAAGCCCGTCCGGGAAGCCCTGGACGTCGATGGCGTTTTGGCTCGCCC
>CALCIB010000153.1 GCA_937907525.1 uncultured Planctomycetales bacterium | reverse complement strand
TTGGCGACGGCTTGCGAAAAAGTGTCGGGTCGTCAGCCCGGCGGGAGAGGGGACGTCGATTATCTCGCTCGGGTTCCAGATCAAATAGCCACGGCGACACGTTCGAAAGCGACGAACGAACCCGGTCTTCAGGATCATTTAACTATTGATTCCCAAAGACTTTGCAACACGTCAAAAACGGCCGCCCCGACGACGAGCGAACCCATTCCGGTGCGGTCGCGGCGGGGTCACTCGGTCTCCACGGTCACGGCCATGACGACCGGGGCGGTCTGGTCGTCGCCCTTGACGAACTCGACGCGGTCGATCGGCTCGTACCGCCGGGGTTCGACGCGGACGTGTCGGAGTTGCCGGCCGTTCAGGACGAACGCCCGATCCGAGCCGGGGACGTCGATGGGCCGGACGTAGTCGGCCATGTGGACGCCGTCCAGAAGCGGATGGTCCTCCGCTTGGCCGTCGGCGTAGTGGAGCCGGACGATCATCGAGACCGCCTTGCTCGGCTCGCCGCCGTTGTAGGCCCAGCCGCCGACGCCTCCCAGGAGGTGGATCGCCTTGGCGGGCGCGTTGCAGGGGACCTCCACGGCCCTCGGCATCTTCGGGGCGACCGCGCCGATGGGGCCGTAAAGCATGATCGCGTTGGGGACGCGGTCGCCATGCGGGTCGATGAGTTGGTACGGCACCCCCTGGAACTCCTTGGGGCCCCAGTCGGGGAAGATCAGCCGCTCGACGGGCGACTCGGAGGCGTGGAACATCCCCCTGGTGGTCACGACGTCCGCCGCCTTGCGCAGGTCCAGGGGGAGGTACTTGCCCCGCGCGGTCAGGAACGCCAGGACGTCGCGCAGGCCGTCCTCGCCAAGCTGCTGCTCGAAGCCCTCGGGCATCAGCGACTTCCTGGAGGCGATCATCTCCTCGACGTCCTCGCGGAGGACGGCGTGGGTCCTGGCGTCGGCGTCGAGGATCTCGACGGTCGTCCTCGACTCCGACGCCAGCAGGCCGTTGACGACCCGGCCGTCGACGGTGGCGACGGAGTACTGGACGAAGTTCCCCTCCACGCTCCGACTGGGGTCGACGATCGCGACCAGAAGCTCGGACCTGGGATGCGAGGCCATGCCGCTCAGGTCCGGGCCGACGTCCCCCCCCTCGCCGCCGTGCTTGTGGCACTTGGCGCACTGCTGGGCGTACAGCGCCTCGCCCCGCGCGACGTCCCCCCCTTGCAGGACCGTCCGGGAAAGCCGGTCGACGACCGCCTGGCGGTCGGGGTCCGGCAGAGCCCCGCCGCGGGCGATCAGGGTTCGGGCGCGCTCGGCCAGCCTCTTGTCGGGGTGGGCGGCCAGCGCCTGCTTCTGGTCGAGCGACAGGTCGTCGAGGCTGGCGTCGCCGCGGTCGACGGCGTCGAGCAGGGCGGCCGTCCAGTCGGCCCGGCCCAAAAGCGCGCGAACCGCCGCGATCCGGGCGGCGGGGGTCATGCGGGGGAACCCGGACAGGATCGCCGCCCCGGCCCTGGGAGCCTTTCCCCTGGCCAGCGCCTCGACCAGCCCGATGGCCAGGGCGGGCGAGATCCGGGGGGAGAGATGCTCCATCAGACCCTCGGCGACCGTGTCGTCCTCCGGGCGCAGGCCAACGACCTCGACGGCCGCGGCGATCCGGTCGGCGTCGCTCGCGGCGTCGTCGGCGACCTTCGTCAACAGCGTCCTGGCGACGGCCTCCGACGCCTCCCTCATGGCCTCGCTCCCCCAACGCGAGCCGAGGAAGACCAGCCGGCCGCGGCCTTCCGCCGGCAGCCGCTCCAGGAGCGCCGCGAGGGCCTTCTCGGCGGGCCCGTCGAGCGTCGGCCGGACGTCGGCCGGCCAGCCCGCGGCCTCGCCGCCGACGACCCGCTCGGCGACCGCCCGGCCGAAGGGGGAGGCCGCGGACTCCGCGAACTCGGCCAGCACGTCGGCGACGGTCGCCGCCGGCCCTCCCCGCGCGTGGTGCTCGGCGACCCTCGCCGTCAGCGTCAGCAACTCCCGCGACGGCTCGCCGGCCGCCTTCGCGGCGGCGGCGGCCAGCGCCTTGAGGAACGGCTCGACGTGAGCCGCCGCGGCGCTCGTCGCGGCGTCGGGGATCCAGCGGTCGCCCTCGCCAAGCCCGGCGATCAGCGCCTCGGCCAGCGCGCGACCGACCTCGGGATTCTCGGGGACGTCGGCCAGGGCCAGGAGCGCCGCCAGGCGGACCTGGGCGTCGGGATCGGCCAGCGAGCCGGCGGCCAGGACGGCCCCCGCCGTTTCGGCGTCATGGGGAAGCGCCTGCAAGGCGTTGCGCCGGACGCCGGCCGAGGGGTGCTTGAGCGCGGAGACGGCCGCCGCGCGGGCGGCGGGATCGGCGTCGAGCGCCCCCAGGCCGTGGAGCGTCCAGAGGGCGTGGATCGCGCCGGGGTTCAGACCGATCGCGTCGACCTTGGGATCGGCCGCGAGCGCCAGGAGCTTGGGCGCGACGTCGGTCTTTCCGCGCTCGATCAGGAGCCGTTGGGCGTGCAGCCGCCAGAGTTGGTTGTCGTTGGAAAGCGCGGCGACGAGGCCGTCGGCGTCGTTCGGGTCGAGCGGCCTCCAGTCGGGCTTGGGGGCGTCGTTCCAGACGATCCGATGGATCCGGCCGTGGGTCTGGTCGCGCAGGGGGGTCTCGTAGGCGTTCCCCTTGCCGGTCTTGAAGCCCTGGGGCGTGGGGTTGTGCTGGACGATGTAGTTGTACCAATCGATCGTCCAGACGAAGCCGTCGGGGCCGACCTCCGCGGCGATGGGCGCGGTCCATTCGTCGTCGCTGGCGACGAGGTTCCAGCCGTAGTAGGAGGCGAAGTCGCTCCCCCTGGGTTGGAGGGTGAACGTCGCGGCCAGATGGCCGGTGGGATCGGCGACGAACGCCGTCTGGTTCCAGTAGGGCTTGGGGTAGGCGCGGGCCGTGTACAGCGCGTGGCCGGCGGCGGCGGTGAAGCCGCCGTGAACGTCGACCTGCCGGACCTTGTCGGTCTCGGGATAGAAGCGGTCGGTGGCCGAGATCATCGGCAGGACGCCGGGCGACCAGCCGCGGACGGACTCGTAGTAGCGGTTGGGGACGCCCAGAAAGACGCTGGGGCAGCCGTTGGCGGTGGAGCCGAAGATCAGGCCCTCCTCGCCGATCCCCACGCCCCAGGAATTGTTGCTGGTGCTTCGAAGGAACTCCAGCCTGGAGCCGTCGGGCTTGAAGCGGAAGAAGCCCTGGGAGAACGCCAGCTTCTCGCCGCCGACCGTCCCATCGAAGGCCGAGTAGCCGACGATGCCGTAGATCCAGCCGTCGAGCCCGTACCTCAGATTGCTGGGCCCGGCGTGGGTGTCGCCGGCGCCCCAGCCGGTGAACAGCGCCTCGCGGACGTCGGCCTTGTCGTCACCGTCGGCGTCCTTGAGGAAGAGCGTGTCGGGCGCTTGAAGCACGATCAGCCCGCCGTCGCAAGGCAAGATGCCGGTCGGAATGTTCAGGCCCTCGGCGAAGACGGTGAACTTGTCGGCCGCGCCGTCGCCGTCGGTATCCTCCAATATTTTGATGCGATCGCGGCCCTCGGCCCCGCGGGCGCGCTTGAGGTTGGGGTAGTCGAGGCTCTCGGCGATCCAGAGCCGGCCCCGATGGTCCCAGGCCATGCAGATGGGCTTGGCGATCTGGGGCTCGGCCGCGAACAGGGACGCCGCGAACCCCCTGGGGACGATCATATGCTTGAGCGACTCATCGGGGCCCAGCGGCTCGGGCATCGTCCGGTAGGGCTCGCCCTGGGCGCCCCAGTTCTTGGACGGCAGGTAGTTGGGGATGTCGGCGCCGGCGTCGACCGTGGCGGGCGGCTTCAGTCCCGGCGCGACGGTCGGCCGCGAGTCGAACACGGGCCGGCCGGCCGCCCAGCGGAGCCCGCGCTCCAGGAGAGCCTGGAACCCCGGTTGCTCCCAGGTGCGCGAGTCGTGGCCGTAGGCGGTGTAGAAGACGCGGCCCTTGCCTTGCTCGCGAACCCAGGTGTGGGGCTCGCCATCGCGGACCTGGAGGACGGTTCGGCCCTGGTCGTTGTGCATCTCGTGGACGTAGGTCTCGTCCCAGGTCGTGAACGGGGCGAGCCCCTTCATGATCGGGTGTTCGGGCGCGACGACGGTCGTCTCGAAGACGCCGGTCCCGTGGCTCTTGAACCGCCCGCCGATCAAGGCCGCGCACTCCGGCGAGTTGAGGAAGCAGTACGACGCGCAGTGGATCGGCGCGAACCCGCCGCCCCCCTCGACGTAGTCGATCAGCGCCCTGGCCTGTTCCGGGGCGATCGCCTCGACGTTGGCGTAGAGGAGCAGGACGTCGTAGTCCTTGAGCGTCTCGGGGTCGAGCGCCCGGGCGACGTCCTCGGTGTAGGTCGCGTCGATCCCTCGAAGCGCGAGCACCGGCGCGATCTGGGCGGCGCGGTCGGCCGGCGCGTGGTGGCCCCGGTCGCCCAGGAAGAGGACTCGGATCGGCGTCGATGGGGCCGGATCGGCCCCGGCGGCGGTCAGGACCGAAAGCAACAGGGCGAGTCGCGTCATGGTCGTCGGTCCCGCGAGGGCGAAGGGTCTTTCCGTCGAAAACCGTCATGCTCAGGCATGCTCAATCCCTTCTCCCACAAGGGGAGAAGGGATGTTGATCTTTACCAGTTCGTTTTGGTCCATGTCCGCGGGGCGCGGGAACGCTTACTTGGCGGCGGTCTCGGCCGGCTTCTGCTCCGGGCCGGGGTCCTGGCGGAGGACGACGACGCGGTCGTGGAGGACCATGACCAGGTCGGTCCGGCCGTCGCCGTCGACGTCGCCCGCGGCCATCTCGCGGGGTTCGAAGGCGTTGCCGCCGCCGCCGCGATACGACTTCCGCTCGTAGAGCTTGAACGTCAGGGCGAAGAGCAGGTCCTCGGCGCCGTCGTAGGTGGCGACGTCCAGGGCTTGCTCGGCGACGTCGGTGAAGATCGCGTCGGCCGCGCCGTCGGCGTTGAAGTCGCCGGCGATGACGTCGCCGAGGCGGCTCTGGGCGATCCGGGGCTCGTAGGAGGCGATCTCCTTCAGACGGCGGCCGCGGCCGCCGGTTTGGAGCACGGCGAAGCGATCCGCGCCGGCGATCAGGAGGTCGTCGCGGCCGTCGCCGTCGAAGTCGCCTATGTGCAGGCCCTCGAAATTGATCGGGCCCACGGCCAGCTCGCCGACCTGGCGGAAGACGCCGTCCTTGGAGGTCAGGAACAGCAGCGACTTGGAGGCGCGGTCCAGAAGCACGACGTCCTTGCGGCCCTCGCCGTCAATGTCGAGGGACGCGGCGCCCTGGATCTGGGCGGCGCTTCGGGCGGCGTTGAACTGGTCCTTGATCCGCCAGCGGCCGTCCTCCAGCAGGACGTCGCGGGCGAAGGTGTTCTGGGCGACGAAGACGGCGGGGCCGTCCAGGTCGACGACGTTGACGCCCGCGGGGGTCGCGCCGCCGAGCGGGCCCAGACCCCCCTCCAACGGCTTGAAGCCGCCGTCCTCCTGGCCCAACAGCAGGATCGGCGAGCCGAAGGCGCTGAAGACCAGGAGGTCCGTCCGGCCGTCGCGGTCGACGTCCAGGGCGCGGATGGCCGAGGGGGCGCCGGTGAGGCCGGAGATCGGGACCGACTCGGCGGCGGCGAACTTCACGTCGGCGAACCCGTCGGCCCCCTCGGGGCGGATCGCCCGCAGCTCGAAGGTCTCGGCGCCGGGCTTGGTCCGGACGGCGTGGACGATCGCCGGCCCGGCCGGCTCCCCGACGTCGGCGAGCGCCATGGCGACCGGCTCGCCCTTGATCGGCAGGGCGGCGGGGAAGGTGAGCCGCCCGCCTTCGAACCGGCTCCGGCCGATCTGCTTCTCCTGTTCGGAGAGGACGAACGCCTCGGCCTCGCCGTCGCCGTCGAGATCGGCGAGGACGACCTGGCCGCCCCCCAAAAGGCCGGGGAACGTCTCGGCGGCGCCGAGCCCCCCGACGTCGGTCTGGCGGTAGACCCGGAACTGGGCGACGGCCGGGTCGGTGACGACGACGTCCTTCTTGCCGTCGCCGTCCAGGTCCCCCACCGCCAGGCCGCGCCCGCGCTCGTTCCCCTTGGGGAGGCCGAAGAAGGCCAGCCGGCCCCATTTGGCGTCGGAGTCCGGGGCCGATTCGCCCAGGGCGAAGACCTTCCCCCGGCCCGACTGCTCCTCGACGGTCAGCACCTCCGCGCCGGGCTTGCCGTCGATCTGGCCGAACGCCAGGGCCCGGACCTTGGGGATCGCGAACTGTTCCTCGGGGCCCAGCTTCTTATCGGGAGTGGAGAGTCGGGCGCGGATCGGGTGCTCGGAGTCGCCGTCGAGGATCACGACGTCCAGGCCGCCGTCGCCGTCGAGGTCCTGGAGCTTGATCATGCTCGGCGTGGTCGCCGCGTGGGGCGAACGCTCCGGCTCGGTCAGGACGCCGGGCTCGGGCTGTCGGATCAGGACCACCTCGCCCTCGGTCAGAAGCACGACGTCGTCGCGGCCGTCGCGGTCGACGTCGCCGACGGCCAGGGCGTTGGCGCTTTCAAGCGCCTCGCCGCTCTTGATCCGGCGGGGGGCGCCGAACTTGCCGCCCCCCTCGTTGGGGAGGATGACGACCTCCGCGGGAGTGCCGTAGAAGACCAGGTCCGGCTTGCCGTCGCCGTTGAAGTCGCCGACGCCCAGGCTGACGACCTCGCGATCGACCGGGACGGTCGCCGACCGCATCCGCTTGTCCGACTCCAGTTCGTTGACCTCCTTGCGGAACGGCCGGGCGTCGGCCTCCGCCGCGGGCTTCGGCGAGGAGAGCAGCAGGTCGATCCGCGAGCGGGCGTTGTTGGCGACGATCACGTCGCCCGCGCCGTCGCCGTCGACGTCGGCGATCGTCAGATTGCCGATCCGGTAGTCGAGCTTGTACAGCTCCAGGGGCAGGAACCCGAAGTAATCCGCCAGCCTGGGTTTGGCGTCGGCCTTGGGGGCGTCCTCCCCGGCCGCGGCCGACCCCAGCGCCGACCCCAGCAAGGCCCAGGCGAGCGCGATTCCGCGAATCCCATGCGGTTTGGTCATCAGACGGTTCCCAACCAACGGCGATACGGACGGGCCCGGCCGGCCGACCTTTCGGCCCGCCCCCCAGCCACACAGACTACGGGCCCCCGGCCGAATCGACAAGTAGGGGGAATTCCCCCGGTCGGGGAAGACGAAGGCGTCGCGAGGACGATTATGGCTCAAGTCCGCGACCGCGGATCGCCGAAATGAACCACGCTCGGACTTTGACGATTCCTCCAAATTTAGCGGCGGTCGCTCATGACCGATCCTGGAACCCACCGGACGCTCGCGACGACGCGGGCCCTCCTCGCGATCGCGGCGGCGCTGGCCGCGCATGCGGCGATCGCCCAGGAGCCGATCCCCGCGCCCGTCGTGCCGCTGCCGCCGCCGCCCCGGATCGACCCGTTGCCGCCGCCGCCGGACGCCGCGACTCCCACGCTCTCGGACGCCTTCGCCGCGGCGACGATCGAGGTCAAGGTGGGCCAGGGCCGGTTTTTGACCTTTCCGGAAGACCTGGCCCAGCAGGGGAAGCCGGGATCGTCGTTCCTGGCCGTCGGCGATCCCCAGGTCGCCGACTTCTTCCCGGCCGGCCCGCGGCAGGTCAGGCTGATGGGCAAGCGGCTGGGCGTCACCGACTTCGTCGCGACCACGGCCTCCGGCAAGACCTACGAGTACGAGTTGCGGATCGTCCCCGACCTCCCCGCGCTGGACGACCAACTCCGCCGGCTGTTCCCCGACGCCAAGCTGCAATTATCGTCGCTGCGCGACAAGATCGTCGTCGAGGGCCAGGCCCGCGACGCCTCCGAGGTCGTCCGGATTTTGGGGGTGATCACCGGCTACGTCAGGCAGGCCCAGACCGTGCGCGTCCTCGGCCAGACGAGCAACACCCAGACGGAGGCCGCGGCCGACGAGGAGGCCGGGCTCCCCGGCGCGCCCGGGATCCCCGACGCGGCCGGCGCGCTTCGGTTCGGCGGCATGCGGGTCGACCGGGCGGCCGGCGGCATGGGCGGGATGCAGGGCATGTCCTCCATGGGCATGGGCATGGGCGGCTCCCAGCAACAACCGACGGCCGGACAGATGTCGGTCAACTCGATCGCCATGTTCCAGGACCAGGTGATCAACCTGATCCGCGTCCCCACCTCGCAGCAGGTGCTCTTGAAGGTGCGGGTCGCGGAACTCAACCGGACGGCCTTCCGCCAGATCGGGGCCGACTTCCTGGCCGCGATCCCCGAGTTCGCCGATCTGTTCGGCTCCCAGATCGGCGGCTCCACCCTCATTCCGGGCGCCATCGGCCGGTCGACCTTCAAGCCGGCGGGGGACCCGGACGCCAGAAGTCTCTCGCTGGCGCAGGGCGCGACGTTCTTCGGGACCTTCTCCCAGGCGCGCTACAGCACGGTGGTCACGGCGCTCCGGCGGAACAACCTGCTCAAGATCCTGGCCGAGCCGAACCTGGTGACGCTCAACGGCCATCAGGCCAACTTCCTGGCCGGCGGCCAGTTCCCGGTGCCGGTCAACACCGGGCTGGGGGGCGGGCTCGGCGGGGGCAACGTCCAGGTGCAGTTCAAGGAGTTCGGCGTCCGGCTGGCGTTTTTGCCGATCGTCGAGGACGGCGAGACGATCCGGTTGACCGTCGACCCGGAGGTCAGCTCGATCGACCGGACGCTGGGGACGACCCTGGTCCCCGGCGGCCTGCCCGTCCCCGGCTTGAACGTCCGCAACTCGCACTCGACGGTCGAACTCCGCCAGGGCGAAACCTTGGCCATCGCCGGGCTGTTGCAACTGACGCTCGACGGCGAGACCGACCGAATCCCCGGCCTGGGCGACCTTCCCTACATCGGCGCCTTCTTCAGCAACACCACCAGCAACCGCGTCGAGAAGGAACTCGTCATCCTGGTGACGCCCTACCTCGTCGAGGCCATGAAGCCCGGCCAGGTGCCGCCCACCCCCGGCGACGAGGTCGACCAGCCCAACGACCTGGAGTTCTTCTTCATGAACCGGATCGAGGGCCGCACCGGCGTCGACGCCCGCGCCACCACCATGTACGACGACCCCCTCCACCTCGTCCGCCCCGCCCTGGTCGAGCGCAAATACATGAACGGACCCGTGGGGTTCTCCAAATGAGAATAGTCATACGTCGCTTTAAGTGTATCTGGCAAACCGTCCGTCCCCTCTCCCACCGGGCTGACGACCCGACGCTTTTTCAGAAGCCGGGGCGATCATCGCCTTCTCCCCTTGAGGGAGAAGGTGGCCGAAGGCCGGACGGGGGGTGGGCGGGACCGGAGGCCATCGGATTTGAAGTCGTTATCAAGCCATGGCTTACACCGAAATTCGACGCCGGTCGACCCCTCATCCGGCCCTTCGGGCCACCTTCTCCCTCAAGGGGAGAAGGGCGTTGAATTCACGGAGGAGCGCGACGCGATGACCCCTCAAGCCCTGAGACGGACCTTGATCGCCGGGACGCTGCTCGCGGGCGCGACGGCGCGCGCCCAGGAGGCTCCGGTCCAAATCCCGCCCCCCATGCCGCCGACGACCCTCCTGGAAGTCGACGAGGCCGAACCGCCCGTCGTCCGTCCCGCTCCGATCCCCGTGGAGGGTCCCCCTTACGAACTCCCGGAGTTGCTGCCGGGGAAGGCGCCGCTCGACCCGGTCGCCACCTCGCAGCGCGGGCCCCACTTCATCCGCAAGAAGATCCGCTCGTGGCACTGGCGACGAATCCAGGGGAAATTGTTCGGCTACCCGGAGGAGTTCAAGCCCCGGCCGTTGGGCTCGTCGGTCTACGCCATGGGCCGGACCATGGTCTCCAACGGCGCCGAGGCCGGATTGACGCTGTACGACTACGACTTCGTCCCCGACTCGCCGGAACTGACCGACCGCGGCCGCGACCAACTCGCCAGGGCCGCGGCGCAACTCGCCGCCAGCCCGTTCCCGCTGATCGTCGAGCGCACGCCCGACGACCCGGCGCTCGCGGAGAATCGGCGGCGCGCCGTCGCCGAGATCCTGGCCTCCGCGCCGACGCCGGTGGGGCCCGAACGGGTGCTGGTCGGCCAGCCCGCGGCGTTCGGGATGTCCGGCAACGACGCGCGACTGGTGGGCGTCAACGCCCTGGGCCGGACGGAGGGATACGGGCCGCCGATCCCGCTGAACTCCAACGGCATCAACAGCGCCAGCGGCGTCACCAAGCAGGGCGCGGGCCAGTAACGAGGGGTGGGGAACCATGCGAGTC
Source organism: uncultured Planctomycetales bacterium (assembly GCA_937907525.1). Taxonomy (GTDB): domain Bacteria; phylum Planctomycetota; class Planctomycetia; order Isosphaerales; family Isosphaeraceae; genus Paludisphaera. Next base: position 22,389 of record CALCIB010000153.1, on the reverse strand, counting down.
GATCGACGCTTGATCGCTCTTTCACTTTCCGCCGCCCTGCTCAGCGCCGGCTGCCGCGGCGGCCCGTCGCGGCGGGGCGGGCGCGAGTCGACGTCGCCCCTGGACGGCGGGCCGACCGCGAAGGTCACGAAGCGACAGGGCGCTTGAGGAGTCCGGCGACCTCGACAGGGCCGAGCAAGCCTACGTCCGCGCCCTCGAAAAAGACCCCCGCCGCGCCGACGCCGAGGGCCGCCTGGCCGTCCTCGCCTGCCAGCGCGGCGACGAGAAAGCCGCCGACGCGCGGTTCGCCAGGGCCCTGAAGCTCGCGCCCGACGATCCCGAAATCCTCTGCGACCGCGGCTACGCGCGCTACCTCCGTCGAAGCTGGGCCGACGCCGAGGCCGACTTCCGCGCGGCCCTCAAACGCGATCCGAGGAACGCGAGGGCGCGTAACAACCTCGGTTTGACCCTCGCCCGCCAGGGGGACCGCGAGGGGGCGTTGGCCGAGTTCGCCAGGGCCGGCCTCGACCCCGCCGACGCCCGGGCCAACCTCGCCCTGGCGACGGCGATGGAGGGGCGCGTCGACGAGGCCCGCGAACTCTACGCCGCCGCGCTGGCCGCCAAGCCCGACTCGGCCGCGGCCCTCGAGGGCCTCCGCGCCGCCGACGCCGCCCTGGCCGCGAGCGCGCCCAAGGCCGACCCGGCGGTCGCCCACGCCTCAGCGACCCGGTGACGCCGGCGCCGGCGCCGGCGCCGGCGCGGCGACGGTCTTGGCGGCGGCCTGCGCCGTCGCCGCGCCGCCCCCCATGCCTCCCAGGGCCTCCATCGTCTGATAGACGGCCGGCGCCAGAAGGATCACGAAGACCGCCGGGAAGATGCACAACAAGGTCGGGAAGAGGATCTTGGTCGCCGCCTTCTGCGCCTGCTCCTCGGCCTTCTGCTTGCGGCGCTCGCGGAGCATCTCGGAGTGGGCCTTGAGGCTCTTGACCAGGCTGGCGCCGAACCGCTCCGCCTGCCCCACCACCGTCGCCATCGAGGCCGCCTCGTCCAGACCCACCCGCTCGGCGAACCGCAGAAGCGCGTCGCCCGGCGAACGCCCGAGCTGGATCTCCCGGTCGACGATCCGCAGCTCGCCCCCCAAAAGCGGGTGCGCCGAGGCGATCTCCTCGGCGACCCGCTTCAACCCCGCCTGAAAGCTCAAGCCCCCCTCCAGGCAGATGATCAGCACGTCCAGGGCGTCGGGAAGGGCGCGCCGGAGTTGGATTTGACGCTGCTTGCGGCGACGGTCCAGCCAGAAGCTCGGGCCGACCATCCCCGCGACGAACAGCGCGAGCGCCGCGCCCATCGACGTCGTCGGCGACGCCGCCTTGGACAGGATCAACCCCACCCCCAGGACCGAGCCGACGATCATGAGCGACAGCTTGACGCCCAGGAACAGATACATCGCCTGGCGGTTGTACAGCCCGGCGAACGTCAGCCGCGCGGCCAGCCGGTTGCGCTCCTTCTCGTCCTCCGGGACGATCGCCTTGCCCAGCTTCGGCAGCGTCTTGCGCGCCAGCCTGACGACCGCCTCGGGCCGCTCGGCCGCCTCGCCGTCGCGCGGTCCCTTGCCCGCCAGGTCGTCCAGCCGCGCGGACAGCCGGCCGCGACGGCTCGAAAGCGCCAGCCCGATCGCCAGCGCCAGGCCCGCGACCGCCGCGAAGACCGCCAGAAGCCCCGTCGTCTCCGAGTCCATGGCCGCCTCAAAAATCGAAGTTCACGATCTTGCGGATCCAAAGCACGCCGACCGCCTCGGCCCCGAACGCCGCCGCCAGGACGTCGGTATGGTCGAAGAGGACCGAGGCGTAGCCGTAGTTGAGGACCAGCAGGAGAAGGAGCATCAACGGCGGCATCGCCGCCAGGATCCAGCCCTGCATCCGGCCCTCGGCCGTGAGCGCCGAGATCACCCCGCGGATGCGGTAGCGTTCGCGGACCACGCCGGCCAGCTTCGCCAGCATCTCCGAGAGGTTGCCGCCGGTCTGCTGCTGCACCAGCACCGCCAGGACGAAGATCTTCAGTTCCACGATCCCGGTGCGCCGCGTCAGGTCGCGAAAGGCCAGCTCGGGCGAGAGTCCCAGGTTCTGCTGCTCGTAGCAATAGGCGAACTCGGCGGAGATCGGCTGGGGGAACTCCTGGGCCACCCCCAGGATCGCCTGCCCCAGGCTCTGCCCGGCGCGGACGACCCGGGCCATCAGCTCGAAGGCGTCGGCCAACTGCGAGCGGAGCTTCTCGATCCGGGCGTCGCGACGGCGCTTGACGTACCAGATCGGCGCCGCCCCGCCGACGACCGCGGCGATCGCGGCGTGCAGCGGACTGCCCCGCGCCGCGAACCCGAGCGCCCCCAGGACCGTCGCGGCCCCCGCGGCGATCGCCAGCAGCCGCTTCGGCTCCACGTCCAGGCCGGACTGCTCCACCATCGTCTCGAACCGCTCCATCCAACCCGGCCGGGCGCCCTCGCGCCGCGCGACGGCCGCGTGGTCGAGATCCTTGAACAACGACGCCTTCTTCCGCGTCGCCGCCGCCGCCTTCCGCTTGAGGAACTCGACGTCCACCCGGTCGCTGACCCGCGCGCGGTCGCGGAGGAAGAGGTCGGAGACCACCTGATAGACCGCGACCACGAACGCGACGGCGGAGGCCCCCGCCAACGCGACCACCATCGAGTCGTTCACGACGACGCCTCCCGACCGCGGCCGAAGAGCCCCCAGAGCCGCTCGCCCTCGACGGCGGGCCCCGGCGCGGGAGGCTCGGGCGCCGGCTGGGGCGTGAGGATCCGAGACTCGAACATGTCGGGCGGCAGGCTCATCCCCCCCTCCTCCAACCTCGCCAGGCACTTGGGCCGCACGCCGGTGCAGAAGTGGTAGCCCTGCGCCCGACGATCCGCGTCCACGCCGGTCTGCTTGAAGACGAAGATGTCCTGCATGCTGACCACGTCGTCCTCCATGCCGACGATCTCCGACACCTTGATGATCCGCCGGACGCCGCCGGAGAGTCGCGCCGCCTGCACCAGGATCTGCACCGCCGAGGCGATCTGGCGGCGGATGATCCAGATGGGGAGGTCGAAGCCGGCCATGCCGACCATCATCTCCATGCGGCCGATGGCGTCGCGGGTGTCGTTGGCGTGGATCGTGGTCAAGGAGCCGTCGTGGCCGGTGTTCATGGCCTGGAGCATGTCCAACGTCTCGCCGCCGCGACACTCGCCGACGACGATCCGCTCCGGCCGCATCCGCAGGGCGTTCTTCACCAGGTCCCTCGTGAGGATCGCGCCCTCCCCCTCGATGTTCGGCGGCCGGGTCTCCATCCTGGCGACGTGCGGCTGTTGCAGCCTCAGTTCCGCGGCGTCCTCGATCGTCACCACCCGCTCGTCCTCGGGGATGAACGAGGAGAGGGCGTTCAGGAGCGTCGTCTTGCCCGAGCCGGTGCCGCCGGAGATGACCATGTTGATCCGGCCCCGGATGCAGGCGGAGAGGAAGTCGACCATCTCCCGCGTCATCGCCCGCTTGGCCACCAGGTCGTCCACCAGGAGCGGCGACTTCCCCGCGCGTCGGATCGAGAGCAAGGTGCCGTCGAGCGCCAGCGGCGGGATCACCGCGTTGACGCGCGAGCCGTCGGGGAGCCGGGCGTCGCAGAGGGGCGAGGTCTCGTCGATCCGACGGCCGACCCGCGCGACGATCCGACGGACGATCTCTTGAAGATGTTTCTCGTCGTTGAAGACGACGTCCGTCCGTTCCAGCCGGCCCCCCTTCTCGACGTAGATCGTGTCGGGGCCGTTGACCAGGATGTCGGAGACGGCCGGATCGCGCATCAGGGTCTCAAGCGGCCCGATGCCGAACGTCTCGTCCATCACGTCCTCGACGAGCCGCTCTCGCTCCGAGACGCTCAGCAGGTCGTCGTGCCGCAGGCAGAGTTGTTCCGCGCCGCGGCGAAGCTCGACGCGGATCTCGTCCTCGCTCATCGACCCGATCGCCGAGAGGTCCAGCTCGGAGATGAGCTTCTGGTGCAGTTCCTTCTTGTTGCGCAGGTGCCGCTCCTCGGCCGTGAGCGGCCCGGAGCGGTTCAAGTCCGTCATGCCGGCTGTCGCGGCCATCGTCGTCCGCCTCCTGGATCGCGTGCCGGCCGTCGCGGCGGCGGTATCGCGAGGGTTCGCCTGTCACGGCGTCGGATTGGTGATCCCCCTTCTCCCCTTGTGGGAGAAGGTGCCCCGAAGGGGCGGATGAGGGGTGGCGCGACCGAAAGCCCCCGGACGGTCCCCCCCTCATCCGGCCTTCGGCCAGCTTCTCCCACCAGGGGAGAAGGGAAGTCTTCCGGCGCGCGCCGCCTCAATCCAAGCCTAGGTCGCGGCGGTCGCCGCGGCGCGGCGACGCCAGGAGCGCCAGCCGCCGCGGGCCCCGGCGCGGACGGCCGGCCCCGCCTTCTCCGGGGCCGGCGCGAGCGACCTCGCCAACTGGACCAGCGCCCGGCCGGCGCGCGAGTTCGGCGCCTCGATCACCACGGGGACGCCGTTGTCGTTGGCCCGAGCGACGGTCTTGACGTCTTCCGGGACGACGTGGACGATCTTCATCCCCAACGCCTCCTCCGCCTTGGCGCGGGGGACCTCGCCGGGGCGCCCGCCGCGGTTGACCACCAGCCGCGCGCGACCGCCGGCCAGTCCCAGCCGGCCCAGGTGCTCAAGCGCCCGGTGGACGTTCCGCAGCGCGTTGAAGTCCAGCCGCAACGGCAGCAAAAGGACGTCCGACGCCCCCAAGGCCGCGAGCTGCTCCTCGCGATACGAATGGTCGACGTCGACGATCGTGAACGGGAAGATCTCGCGGGCCAGGTCGAGCGCTCGCGCGACGGTCTCCACCCGGACCAAGGCGGCGTCGGCCACGCGCGCGGGAGCGGCGAGCAAGGCCGCGCCGGACTCGTGGCGGACGAGCGTCCGTTCGAGCATGGCGCGATCGAACGCCGCGCCGTTGCGGGAGAGATCCGCCAGGGTGAACTTGGGCTTCAGATCCAGAAGCGCCGCCAGGTCGCCGGTCTCCAGCTTCAGGTCGGCGAGCCCGGCGGAGCCGCGGTCGGCGGCCAGGGCGACGGCCAGGTTGGCGGCGATCGTGCTGGCCCCCGCGCCGCCGCAGGCGCCCAGGACCGCGACCACCTTCCCCAGGTTCGCCGCGGCCCGGGGCGCGGCCAGCCGCTTCAGGGCCGCGGCCAGTTCGACCTCCAATTCGCCCCGGTCCAGATAGTCGCTCGCCCCCGCGCGGAGCGCCCCCACGACGAGCCGGGCGTCCGACGTCGGCCCCACCGCCAGCAGTCCGCCGCCGACGTAAGGCGCGAGCCGCGCCACAAGCTCCAGCGCCGCGGCCGGATCGGCGGGGAGCGACACGACCACGACCCCCGCGTCCTTCTCCCGCGCCAGCCTGCCGACGGCCGACGTCGACGTCACCGCCTCGGCCGCCGGCGCGTCGGGATCGTGGAAGGAGAGGACCGAGCGGACCCGCGCGGCGGTCGATTCGTCGTCGGCCACGATGAAGTTCGCCATCGTCATTCCCTTGCCGGTTCGCGGCATTCCTACATATGAGTCTCGGATGGTCAACGGACGGCGGGCGCGGGGGCCGCGCGACGCCCCCGGGGGACTCGGATCACGTCGCGGCCGACGGTCGCGCCGCGGAGGGTGCGGATGGTGAGCGTCGTCGGCTCCAGGTCCGGTTCGAGGGCGAGGTCGGCGAGGGTGGCCGTCGCGTTCTCGACCGAGGCGGCGTCGTCGTCGTTGCGGAGCGACAACTGAAGCGAGCCCTTGTTCCGCGCCAGGTCCAGGACCGCGGCCTGACGGGGCGTGACCAGCAGCGTGACCGCGGCGGCGCCGTCGAGTTCGTCCCTGGGATTGCTGGTCTCGTGGAACTCCAGCACCTCGGCGTTCTGGATCACGGTCACGGTCGCGGCCTCGGCCTTCGCCGGGCCCGGCGCGGCGGTCGGGCTCGTCGGCGCCGGGGACGCTTGATCGGACGGCGCGGTCGTCAGCAGGACGTCCACGCGGTTGCCGCGTCGGATCAGGCCGGCGAGCGTCGGCGAGAACCTGGGGGTCTGGACGGTGAAGGCGCGCATCCCCGGCGGGACCATTAGGGCCAGGTTCGGCCGGCTCTCCCTGGGGAGCAGCTTGAGTTCGACCACCGGCTCGTCCTTGGGGATCGCGACCGCGGGGGCGCGCGAGGCCGCGTCCTCCGCCGAGACCAGGAAGCCCTCCGGCGCCTTCGACCTGGGGACGTCGCGGGCCTCGACCCAGGACGGATCGATGGGCATGCCCGCGACGAGATCCTTAAGCGCGAATACCACCGAAAACGTCGCCGGCTTCTCCCCCCTGGGCAGGAGCTTGGCCTCGACGACCGCCTCCCCCTTGAGCGTCGCGATGGCCGGGATCCGCGCCTCGACGTCCTCCGCGGACGCCAGCGCGCCCTCCGGCGCCTGGGACTTCGGAATCTGGCGGATCTCGATCTTCTCGGCGTCGATCGGCTCGTCTTGCGGCAGGTCTTCAAGCGCGAAGGCCACCGCCGTCTTCTCCTCGGCGACGGCGGCCGTCGGCGGCTTCCTCCGCAACGAGTTCACGCCCCAGACCGCGGCCAGGCCGCTGACCAGGGCGAGCAGCACCACCGCGAACGTCTGGGGCCTCATAATGATCTTCCTTAATTTGCAATTGTCTATGAAATTCGTGAATCCCCTCTCCCACCGGGAGAGGGTGGCCCGAAGGGCCGGGTGAGGGTCGTCGCGCTTCGGAGGGAGCGCCGGCTTGCGTCCGGCGCCCGCGAAGCGCCGCGACCCTCACCCGCCGCTTCGCGGCACCCTCTCCCGGCGGGAGAGGGGGCATCATTTCATTTCATTTCATTTCGTTGAAGCCGTTTCATGGGTTGGTCAACACGACGAGGAAGAACCCCGCGCACGTCGTGGCGGCGAACGGCACCAACCGGCGGCGGCGGTCGTCGCGGGCGACCTCGGCGGCGATGGGTGGGGCGGGGCCCGGCTGAAGGTCGAGTCGTCGGAGCCGAAGGGCCAGGTACAGCAGGTCGACGGCCGTCGCCCAAAGGCGGCCGGAGGCGACGACCAGGACCAGGGCGTAAACCCCGGCCAGGATCGCCGAGGCGAGGAAGACCTGGAGCGTCAGGCTCGGGCCCAGCCACGCGCCCAACGCGGCGAACAGCTTGACGTCGCCGGCGCCGACGCCCCCCATCACGAAGAAGACGACGAGCGGGCCGAAGCCCGCGAGGACCCCGAGCCCGCTCGTCGCCAGCCCCGTCCAACCCCCGGACAGTCCCGAGGCGATCAGCCCGCCCGCCAGCGCCGGGAGGGTCAGGGCGTTGTACACCTTGAACCTCCAAAGGTCCGTCCCGGCGGCGATCAGACAGGCGACCGCCGCCGCGGACAACGAGATCGACTCATGACCGGCCATGGATTCCGAACTCCCTGGACTTGCCACGTCACCCGGCGGCCGGCGCGGTCCCGCCGGTCGGGGGGGCCGGCGCGGGACCGTCGAACGCCGCGGCCCCGCTATGGAACATCGCCGCGACGGGAGGCCCCAGGCCCCACGCCGCGGCGACCGCGACGCCCACGATCAAGCCGGTCAACAGAGCGTATTCGGCGATGGCCGCGCCCGTTTCACCGGCCAGGGACCGTCGAAGGTTACGCATGATCCGCCATCGGATGGCTGGAGATGGAGGGGTGGGACGCCGGCCTTACTGGCCGCCCTTGGCGCTGCCGACCGCGGTGGAGACGTCGCTGAACTTGGTGTTGATCGCCGTGCCGAGGCCGGTCACCACCGTGATGGCCCCGGCGGCGATCAGGGCGACCATCAGGGCGTACTCGACCATCGTGGCGCCGTCTTCCTCGGTCATCAGGCGAGTCAAAAAGCTACGCATCGGAATCTCTCCTTGGGGTTGGGAGGCTGGGGACGCCGGCGTTCCGGGCCGGTCGTCGGGGGGCTCGTCTCTCGGCGGGGCGGCGAACCCGTCCCGGCCGCCGGCGGCCGACTCGTCGCGTCGGCCCTCATCCCAAACCAAGGTCACGGATCGGCGGATGTCAAAATCGGATCGCGCGGCTTTTCCGCAACACCCGTCGCCGCGCTCGCGACGATCCTCCCCCCTCGCGGGGGAAGACCGACCGCGCGGCGGCCGGATGAGGGGGATGGCGCGCGAGAACGCCGTCGCGATTCGCGGAGGCTCGTCCGGCAAGCGGTGATTCCCGACGGCCTTTCGATCCGCCCCCCCTCATCCGGCCCAAGGAACGCTGCCGAAATAACTTCCGGGAATCCTCCGGGGTCGACTCGCGTGGCCTCGAACCGTAAATCCGGGGAATCAAGAGCCTCGTAGACGGCCGGCGCCTTCTCCGTCGTGGAATTCATCCACGGATTACCCAGATTGACGCGGATTCAGATCGGAAAATTCAATTTAATCTGTGTTAATCTGAGAAATCTGTGGATATTCTCTCCCAGGTCGTTCACGGGAAGTTGTTTCGGCGGCGTTCCTCGGGCCACCTTCCCCCGCGAGGGGGGAAGGCCGTCAAGACGGCCGCGACGCCCGTATGGGACGGTCTCTCAGTCGTCGTGGAGAGCCAGCCGGGCGACGGCCGCGGCGTGGACGTCCGGATCGATCTCGGCGCTGAAGCACTTCCGCTTGAGCCGACGGCAGGCGACGGCGGTGGTGCAGAGGCCGCCGAAGGGCTCCCAGACGACGTCGCCGGGGTCGGTGCAGAGCCGCGCCGTCAATTCCACCAGCTTGAGCGGCTTCTGGTTCGCGTGCAGCGCCCGAAGGCCGTTCTTCAGCCGCTCCCGACCGCGAACCGCCGGCTCCCGCCAGACGTTGGTGACGCCGTGCTCGCAGTCGAACTTGGCGCGCATCCGCGCCCACTCCGCGGCGGTCAACGGGCGTCGGCCGTCGATCGAGAAATAAGGCGTTCCCGATGGGTCGCCGTGGGCGTTGGCGTACTCGACGAGCTTCACGAAGTGCTCGACGGGCGGGTAGTACCAGAGCCGGCATTGGGTGAAGTATTTCCGGGTCGCCGCGTTCTTGACCCCGCACGCCTCGTTGGTCTTGAACAGCGGCAGGCCGGAGCGGACCCACTCGTGGCGCAGCCACTCCTTCATCGAGGCGTTACGGCCGTCGATCGGGAAGACGGCCTCCTTGACGTACTGGACGCAAACCTCGGTGACGACCGGAAGCCGGCGGATCGCGGCGGTGTTGACGTTGCCGGCGATGTGGGCCTTCCCCTTGTCCCAAACACTCGCGCCGCGATAGCTCCAGCCGTGCCGCGCCAGGACCGGATGGACGTTCGCCCAGCCGATCTCCGTGTTCCAGAACCAAAGCGTCGTAAGCGGGGTCGCCGCCCGCGACCATGAGGCGACGTGCGGCTCGTACCAGTCGGCGAGTTCCTCGACCGAAAACGGGTCTCCCGGAAAACCGCCGACGCCGTAGGGACCGTCGACGCCGATCATCACCGGCGCGGGCCAGTCGCGCGCCAGCCGCAGCGAATCGCCGAGTTGGATCCGGCAGCCGTCCCGCTCGTAGTCGCCGCGCGCCCGCCGCGCCCGCCTCCGCCCGTTCGCCAGCGTCATCGCGACGACCTTCCCAGCATGGACCCGTGACACGCAACGTATACAAAAGGATAATACACCAGGCGGCGGCGGATCGACGCCCGGGTTTCGAGACGCGCGGCGGATTTCCAAGGGCGTCGGCGCGTGCTTGCCCTGGATGGAGGAATTCGGCCAGAATATCGTTACGAGACGCGGTCGTCCCGAGGGGCGGGGCGAGGGGGGCGGGATCAGAAGGCGACAGGGCGATCGGGGCGGGGCGGCATGAACGTCACACGGATCATCGACTCCTTCGGTTACGTCATCTACGGGGCGCTCGTCTTTCTGGCGATCTGGGGGGCGTACATCGCCATCCTGCTGTATCGCACGCTCCGCAAGAAGTCGATCCGCGACCCCGAACCGTTGATCCTTCAGGTCCAGGAGCTTTGCCAGGCGCGGAGGTTCGACGCCGCCATGAGCGTCTGCCAGAGCCCGACCTACTGGCACACGGCGCTCGCGCAGTTGATCGCGGTGGCGATCAAGAACCGCGGCAAGGGGATGGGGAAGGTCAAGCAGCTTCTGGTGACGGAGTTTCATACCGAGGTCGTCGCCGACATGGAGAACCGGCTGGGGTCGGTCTCGACGATCGTGAGGATGGGGCCGCTGTTGGGGCTCCTGGGGACCGTCGCGTCGATGATCGCGGCGTTCGGCCGCATCGGCAGCTCGGAGAAGGTCAACCCCAACGCGCTGGCCTCGGACATCAGCCTGGCGCTTTGGGCCACCGGGGCGGGGCTCTTGATCGCCAACCCGATGATGCTCGTCGGCAACGACTTCCACGCCCGACTCCGCCGCCTCCGCGACCGCACCGAACGACAGTTGCAAGAAGTCCTCGACGTCATGGAGCCGATCGAGGCCCAACGCCCCGCCGCCGACCGCGCCGCCCCCAAACAGTCGGCGCCGCGCTGAACGGCCGGAAGCCTGCTTTGTCGAAACCCACCGCGAGCGAGCGTGCTTAATCCCTTCTCCCCTCGTGGGAGAAGGTGCCCCGAAGGGGCGGATGAGGGGGGCGCGACCCAAAGCCGTGGACTTCAAGGTTATGGCCGGACGAGACATGCGACGCCGATCCCCCCCTCATCCGGCCTTCGGCCACCTTCTCCCACGAGGGGAGAAGGGATGCTTGTCGTCACTTGTTTTCGATGGTTTTCGACAAAGCGGTCCCCATCCCTCTCCGACTTCCCGATTCGACCGGACCCCGCCCATGTTGTTGCGACGCGACGAGGACGAGGAGCGCGACGAGCACATCGACATGACGCCGATGGTCGACGTCGTCTTTCAGTTGATGACGTTCATGCTTTTCTCCTCGCAGATGACCGGCGGGGAGTTGGTGGACGTCCCCCCGGCGCGGCACGGGGTGGGGGTGGAGGCGAGCGCCGCCACGTTTCTGACGCTCTTGGGACCGAAGGCGCCGGGGGGCGAGCCCCGCTTGTTGCTCGGCCACGGCTCGGGCCCCGACGCGACGCTCGACCAGGCGAAAGAGGCCGTCGATCGGGCGGTGAAGGAGGGGACCCGCAAGGTGATCCTCCAGGCCGACGGCGCCGTCCCCCACGGCAAGGTGCTGGAGGTCGCCGCCGCCGTCGCCGAGGTCGAGGGGGTCACGATCCACGTCGGCGTCCAGGAGGCCGAGCCGTGAGCCGCGTGGGGCGACGTTCGGCGCCGTCTGGAAAAACACGGTCTTCCCCCCTCGCGGGGGAAGACAGACGCCGAAGGCGTCAGATGAGCGACTGTGTTTCCGCCCGGGGTGATTCGCGATCGATTTTCCAAGGAAAACCCCGGGCTTCAACACCGTCACTCTGGTCCTTCGGACATACAAGGGGGGGCGATCCGGAAGCCGTCGGAACGTCGAAGGCCGGCTCAAGGCGGCTCGGGATCGCGACGGCTTTCGCGCCCGCCCCCCCTCATCCGGCCCTTCGGGCCACCTTCCCCCGCGAGGGGGGAAGGCCGTTCGTCGTCGCGCGCGGTCGCGACGGAGTCTCGGAACGGTCGAGCCTAATCCATGTCGCTTTGGGACGTCTTCCATTCCGATCGCCTGGAACTGGCCAAGGGGCTCTCCACGGAGGAGGCGCGCGCGGGGCTCGCCGCCGGCTCGATCCGCGACGACGACCTGGTTCGCCCCTCGGGGACGTCCGCCCCCTGGGTCCGCGTCGTCGAAGTCCCCGAACTGGCCGCTCCCCCGGCCGAACCCGAACCCGAGCCGGAACCGCCGCCCGAGGTCGCTCCCGAGCCGCCCGCGCCGGCCGACGTCGACCGCGCCTCCGACCTCTCCTTCCCGGTCCTGGCGGAGGAGTCCCCCGCCGCGCCCGCCCCGATCGACTGGAACTGGGAGGACGACGAGGACGAGGAGGATGACGAGGAGGAGCCTCCGGCGGCGGCCCCCGCGGCGCGCGGGTCCGACTGGGAGCTTGGCGAGGACGACCCGGACCTGGACCGGCCCACGTCGTCCGACGGCGGTAGCCGGGTGGCCCTCCCCTCGGCCCGCTCGCGCGATTACGACGAGCCGGAGATCGTCGACGAGGACGACGACGAGGACGGCGGCGTGGTCTCGCTCCGCCGCGCCGGGCCCCAGAAGGTGGAGGAACTCGACCTGGCGGCGATGGTCGACGTGGCGTTCCAACTCGTGTTGTTCTTCCTGGTCACCGCCACCACCGTCCTGTACAAGACGCTTGAGATCCCCAAGCCGTCCGGCGAGGCCCCTCCCGAGGCCGTCGCCCAGGGCCGCGATCGGACGCTCGACGATTTGAAGGAGGACTACATCCTCGTGGAGATCGACGCCGAGGGCGCGATCCGGATCGACCGCGAGCCGGTCGCCTCGAACTTCAAAACGCTGACCGAGCGGCTGCGGACGGCCCGCGAGAAGACCGACCGGACGACGATGCTGCTTTCGGCCGACTTCGCCACCCCCCACCGCAACGCCGTCATGGCCTACGACGCGGCCAACGAGATCGGCCTGGGGATCGCCATCGCCAAGCCGACGCCCCCCGCCGGCCCTCCCCCCGCGCTTCGGCCCGGCGTCGCGGCGGGGAAGACGGGAGGATGACGGACGGCCGTCCCGAGCGCCGGATCACGAAGGCGAGGGGGACGGGCGCTCGGGAGGGGGGAAGCGTTCCAGGAAGCGGCTTTCGGACTCGGCGTCGCCGACGACGACGAGTTCGGCGTCGGCCGGCAGGGGGCGGGCGGCGTCGGGATTGACCTCCAGGACGCCGGCGCGCGCGACGGCGATCACGTTGCAGCCGGTCTGCTGGCGCGCGCCGCTCTCGGCCAGCGAGCGGCCGGCCATCGCGGCGGGCGTGGGGATCCGGAAGACGTTGAGGCCCTCGGCCAGAAGCAGCGTGTCCATCCGATGAAGCAGGTTGAAGACGGCGTTGGCGCCCATCGAGGCGTAGGACAGGACGAAGTCGGCGCCGGCGCGGTGGAGCGTCGAGACGTTCCGCTCCTGGGTGGCCCTGCCGATGATCTGGATGTCGGGGCGGAGCCGCCGGCAGTAAATGGTCAGGTATACGTTCATGTCGTCGTCGCTGGTGGTCACGACGACCGAGGACGCCTCCTCGATCCCGGCCCGCTGGAGCACGGCGAACTCGGCCGCGTCGCCCAGGACGTATTTCTCGGGGTCGCGGATCTTGTCGGCGCGTTGCTCGACGATCCGGGAGTCCATGCCCTGCCGCCGAAGCTCGCGCGCGACGGCCCGTCCCACCCGGCCGCCGCCGAGGATGACCACGGGCGTCTCGGCGCCTCGATAAATGCAGAAAAGCCCGTCGTAAGCGTCGAGTTGGTCGCGCGAGCCGGCCAGAAGCAGGACCGTCGCGGGCTGGACGACCGTCTCGGGACCGGCGTTCTCGAACTTCCCGCGGTTCCAGACGCCGATGACGTTGACGTTGGCGTGGTCGCGCAGGCGCAGCGAGCGCAGGGTCCGGCCGACCAGGGGGGTCCCGCCCGCCGCGGCCTCGGCGATCAGCAGCTCGCCGAACTCGCCGATGACGTGGCTTCGGGCGTCGCGTCCCAGGACGCGGCGGGCCATGAGCCGGCCCAGCATCTCGGCCAGCTCGATGACCCGGTTGCAGCCGGCCAGCTCCAGGATGCCGGCCGAGGCCGGGGTCGAGGCCGTCGCGGCGATCGGGACCGACTCGGAGATCTCGCGCACGGTGAACGCCACGTTGGTGTTGACCGTGTCGCCCAGCGTGGTCGCCACCAGGGCCGCCCGCTCCACGCGCGCCCGCCGGTACGTGTCCGGGTCGTCGAGCTCGCCGAGCATGACCTGGTAACCCTGGTCGTGCAACTGCAAGGCGTCGGCCAGGTCCGGAACGATCAACGCGTAAGGAATGTGCGACTGTCGCAGTTTGCGGATCAGGGAGATCTCGATCGGCCCCGGGTTCGTCAAAACCACGTGCCCGTCGGTCGTGGCGGGCAGCGACCGCGGGGCCCTCGCCGCCGCCTGCGCCTCCATCCAGGGGAGGAAGAAGAACTGGATGAACGTGAACGGCATCAGGATCAGCATGAACATGGTGCCCGACAACAGCACGACGACCGAGAAGAAACGTCCCAGGTCGCTCTCGAACGTGATGTCGCCGAAGCCCAAGGTCGACATGACCACCAGGGTCCAGTAAAGACCCGTGACCCAACTGAACCGCCGGCCCTCAAGCGTCATGATGTAATGGAACAGGACGCTGAAGACGAACACCAGGAGCGAGAAGATCCCCAGCAGGCGCAGGACTATCTGGACGTTCCGCGCCCCCTTGCGGCTCACGAGATGGCTGATCAGCGGCATCAGCGGCTTCATCGTCGCTCCAGGGTTTCGGATGGCGATTCGCTCGACGACGATCCGCGCGACCTCGCGGCGCCGTCCATTGTAGTAGACCGCCGCAATTAAGAAGACGGGTCCGCTTCGTCGAAAAATCCGAAGTGGCGTGATGGCGATCATCCCTTCTCCCCTTGTGGGAGAAGGTGGCCGAAGGCCGGATGAGGGGGGCGCTTCCAGAGGCTTCCGGACGCGCCCACCCCTCATCCGCCCCTCCGGGGCACCTTCTCCCACAAGGGGAGAAGGGATTAAGATCTCTCGTTCGCGATTATTTTCAACTTTTCCCAGGCGTCATGCCGCCTATGAGACGGACTCTCACTCCATGTAGCCCAGGTCCATGAGCCTCTGTTCGAGGATCGCCTGTTCCTCCTCGGTGAACTCGAAGGCCGGTTGCTGATGAGGGCCGGCGATCGGCCGCGCGCGCGGGTCGTCGACGCGCCGCGAGGGGGTCGGGCGATAGGTCCCCAGGGGGGAGCCTTCCATGTGGGGGGGGACGGGGACGCCCAGGAGTTCGAGGATCGTCGGGGCGGCGTCGATCAGGCGGGCGCGGAGGTTGCGGCCGGGGGGAAGGCCGGCGCCGGCGAGGGCGACGATCCCCTCGGGGCGGTGGGTGCCGGTGAGGTTGGGATCCTCGCGAACCCAGTCGCCGGGGGCGGTCCCGGCCAGCTTGGTCCGGACCCAGAAGGGGCCGTCGGGAAGCGCGATCAGGTCCGGGTAGCCCTCGCGCGCCGGGTCGACCCCGTAGGCGTCGGCCGGGACGATGATCCTGGGGAAGAGCTTCCGCCCGGTCTCGGGGTGGCGGGCCTCGTCGAGCGCCTGGCGGGCGGCCTCGCGGGCCTCGTCGATCTCGCGGGGGGTGAACAGGGGGGCGGCGTTTCGGGTCGCGCCGCGGCGGGCCGGCGAGTTGACGTAGACCATCGCCGCGGTGTCCTGGTGGGGGGCGAAGGCCACGGTCCGCGACCAGTCGAACGGGAACGAGCCGGCGACCGACGTATCGAACGACGCCGACCGGGCGGTCGGGTCGTTCCGCTTGGCCTTCCAGAGCCGCAGGTGGTCGACGGCCTGCTTGCCGCGACGGACCAGCTTGCTCCCCAGCCCCGCCGGCCGCGCGACGCCGGCGTCGAGCAGGATTCGGTTGACGTCGATCCGGCCCTGGCAGGGGCCGAAGCCGTGGTCGCTGACGACCAGGATCCCCGCGCCCCGCGCCTCGGCCAGCTCGCAGAGCGTGCCGACGGCGCGGTCGAGCCCGCGGATCACCTCGGCGGCGGCGGCGTTCCACTCGGGATCCTCGATCCCGGTTCCATCGACGTTCAAGTGGCGCCAGGCGCGATGCTGGAACGGGTCGAGGTTCTGGAACTGGACCATCAGGACCGACCAGTCGGGATAAACCCGATCGGCGAGCAATCCTCCCCTGGCGCGGCCGAGGAAGCTCTCGACGGTGCCGCGGGCGTTGGTTTGCAGTTCCTCAAGCGACCGCGGCGCGCGCTTCCAGTGATAGCGGAGGGTGTAGTCGGGAACTTCGGCCTTGAGCCGCGCGGCGAAGTCGGCCGAGCCCTGAAGCGCGGCGTCGAGGTGGGGGGCGTCCATGCCGGAGACGACCACGCCGTCGACCGCGGGCGGCGGGAAGAGGCCCGGCACGTTCAGGCAGGCGACCCGGCGGCCGGCGTCGGAGAGGATTCGCCAGATGGTCGGGACGCGGACGCGGCCGGAGTGGTTGACCTTCATGCGGTCGACCGCCGCGTCGTAGTAGCGGTGGTCGAAGACGCCGTGCGAGGCCGGAGTGCAGCCGGTGGAGAGCGAGGTCCAGGCGGCGGTGGTCACCGGCGGCTCGACCGAGGTCAGGACGCCGTGGGCGGCCGACTTGAGCAGGGCGTCCAGGTTGGGGGCCGCGCCGCGGGCGCGCATCGGGTCCAGGACGTTCCAGGTCGCGCCGTCGAGTCCGAGGATCAGTAGACGATCGAGGTGTGCCGCCATGCGCGTTGGCCCTTCGCGTCGTGGATCGTGGGGAGTGGGGAGCGACCGACCGCCGGGTCGACTCGGAGTTCGCGGCCGGTCGCGGCGTTGGCGACGGCGACCGGCTCGGCGGCGACCTCCACGCTGAACTCGGACTGGTAGTAGCCCGCGATCGCGCGGCGCTCGCCCTTGGAGCGGTAGAGCATGCGGAGTCCGCGCTTGATCTTCTGTCCCAGCGGGACGGCGGCCTCGGCCTCGGCGAGGAAGGCGTCGTAGCCGGCGACCAGGGCGCGGGCGCGGTCGTGGAAGTCGGCCGGGGCGGTCGTCTTGATCCCCATCGCCATGACCGAGTGCGGAAACGCGCGGACCCCCTGCGAGCCGACGACGCGGGCGGCGTAGGGCCGCATCAGCCGCTTCAGGCAACTGGGGGTCATCCGCCAGTAGTCGTCGGGATAGGCGTGGATCCGGAAGTTCAAGGGCGAGGTGATGACGAAGATCCCGCCGGGGGCGAGGATCCGATAGACCTCGTCGAAGGCGCGCCGGACCTCGAAGACGTGTTCGAAGGTCTCGATGCAGAGGACCGCGCCCACGGAGTCGTCGGGCATGTCGACGGCCGAGACGTCCTCGACCCGGTCGACGCCGGGCCCCGGCCGCATGTCGCAGCCGACGAACGCCTTGCCGGCGAACATCCCCCGAAGGTCGGCGAAGCCTTCCTGGCCCTCGACCTGGAACGCCCCGAACTCGACCACCGGCGCGGGGGGGTCGAAGTTCTCGGCCACAAGGCGGCAGAACGCCTTGTTGTGGTCTCGCATCGTCGTTGCTCCTCCGTGAGCCGCGGGGGTCGCGAGCCGGGGGCCGTAAGCGCCCGAGGCGGAAACCACCCCGAATTTCGAGGCGGATCATAGGGATCCCCCGCGAATCGGTCAATCGCAAGTGCCAAGCGGAGACGGGACGACGCATTATGAGGACTGGCGACGCAAATGGCCGTCAAATGAAAGACCGCGCGTGCATGTCGTCATAACAATCGACCTGAAAATAGGTTGCTCACTTCCGCCGGTTTCGTCGAAGGCTTCCGAAAGCGGTTCGATCAAATGGCCGTCAAACGAAGTGAGCCGCCGTCAGGCCCAGAAGGGGACGCAACCAAGGTGTCGTCCGTCCACGTCGAGGCGGAGGCGTGATTCCGACGGCGTCACGCCCCTGGGGAGGGCGTCGGGCGTGTCGAGCCAAAGGCCGTTGCGGCGGATCGAATCCAAGCCGACTCGTCCTCGGCCCAGCGGCCGAAGACCCAGTCGGGCCCGAACTCCCGGGATATATCGATGATCGTCCCGCCCACAAAGCGTTGGGACGTCTCGCAACCGACCGCCAGCGCCGCGGGCAAGGCGTCCATCGGGACGCGAACGCAATATCTGGTCCCGTAAGCCGTGGCGAGGACGACGCCCGTATCGGCGTCCACCAGCACCGGCGTCCCGCACAGGACGCGGCGGCAGTCCGACGGCAGTCCGCGCCCCAACTGGTCCCAGACCCGCTCGACGATCTCGGGGTGGCTGCCGCACCAGATGTAGGCGTCGGAAGGCTCGGTGAAGGCGTCGAGGCCGACGACGGAGACGCGGCCGGCTTTCTTCCTGCAAAGCGATCGAACGACGCCGACGTTCGCGGGATGGTCGAGTATCGCGTTCATGGGCGGGCGATCCCTGGGATTCGAGGTTCCGCGTCGAGCCCTCGCGAGGGCGAGGGCCGCGCGTCCCGGCGGGATCTCGCACTGGCGGGGGAGGTTGGTTTCGATTAGGTTGAGATTTCCTCGCGGTTTGCCTCCGACGGCGCGGTTGAGGGATCGAACCGGTGTCCTATCGCAGCTTCAAACACCTGCTCGGCGAGACCAGCCTGGAGCGCAAGTGCCGCTTCATCTTCGGGCTGGGGCTGTTCCTGCTGGTCGTCGGCAGCTTCTTCATGTACGGGGTCAAGACCGAGGCCCTGGTGCGCAACCAGACCACCCAGACCGCCCGGATGTCGGTCAACCCGACCTTGATGAACCTCCACTACAAGAAGCTGGGCAACTACAACTTCGAGCCGATCATCGACGCCCTCTTCCGCGACCTCAAGCCCGGCGCGGAGGAGGCCCCCAACATCAAGACGCGGGTGCTCCGAGCCTACCGCGACCCCAAGGACGAATCCAAGAACTCCCAGGACGAATTCGAGACCGCGGCGCTCGCCCGGTTCCTGAAGGCGTCGGCCGCGGAGGAGGCGGCGGGGGACTCGGCGGCCTCCCGCCCCAACGAGTTCACCTTCGCCGACGGCACCAAGATGTGGGACGGCCGGATCGTCAACGGCCCCAAGGAGCAGGAATACCAGTACGTCCAGGCCGTCGTCTTCAAGCCGAGCTGCCTCATCGACTGCCACAGCCGCGAGGACGCGACGCTCGACCTGGGCGGGCTGGGCTCGGACAAGGTCCACATCGACAACCACCTCTGGCGGCCCGCCGCCGACGGCCGACTCACCGACCCCGTCAAGCCCGGCAGCCTCGCCGGCGCGGTCGTGGTCCGGGTGCCGATGGAGCAAACCCGGCTGGCCGTCAACAACAACCGCGCCGTGCTGATCGCCACCGCGCTCGTGACGACCGTGCTGGCGATCCTGGCCTCGGCGATGATCGTCCGCTACATCATCGTCAAGCCGATCAAGCACCTCCGCGACGTCTCCGACGCCATCGCCGCGGGCCGGCTCAACATCCGCAGCCAGATCCAGACCGGCGACGAGTTCGAGGACCTTTCCCACGCCTTCAACCGCATGCTCCATAACCTGGTCGCCATGCAGCAGGAGCTTCGCGACGTCAACGACGACCTGGACCACAAGGTCGACGAGCTGGCCCAGGCCAACATGGCGCTCTACGAGATGAACCGCATCAAGAGCGACTTCCTGGCCACCATGAGCCACGAGCTTCGGACGCCGCTCAACTCGATCATCGGCTTCTCGGAAGTGCTGGGCGGGAATTCGAACCTCAACGAGCGGCAGCAGCGGTACGTCGGCAACATCCAGGCGTCGGGCAAGATCTTGCTGGGGATGATCAACGACGTCCTCGACCTGGCGAAGATCGAGAGCGGCAAGATGGAGGTCCGCGGCGAGGACTTCTCGATCCGCGACGTCTGCGAGGCGCTCACGAACCTGTCGCGGCCGATGGCCGAGCGCAAGGACGTGACCCTGGAGTGCCGGATCGACGAGGCGATCCCGCTGTTGCGGCAGGACGCGGGCAAGATCCGCCAGATCCTCTACAACCTGCTCTCCAACGCGATCAAGTTCACCCCCGAGGGGGGACGGGTGACGCTCCGCGTCCGTCCCGAGGGCCGGTTCGTGGCGCTTGAGGTGGAGGACACCGGCATCGGCATCGCGGAGGAGGAGCGCGAGACCGTCTTCGAGAAGTTCCGCCAGGCCAAGGCCCCGGGGAAGACCGACGACGTCCTGACCCGCGAGCACGAGGGGACCGGCCTGGGCCTGTCGATCGTCCGCGAGCTGGCGCGGCTGCTCGGCGGCGAGGTCCACCTCCGCAGCCAGTTGGGCCGCGGCAGCACGTTCACCGTCAAGCTGCCGATGCAACTCTCCGGCGACCACCGCTACGAGGTCGACCTCTCCGACCAGCGGATCGACCTGTCCAAGGCCCGTCGGATCGAGCCGGCCCCGTCGCTCGGCCACCGCCCCGCCCCTCGACCGCTCCCCGGCGGCCTCGCCGTCGACCCCCTCCGCGGCCCCGGCAAGAACGCGCCGGTCGTCTGAACGATCCGAGACGACGGGGGCGCGAAGTCGATATACTGGAAATATGATCCTCCTACCGATGGAGTCGAGCGCATGACGATCCAACAACTCCGCGCCGCCCACCGGGCGACGCCGTTCCGGCCCTTCACCGTCCACATGGCCGACGGCCGATCGTTTCACGTCCCGCATCCGGACTTCCTCTCGGCCTCGCCGTCGGGCCGCACGATCATCATCTACCGGGAGGACGAGGAGTTCGGCATCCTCGACCTGGCGCTGATGACCGAGATCGAGACGGGCCCGGCCTCGAACGCCCACGCCCAACCGCGCCGCGGCGAGGGCTGAACGGGACCGTCGATCCGACGACTTGCGCCGGGCGGGCCGACCCGTTAGAATGGCCACGACGGCGGCCGAGACGGGCCGCGGTCGCCAACCGCGGCTGGAGTTGAACCTTATGGCTGGCAAGGGCGACGGTCGCCCCGTGGTCGGCGTCGACCTGGGCGGAACCAAGATCATGGCGGGCGTGGTCGCCGCCGACCACAAGATCCTCGGCCGCGGCAAGCGCCCCACCCCCGCCAAGGAGGGGGGGCCGGCGATCCTCAAGACGATGGTGGAGACCGTCGAGGACGCGCTGCGGCAGGCCGGGCTGACCCGCAAGGACGTCGCCGCCGCCGCGATCGGCTCGCCGGGGCCGCTCGACGTCGAAACCGGCGTGATCCTTCACAGCGCCAACTTGAACGTCAAGAACTTCCCGATCGGCCCGGGGCTCGCCGAGGAGTTGGGCGTCCCCGTCCGGGTCGGCAACGACGTCCGGGTCGGCGGCTACGGCGAGTTCGTCCTGGGGGCGGGGCGGGGCCATGCCGACGTCCTCGCCGCGTTCGTCGGCACCGGGATCGGCGGCTGCATCGTCATCAACGGCAAGATCCTGACCGGGGCGACCGACAACGCCGGCGAGATCGGCCACGTCGTCGTCAAGGTCGGCGGCCCCCGCTGCGGCTGCGGCAACAACGGCTGCATGGAGGCCTACGCCAGCAAGACCGCCATCGCCAACCGGATCCTCAAGGCGTCGAAGAAGAAGCACAACTCGCTGGTCGAGAAGATCCAGCGCAAGGGCCGGCTCAAAAGCGGCGACCTGGCCCAGGCCGTCGACGAGAAGGATCCGATCGCCATGCGCGAGGTCGACCGGGCCGCGTACTACCTGGGCGTGGGTCTGGGGGGGCTGGTCAACGTCCTGGGGCCCCAGGTCGTCGTGATCGGCGGCGGCGTGGCCCACGCGCTGGGACGGCCGTATCTGGACAAGGTCGAGGCGTCCGCGCGGGTCCAGATCATCACCGACCCCAAGAAGCTCATCAAGTTCGTCCCGGCCGCCCTCGGCGACGACGCGGGCGTCCTGGGGGCCTCGCTCTACGCCCGCGAGATGATCGCCAGGGGGTGAGGGGAACGGCGGCCGGAATTGAGGAATCCCTGCTCAATCGAAACTCATTACGGACGAACACGCATAATCCCTTCTCCCCTTGTGGGAGAAGGTGGCCGAAGGCCGGATGAGGGGTGGCGTTGCCGCCAGCTTCCGGTCTCGTTCCCCCTCATCCGCCCCTTCGGGGCACCTTCTCCCACAAGGGGAGAAGGGGGGATACATGCGCGTCATTGGTGATTTTCGACAAAGCAAGGAATCTCGGATTCTCCGCGGCTTCAGGGCGAATGCCGATTTACGCTCTCGGCCGCAGGCCGCACGGGTAGTCGCGAGGGGCGAACAGGAAGTGGAGGACGCGGCGGAGGCCGGTCCCGGTCGACCGCGACGAGGCGTGCAGCAAGAGGGGCTTCATCACCAACGCCGCGCCGCGGTCGACGTGACAGGCGACCTCGGGCGCGTCGCGACGAACGGCGGCGATCGTTTCGGGGTCGATCCGGCCGAGCCGGTGCGAGCCCGGCGCGACGCGCAGGGGGCCGTCGTCGGGTCCGCACGGGTCGAGGTGGATCCGAACGGCGACCATCGCGGCCAGGAACCGGTCGGGGGGCTGGACGAACAGGCCCCCCTCCTTCTCCGACCAGCCGCGGAGTTCGGGATGGTCGATCCGTTCGGCCACGGGGAGGGCCAGGTCCTGGTGCATCGGCGCCAGCCAGTTGCCGGCGCGCGACTTCTCGAAATAGGTGCATTGCGCCGCCGCGGCGTCGCCCGGAATCATCCGGGCCAGCCGAGGGTCCCGCGGCAACCGCGCCGCCAGTTCGCGGCACCAGTCCTCGGCCAGCAGGTTCCTGACTCTACCGGATTGCGGGTTTGAGCGGTGCCGGGTGTACGGCCGGCGAC
>CALCIB010000152.1 GCA_937907525.1 uncultured Planctomycetales bacterium | reverse complement strand
GGAGCCGGAGCCGGAGCCGGAGCCGGAGCCGGAGCCGGAGCCCGAGCCGGAGCCGCAGCCGGAGCCGTAGCCGGCGGTCACGACCGCCATGGCTTCACCTCCGCGATCGACGCCTTGGCCTTCGCGGTGGCCGGCATCACCTCGATGACGTCGAGGATCGCGTGGCCGTCCACCGGCGGCGGGAACTTGCACTGGTCCGGCCTCGACACGCCCTCGACCGCGAGTTGCGACAGGCTCGCCGCGCCCGACCAGAACCACAGCCGGATGCTGTGGTCGAGGACAATCGTCCGACCATCCATCGCCGCCAGAACCCCGACGAACGCCCCTGAGTTCTCGCCCCGAACCACCACGTAGTCGCCTTGCTTCGGACCCGCCATGCTTGAGCCTCCATCAACTCGTTTTGATTGGTTCCGTCACCATGCTCCAGGCTCGCCGCTCAGGACGTCGCTTGGTCGACGCTCGCCACGAACGTCGCGAGGTCGCCGCCGTCCATCGCGTCGAGGTTTTCCAGAACCCGCCGCGCGCCGGCGGCGAGGTCGAGCCCGAGGTCGACGGCCGCCTGGACGAC
The DNA here is from genome assembly GCA_937907525.1 of uncultured Planctomycetales bacterium. GTDB lineage: Bacteria > Planctomycetota > Planctomycetia > Isosphaerales > Isosphaeraceae > Paludisphaera. Next base: position 32,173 of record CALCIB010000152.1, on the reverse strand, counting down.
CAGGAAGACCGTGATCGCCAGGTCGTCCTCGATCTCGACCGCCGGTTCGCCCTCGCGGATCAACGACCGGCACACCGCGACGTGGTCCGCCGCCGCCGCCAGGTCGCGCATCGCCAGGTGGTGGCCGGAACGACCGGGGCGGCGGTCGTTCTCGCCGGTCAGCCGCGTCGCCAGGATCCGCAGGCCGGCGGCCACCGCGTCATGCGCCAGGCTTCGGTCGACGACGCCGGCGCCGGCGTCGTCATCGCCCCGGACGTACAGCCTCAGACGCGCGCCTTCGTCCGCGACCGAAGGCTCGAACGAGGGCGGCGCGGCGTCGGGATCGGGCGAGCGGCCGTACCAAGCCCAGGCCACGATCGCCGCCGCCTCGCCCTCCTTTAGGCCCGACTCGACCCCCGCCGCGACGAGCTCGCGGTAGGCGTTGACGCCGTCGACCCCGCCCTCGCCGACCAGCGCGTAGACCTTCCGCGCCGAGTCGCCCAGCTGCTCCTCGCGGAACGTCGGCGGGGCCGACTTGACCCTCCCGATCTCCTCCCGCGCTCGGTCCGCCGCCGCCTTGTGCTCAACGCCCTTGGGCATCTCTGACGTCCTCCGTCTTGTTCCGTCCCCGCCGGGCGAACCGCGCCCGGCACCAGTCGCCGTCCGGGTCCGCCCCGCGCCTCCGCGGCGCGGTCGCGATCGGCCGAAACGCCTCCGCCGCGGGGACCGACCCCGCCGGCTCCGTCCCGGCCCTGGCGAACTCCGCCAGGGCGTCCTCCGTCGTGTACCACCGCCTCCCCAGCCGCCAGCACTCCAGCGGCCGGTCATCCCGCAACCGCCAGTCGTGGACCGTCGTGGCCGCCACCCCCAGCCGCCTCGCGACCGTCGATAAGGGCATCAGGTCCTCCAGTGGCGGCAGATAAGACACTTCCAAACCTCTCTTCCGGCATGGACGTCAAAACGTGTTTTTACGTCCTAGTCTTACAGCGTCAGGCCGTCGTTCTTCTCCACCCCGTCCGTCGCCCGCTTGATCGCCCGGACGGCGAAGCGGGCGATCGGGATCCCCGTCTCCTCGCGGAGCCGATCCAGCCGCCCGTAAAGGTCCGGCGGCAACGGCACACTGATGTACACCGGGTCCGGCCGCTTCGGCCGGGCGCGTACCTTCGTCGTTCGACTCATAAGTCGTGCTCCTACTCGGTACAATGTGGCTACACGCGGATTACGGTTAATCCGCATGACAACCCAAGGTTATCTGCAAAGCGTATCAAAGTCAATCCGGTTGACCGAATCACCTTCGGCGGCGCGTAATCGGCGGGAATCGAAATGACTAGGCCGGAAGAAGATGCGGCGAAGTTGCGGCGAAGAAAAAATCCGCCGTCGGACGTATGCGTCGCGAAGCTCAATCTGGCGATGGCGGCTCGGGGGGCAAACCAAGCCACGCTTGGGGCTCAAGCCGAAATCCCACAAAGCGCCATCAGTGAAATCCTCGGCCAACAGCGCAGCTTGTATGCGGCGCACGCGGCGGCGATGGCGCGAGCCCTGCGCGTCTCGCTCGACTGGTTGCTGGACGACGACCAGCCGCCGGCCTGGCCGCCGCCGGAGGGTCCGACGATCCGCCCGGACCATGTGCTAGCGCGAGTCGCGGATGCCCTGGACCTGAGTCGCGCCGAGGCCGCGGCGATCCTCTCGCCGTCGAGCGGGACGTCCCCTCTGGGCGATAAGGCCGGGCCAGTGGTGGCGGAGGGAGGACCGACGGGACCGCCCAGGCCGAAGGGGGGCAGGCCGCGCAAGTCGCGCTGATCGCCCAGGATTATGCAATATAACCTTGGCGCGACTTCATTAAATAACGTCATCGCGAACTCGCCGATCGGCGCTTCGACGACAAGTGCAGACCTTGGTAAAGTGGTATTCTGACCTGGTAAGTCGTTGCGAAAACAAGGGTTACTCAGAACACCAGTCAGAATACCGGGGCGACGGGCCCTGGTATTCTGAGGGGTGGAGTCAGAATACCAGGCCGGTCAGAATACCAAGGGGCTCAACATTGGTATTCTGGCTAAGTCAAATCCGGGGAATGGGTTAGACGGCCAGAATACCAGAATACCAGAATACCGAGAAAAAAGATGACCCCTGGGAAGTGAGAGATGGGAGAGAGAAGAAGACTATTCTTACTCTCTCTTTATGTACCCCTAGGTTCCATGACGGCATGGACTACCCAGGCCCGCGGCCTGGCGAGTCGGCCCCGCGCGTGTTGAATTTCGCGGTTGGTGGTCGCGGGCGATCCAGTGGCGATGGTAAGATCCATGGTCGCGTGGTTTTCAGTGGGTTCATATTAAAGGGGACGCGAGCATGGGCGTTTGGGTGTTGGCGGCGGCGATGATCGGCCAGGCGGCCGTCGGTCAGACCGTGGCGTTGGGACGGCCGGGCGGGCTTCAGATGGACGCGCCGGCCGCCGCGGGGGTCTCGCCGGAGGCGTTGATCGAGTACACGGTGACGTCGACATGGGATCGCCCTCTGAACGGCGTCGACGTCTGCATGGTCAGCTACGGGACCGCGGCCCGGGTGATCGACAAGATCACGTTGTCGCGTCGGGTCGAGGACGTCGAGCGGAGCGAGCCGGGCCTCAAGGTCACGATCCTGGACGGACCCCTCGCGGGAGTGACGGGGTTCGTGCGCGAGACCGCGGTTCACGAGGCGGTCGGACGACCAGCCCCATCGACCACGACGCGCGGGACGCCGCCGAACGACGCCGAGGTGATCGAGTTGAAGTCCGCCAAGCTGGGTGACAGGGCCCCGGTGTTCGGCACGGCGACACCCGATGATCTCGCGGATTTCTTGGCTTCGCGGCACGGCCCGCGATCGGTCTTGCCGCCGTCCGTGGTGGGACTAGGGGGACGGGTCAAGGCCAGGGTGATCTCCCCGATCGCGATCCCTGAACGAAACGCGCCGCTGGGACACATGGACGGCCTGCTCGTCCAGATCGCCGAGGGCTTGGCCAAGGGTCGGAACCTGGTCGTCCTCCAGTTGTTCGCGGACGACGGGCCGGCGATCGAGGCCGAAGCCCCGCCGGCGGCGTCCGGTGGGAGCTCGCTGTCGGATCGACGGCGGGAGGAACTGGCCGAGACCGCGCGGCGGAACCACGAACGCCGCGCGTCCCGCTACAAGGCGGGCCGCGCGCGGGACGCCGCCATGGCCCAGGAGGCGAAGGAGGCGGCCGCCAAGGCCGCGGCCGACTTCAAGGCCGCCTTGCCGTTCTTGTTGGAGGATCAGCGCCAGAAACTGCAACGGATGTCCTCGATGGAACGCAACGCCGCCCTAATGCAGATGGCCAAGAGCAACAAGGCCATCGCCGACGCGATCCAGTACCGGGCCTACGTCAACTCTCGCTGACTCCCGGTTCGATCCACGTCCAGGCCGCGCGGGGCGTCATGTTGACGAGCACGCGCCGCCGGCCTAGGCTGGACTCGGTCGACTCTCGTCACGGGGCGACCGCCCGGGCCGCGGTGGCGCTACCGCCGCGGCCCACTTCATTCGTCGCGACGTCTCGGCAGGCCGTCCGGCAGCCTGAGCGCGACGACCCGGCCTCCGTGCTCGTGGACCGACCAGGCCGGGTCGTGGGACTCGATCATCCGCCGCCACTCCCGCCGCTTGCACAGGATCAGGTCCGTCTCGATCACCCCGCCGTCCCACCTATGACGAAATCGCACGCGCCGAATCATCTCGCGTCCTCCACCGTCGTCTTGATCCGCCTTGAGTGAACCGTAGTTCACCGGCTCTAGGGCGGCAAGAAATCGCCCGCACCATCTCGGCTCGGCTTCATCGGCTATGCTTGATGGGAGTTGCGTCGTCGCGGAGGCGAGGCACGCACCACGGGGCGGGATTTGCGAGGAGCGGCCATGTTCGCGAGGGGCGCGATCGACGGCGACGGGGTGAAGTTGGACGGGGTCGAGGAGTTCGCGGTCGAGACGCTGGAGCGGATCCGCGACGCGATCATGGTCAAGCTCCAGCTTGGCGGCCTTCCGGTCAGGGCCATCGCCAGGGTGGTGGGCATCCACCACTCGAACGTGGTCCGCCGCCTGAACTCGATCCCGCCCGACGTCAAGCGGTGGTACGAGGACTTCGAGATTCACTGATGCCGCAAGGCGTTGAGCAGAGCAATCCGGTGAGACGCTACTCGGATTTCGCCCCACCCACCGGCCTGGACGTCGTCCCCCGCGCGGAGCGGACCCATCTGGAGCCGCTCCTGCCGCTCGGCGGCGTGCCGCTCACGCCGACGAGCGAGTGCCCGCACTACTGCAAGACGTGCTCGCGGTCAGGCTCCCTGGTCTTCGTGGCGACGGGCGAGTCGTTCCCCTGCCCGGATTGCGGCGGCACCGGGAGGAGCAAGCCGGACGCGCCGTTCGTCTGCTTGGTTTGCGATCGGAGCGGCAAGGACGGCCTCTCGCCGGCCCTGCCGTTGTTCGTGAAGCCGCTCCCGGCCGACAACAGGAAATACGAGCCCGGCAAGCTGAAGGGCGGCCGGTGACTTTTCAAGACACGGCGGCGATCCGTCTCCGTCGCCGCCGCCGGGGTCCGTCGTCGCTTCGTGGGGTGGCGGCGGCGGGCCCCGTGTTGATCCAACGGAAAGACGCCGAGGGAGGTTCGCGTTGAAGCGTTCGTTGGCGGCGATCGCGTTCGGCCTGTCGCTGCTCGCCGGCGGGACGGCGCGCGCCCAGTCGGTCACGGTTGATCTGTCGATCGGCGGGAGCCAGTCGCTGACCATTAGAGGCCCCGCCCGGATCACCTACTCCGGCTCGGTGGTGGTCGTGAACTTCGGGCCGGGGCCCACTCCGGTCCCTCCCGATCCGACTCCCGTCCCTCCGATCCCTCCCGCGCCCGATCCGCCGGCTCCGACGTGGGGGCCGTTGGATCGGATCGTGATCCTCTACGAGTCGGCCAAAACGACCGGGCGCGAACCGATCTACTCGACCGCGGTTCGCGACTCGATGAGCGCCGCGACCCCGACCGACTCCGGCGGCTTGCCGCGCTGGCGTGTCTGGGACAAGGACGCCGTGGTCCCCGCCGCCGACCACGCGGCCCCGCCCGCGTGGTCTCCCGAGTGGGCGGCGGCGCTGACCAAGGCGAAGTCGCTCCAGGCCGGGGCCGAGACGGTCAACCTCTACGCCTTCGACGCGGCCGGCGAGGTCAAGACGGTCCCCCTGTCGGGGTTGACGGACGCCGAGGCGATCAAGGCGATCAAGGCCTTGGGAGCGAGCAAGTGAGCCTCTTCGTCATCGACGACTCCACCCCAGGCGAGTTTCTGGCGGTCGGCGCCCGAGGCCTCGAACTGCCGCCGCCCCACGCCAGGAGCTACGCGGGCGTCGCCGAGCCGTTCCCCGACGAATTGGTGATCCCGAGATCCGAATGGCAAGCCCGCATTCAGGAACTGGAGCAACGCGGGGCCACCATCCGCGACCTCGCCGATCGCGGCGGGATCGGCGTCAAGGATCAACAACAAACCAACTATTGTTGGATCAACGCGCCGACGTTCTGCGTCGAATTGGCGCGCGGCCTCCAGGGGCAACCCTACGTCCCGTTGAGCCCGGCGTCGGCCGGGGCGCAGATCAAGGGCTATCGCAACGTCGGCGGCTGGGGGCGGGAGGGGCTGGAGTGGATCGTCGCCAACGGCGTCGCCCCGGTCTCCCAATGGCCCGCCAACGCGATCGACCGTCGGTACGCGACGCCCGACACCCTGGCGAACGCGAAGACCTACCGCATCGACGAATGGTGGGTGCTCGACGACAAGAGCCTCGACCAGACCATCAGTTGCGTCCTCCGCGGCCATCCGGTGGCGGTCGGCTACAACTGGTGGTCCCACGAAGTCACCGCCGTCGGGGCCAAGTGGATCGACGGGGCGGTCGCCCTGGAGATCGCCAACAGTTGGGGCGCCCAGTGGGGCGACAACGGCTACGGCGTCATCCAGGGCGACCGCATGACCCCCGACGACGCCGTGACGCCCCGAACCGCCTTGATCGCGGCCTGAACCCGTTTCAATCCGCGCTCCCTCGCGGGAGCGACCATGGATCTTACCATCGCCACTGGATCGCCCGCGACCACCAACCGCGAAATTCAACACGCGCGAGACCGACTCGCCGAGGAAACCGATGCCAGTCACTGAATTCCCGGACCAGTTCCCCGAGGCCGAAATCCGTTTGATCGCCTCGGCGTTGACCACCCGATCCATCGATCGGTCGCTCCTCCTCCCGGCCTGGGTCGTCCAGGGCTACCTGGAGGGGCTGCTCGCGGGCCCGTCCCCGCGCGGCGGATCCTTGACCGACGCCGTTCCGATCGCCGATCCCGAGGTCGCCGCCAAGATGGTCGAGGTCGCCGACGCCCATGCGGCCGGCGGCCGCTCTGGCCCTCTCTCGGGGTTGATCGGCGGCGCCCTGGCGAAGTCGTTGGCCCTGGCGGTGGCGAAGCTGGTCGTCCGAGTCCTGGAATCTTGATCCGAGGCGCTCCGGACGTGTCGAACCCCTACTCCGTGACCGGAGCCGTGACCGGGGCGGCCCTCTCGTCGGTCGGCTTGCTCGCCGACGTCGCCGAGAGTTCGCCCACGGCCACGGGGACGGCGGCCGTCTTCGCCGGAGCGGCGATGGCCTGGGCCGCCGTCGCGATCGGGCTATGGCGCCAGGTCGCCCAGGCCAGGCGCGAGGAGCTCGCCAAGGACAAGGTCAGCAAGCTCGAAATCGAAAGTCGCGAGTACGACACCTGGGGCTCTCGGATCGACAAGGAGAAGTCCGCCCGAATGCGCGCCGAGGCGGTCCACGAGGCCGACCTGCTGGAGATGGAGCGGCTCAAGCTCCAGATCAAGACCCTGGAGGCCGCGGTTCGGCGATCGAACGACCGGATCGAGCGGGAGGTGGTCCCGGCGGTCAATCGGGCCTCCGACGCGGCCGACAAGGTCTCCAAGCGGGTCGACGCCGTGGAGGCCGATCAGGCGCGGCGGAGCGGCGATTCGATCCCCGTCGCGAAAGGAGACTGAAGCCGTGTCGATGACCGCCGCCGTGATTGACGGTGTCCGCGCGAGGTTCGGGACCGCCCGGTTCCTTGGCGTGACGCCCGCCGAAAAGGCCGTACCGTCAGAGTCCCCGGAGGCCGTCGACCTTCTGAACGCGGCGGTCGCCAGGGAGACGGCGCGGCGGAAGGCGGCCGAAGACGCCCTCGCCGAGTACAAGGCCGACCATGAGCGGCGGGAGTCCGACTGGCGCGAGGAGATCGAGCGGCTCCGCCTCCAAATCGTCCGACTCGCGTCCAACGAGCGCGGCCACGCCGCCGTCTGCCAGCGAGCCCAGACCAGGGCGGCGAGGTCGCGGGACCGCCTCCGCGCCATCGCCGCGCTGGCCGAACGGCCCATCGATTGATCCCGTGGCCTACCCCAAAAGCAAAAACGGCCGAACCCTCGTTCGGCCCGCCGCGCTGACCCCCGAGGTTCAGGCCGACATCATTCGGTTCCTGACCAACGGGAGCTACTTCGGCCCGGCGTGCGTGGCGGCCGGGACCACTCCGGAGACCGTCAAGTATTGGCTCCGCCTCTACGAGGACGGGGCCGAGCACGCGCAGGGGTATGCCGATTTTTTCGCCTCTTTGAAAAGGGCCGTCGCGTTCGCCGAGCAGAGGGCGCTGGACGCCGTCCAGGACGGGGCGCCGTCCTGGCAATCGCGGGCGTGGTTCCTCGAACGTCGGTTCCCCGACAGATGGGCCGTCGCCAAGGACCGCCCCGAGAAGACCGATTCCGTTTCGCGTCGCGAAGTCGTGAGGGAAGCCCAGGAACGTGCCGAGAAGCGCAAGCGAGATCGACGGGCTGGTCGGCCTGCTGAGTGACTGCCACGACGACCCGGACCTGTTCAACACGGCCATCCTGGAGCGGGAGCCGTACTGGACCAATCCGGGGAGCGGCCATCCCGATCAGCTGGAGTGGGTCCAGGCGTGCGCGGAGAGCTCGGTCGTCGTGGTCGAGACCGGCAACGCGCTCGGCAAGGACTACGCGCTCGGCGGCCTGGTCCCGTGGTGGTGCCTCACGCGGCTGGACTCGGTGGCGATCGTGACGGGCCCGTCCCAAACGCTGCTGGGCTCCGTGACGTGGAAGGAGCTTCGCCGCGCGATGGACCCGGAGCGGGCGTCGTCGCCGGACAGGCCCTCGATGCTCAAGATGTTCCCGGAGATTTTCGGGGCCGACCTGGGTTCGGGCGTGAAGGCCAGCCCGCTCGCGATGAGGCTCGATAAGAACGGTTGGGGCGCCCTGGCCTATTCGACGACCTCGATCGAGCGGGCGTCCGGACAGCACGCGGCGAACCTCGCCGTGTTCGTCACCGAGGCGTCGGGGATCACCGACGAGATCGGCGAGGCCCTCGATTCGCTCAAGGCGAGCCTGATGGTCCTCTGCTACAACCCGATCCGCGGCGAGGGCTGGGCCGTCGACTATGCAAGGCAGGGCGAGGCCGACGCCCGCGACGGGGTTCCCAGGAGTCACGCGGTTCGATATTTCAATATGCCGTCGACCTGTTCACCCCACGCGGACCTGGATAAGTCACCGTTCGGGCTGGCCGACAAGACGTGGCTGGAGGCCATGTACCGCCGTCGCGGGGCCGATTCGCCCTGGACGCGGTCGCACATCAAGGCGATCCGGCCCAAGCTCGACAACGAGGCCCTGATTCGTCCGGAGCTTCTAGGGCGGGCGACCGGCGAAATGGCGGTCCGCGCGGCGGCCGAGTGGCGTCGGGCCGGCAAGGGCGGGCCGCGGCGGATCGCGTGCGACGTCGGCGAGGGGGTCGGTAACGCGCGGTCGGTCGTGGGCGTCCGCGATGACGTCGGGTTCCTGGAGATCGCCGCCGACGCTTTCGATTCCCCCTCCGCCACCGCCGATCGGATCGTGGATCTGAAGGCGAAGTGGAGGGTGGCCGACGAGAGGATCAGCTACGACGCGGCCGGAAACACCGGCAACCGGCTCAAGGCGGCCCTGGCGGCCAAGAAGCTCTACGGCGTCCAGCCGTACTATGGCGGCAAGCCGTTCCGAAGGAACTTCCTGAACCTACGGTCGGCGTGCGCCGCGATGCTGGCCAGGCGGCTCGACCCCGACGACTTCCGCGACGGAACGCGCAACGACATGCCATTCCATCTTCCCAACGGGCCGCACCTGCCCCAGATCGTCGAGGAGCTTTCGGAACTGAAGGGACGGACGGACAACGACAAGTTCCGGCTGGAGGACAAGGCCGACTTCATGGACCGTCTCGGCCGCTCGCCCGACTTCGCGGACATGATCACCCAGTCCTTCCGCGAGGAGGCGGTCGCGGGATGACCCCGTTCGAGCGGTCTATAGACGCCGAGGTCCTGGCCGGACTGCCGAACGAACAGGAGCGTCTCGCCGAGGCCACGCGCGTCCTGGACTACTACCACCTTCGCGGCGGCATGCACGTTCCCCGACGTCGCGGCGAGAGCACGACGGCCTGGTCGGCGAGACCGAGGCAGACGCATCCGCTGACTCGGCGCGTGATCAAGATCTTGTGTTCGAAAACCTACTCGCCGGGCCCGACCCGGACGATCGCCGACGACCCCGCGGCCGATCCGATTCTTCAGGAGGTCTACCGGGACAATCTGATTGATCAGATGGTGGCCGCGGCCGACAGGATGGCGACCCTGCTGCACTTCGCCGCGGTTCAGGCGGTCGACCTGGGATCGGAGAGCTTGAAGCCGTTTCGGCTCCGGCTCTGGGACGCCAGCCAGCTCGCGTTGTACGCCGACCCGAACGACCCCACCCGATGCGCCGCGCTGATCACGATCGATCGCGCGGACAACCGCACCCGGTATCGGTTCTGGACGGCCGAGTTCTGCCGCGAGTACCTGACGGAGAAATGGTCCCGCGATCGGACCTCGGGCGCGCGTACGTCGCGGTTCGTCAGCCAGGTCGACCACGGTTACGGTCGGCCGCCGTTCGGCCTGGTATTCAATGAGCGGCCGACGTCGGGCCTTTACTCGGAACCGCTCGGCGCGTACCTGGCCGACCGCAACGCCGCGATCGACGTCAAGATCGACCGCATGGACGAGGCGGTGGTGGCGTTCCACTCGCCGCGAGGGTTCGTGTTCAACGCGCCTCCGGGATGGTCGCCGGACGGCGATCCCGACGACGTGGCCGGCCTGGTCCGCGTGCCCAGAGTCCAGACCGAGGACGGCAACGTGGAGGTTCGGGTCGAGTACCCGCAACCCGGCTTGAACGTCGAATCGGGATGGCTGGACGTCGAGAAGGCCATCGACACCGTGATGGAGGGCCTCGGCGTCCCCCAGACCCTCTACCGGATGGATCAAGCTTCGCTTCCGTCCGGTGAGTCCCAGAAGGCCGAGCAACAGCCGCTGATCGATTACGCCGAGGATCGTCGGGAGCTATTTAAGAGTTGGGAAACAGACCTCGCCGAGGCGGTCCTGGCCGTCGTTGGAACGGCCACCGGGAACGCCGCGGTCAAGGAGGCTGGAGCCAGGGGGATCAACCTCACGCTGCGATGGCCTCCCGAGGAACCGTCCGTCGAGGACGTCCAGACCGACCAGCTGACGGTCGCCGAACGGTCGGCGTCGCTGCTCCAGGTGGTGCAAAAACGGAACCGCTACGCCTCCCGGGACGAGGCGATGCAGCACATGGAGCAGGTCGCCCGCGACGACGCCGACCTCGCCGCGTTGTTTGGGGGCGGACCTGACGTCCTTGATTCCGCCGCCGCGGAAGGTTCGACGAATGGCTGACGAGGATCTTTCTCCGATTGCGACGACGTTGCTCGTCCGGGTTCATGAACTGACGACGGAGCTTTTAAGAGAGTTGGCTGTCGGCCGCGTCCACGACTTCTTTGTGGCCGAGTCGATGATCGATGATGCGATCGAGTCGCTTGAGGGGGCGATTCACAACCTGAAGGTCGCCGCCAAGGCGCGGAAGGAAAGCAATGGCTGAAGACGCGATCATATCGAGCCTTAACCGCCGCATCGAGGAACTCACCGGCGAGAACGTCCGCCGGAAACGCCGAGAGCGGGACGCGCTCGACAGGTTGAAGGCCGCCGAGGAGCGGGCCGACGCCCTGGAGAAGTCGGCGGGGCCCAAGACGGTCGCCGACGCCCAGGCCAGGGTCAAGGAGATGGAGGACGCGCTGAAGGCCGCGGCCAAGGCGGTCGAGGACGCGCCCAGCGCTCACGCCGAGGAGGTTAAGCGGCTCAGGGCCGAACTCCTCGGCCGCGACCGCCGCGCCGCGTTCGACAAGGCGGCAGCGGCCAAGATCAGGGCCGACGCCCTCGGCGACGCCTTCGATCGGGTCCAGTGGGGCGACGACCCCAAGATCGACGAAGCCAGGCTTGGGGAGGAGGTCGACCGGCTGGTCGCCGAGCGGCCTTACCTCAAGCGGGGCCCGGATGGGCCCGAGTCCGGCGCCGGCGGTCCCGGCGAGTCCGTTCCGTCCCCCAGGCCGCCAGGGCCGGGAAGTGATCGTGGAGCGGCCCCGGGGAAGGCGCCCGCTCCGCCGAGGCATGGCGGTCGGATCGCCTGACTCCGAAAGGAAGGCTAAGCGATGGCGACCGTCACCGGCGCCCCCACCAACTCCCTGTCGGCGTTCAACGTCGAGATCTGGTCCGACCTCGTGATCCGCCAGCTGCGGCAAGTCAACGTGGCCTCGGCCGTGCTCGCGAACAGCGACTACCAGGGCGACGTCAACAAGGCGGGCGACACCGTCCACGTCCGCGCCTACGGTCGCGTCACCTGGGGCGACTACTCCAAGTGGAGCGCGATCAGTTACCAGAACCTGTCGTCCACCAGCGAGCCGCTGGTCGTCGACACCGCGAAGTATTTCGCCTTCGGCCTCGACGATATCGAGACCGTGACGTCCGATCAGGACCTGGAGGCGGGCTACACCGAGGAGGCGACGGCCTCGCTGTCGGACCTGATCGACACCAAGCTGTTCGCGGAGTACGCGAACGCCCACGCCGACAACAAGATCGGCACCGCCGCCGCGCCGATCACCCTGGACGGGACCACGAACACCGTCTGGGCCCAGTTGGTCGCGGCCGAGAAGGCGCTCAACCTCAAGAACGCCCCCCAGCAGGGCCGTTGGTTCATCCTCGGCCCGGACGCGAAGGCGTGGTTGTCCAAGGACTCGACCCTGCTCAAGTCCGCCCAGCCGATCGCCGACGCCCTGCTTCGCACGGGGCGCCCCGGCATGACGGCGACCACGGCGCCCGGCTATCTCGGGACGCTCAACGGGTTCGACGTCTACCTGAGCAACAACCTGCCCAAGGTGGGGACCGACTCCAAGGTCACCGCCAATCTGTTCGGCCAGGGCAAGCCAGTGGCCTACGCGAGCAAGCTCACCCGGATCGAGACCTTGCGGTTGGAGACCACGTTCGCGTGGGCCGTCCGCGGACTCTTGCTTCACGGCTCCGAGGTGTTCGCGGAACATTCCAAGCGGTTCGGCGTGGTCTTCACGAACTGAGCCCAGAGACATCCGGGCCGGCGTTCGGCAGGCGTCGGTTCGGATGAACCTACTAGACACGCATGATCGCCTTCACGGTCAAACAAGGCTTTCTCAATCCGCCGCGCGGGATCGAGGTTCAGGCTCCGGCGGAGCACGGCGGCTACGCCGCCGCCGCCGGGTCGTTCGACGACGCGCCGGACCTCGCCTGCGTGATCTGGCCGGGCGACGACCGGGCGAGCGTCGGGGTCCTCGCGTGCTCGTGGGACGATCCCGAGGCCGCCGTCGTTCGGATCGACTTCGACCAGGGCGTGATCGACTCGTTGGAACTCGGCTGGCATCGCGCCGTCGTTACGGTCGAGGCCACCAACCAGGCGATCGCGGAATTTCGTCTGAACGTCGAGGCCGGGCCGGGGGCCGCCGTCGCCAGGCCCGTCTATTGCTCCCACCGCGACCTGACCGACGAGTTGCCGTGGCTCGGCGACCTGGCGAGCGAGACCCAGGACCAAACCGGGTTCGCCGAGGCGAGGGCGGAGGCTCGCGAGTGGATCGACTCCGTGATCCTGGCCTCGATTCCGTCGCCGCGCGGGGCGGGGCTTCGCTCCTACGAGTGGGGTTGGTCCTGGGGCGACTACCGCGGTCTCCGTGGCCGCTACGCCGACGCCCTGGCGGCCGGCGGCCTGGACGTCGCCTCGCCGTCGGGCCGGGGATTCGTCAGGGTCGCCGTCCAAAGGTCGCTCGCGACGATTCTCCGCCGTTGCGTCGGGGTCGAGGCGGGATCCGGTCGCGACCTTCCGCTTCGCTCGGCATTCTACGCGACGACCGCGGAGTCGGGGATCGTCCGCTTGATCGCCGAGTTCCCGGCCACGAACCTCCGCCCGGTCAACCTGGGCTTCGCTCCGTCGAGGCGGCGCTGACATGGCGATCCCAGGACTTCCGGACGGCGCCAGGGCGAGGGTTTACGCCCGGATCGTCGATCAGCTGATGACGGCCCCGGTCCTATCGAGCGTCGTCAAGACGTGGACCCACGGCATCCAGGCCAAGGGCGGGTCGACCGTCGTCCCTAACGCGGCGACGGCCACCCATTTCCGCCTGGTCCCCCAGCCGGCCGCCGCCGATTGGTACTCGCCCGACGCCCAACTCGGCGACCTGGAAGTCAGGGTCGAGTTCATGCCGGCGGGGGCCGCGACGGGCGCGGTCGACATGCTCGACCTGCTCAACCTGTGGGAGGCGGTGGAAAACGCCTTCTATCCGTTCGCCAGCCGCGACAAGCGGCTGGCGGTCGAAAACGACCTGAAGGCCGCCGGCTCCCTCACCGGCCAGGTCCTGTTCTCCCGGCCGGCGGCGTTCGTCGGGACCGACCCCGAAAGCGGACGGCCAATCGCCCTCGGATCGCTCAGGATCGACGTGATCCGGGGCCTCAACCCTTGACCTCGCGAGAGAGGTTCGGACATGCCTTCAAGTGAATTCTTCGCGCTGGTCCAGGAGTCGAGCTTCGGGACTCCGGTCGCCGAACCCGTCAACGGGACCAGTCGCCACTACCTGCGACTCGCCGCCGACGACTCGTACAAGGGGTTGATGAAACCCGTGATCGAGGACGTCCCCACCGGCGGGAGCGTCTCGTTCCCCGCGTGCGCCGTCAGCGACTCCAGCGTCTACGAGGGCTCGATCCAGAGCGAGCTTTACCCGTCCCAGGCCAAGTTCCTCTTGGATTGGGCCTGCACTCGAATCAACGCCGGCCGAACGACGCCGTGGGTGACCACCGACGCGGCCGCGCTGAACCCGCCCGGCGACCTGGCGTCGGCGTCGGCCTACCACGCCGCCCGGGAACTCGACGGGATGATCACCCGACGGCGCGGGGCCGGATGCAAGGTCAAGACGCTCAACCTGTCGTGCTCCGGGTCGAGCCGCATTTGGCGATGGAACGCCACCTTCGTCGGGATCCGGGACGACACCAAGGGGGACGGGACCATCGGCGCGCCCGACGCGACCGAATTCCCGGAGCCGGACGCCGACGATTACCCGTGCGGCCCGTACCTGTTCTCGCATACGTCGGGCGGGCTCAAGATCGGGACCGTCCGGTCGCTGTTCGACTCGGTGCAGCTGTCCATCCAGAACGCCGTCGCGCCCTACGCCAGCGAGTCGCCGGTCCCCCAGGTGATCTGGTTCGGCGGCAGGACGGTGACGCTCCAGGTCGCCATGCTCCGCCGACCGGGGGCGACCGACCTCGCGGCCTTCCGGGCGCTGACGGCCCTGGACGTCGAGTTAGCGCTGTTCGACGGCAAGAACACGCTGACGATCGATCTCCAGTCGGCCGTCCGTTGGAGCGACTTCGACCAGCAGCTTCCCGTCGGCAGCCCGTACAAGTGGGCCGGCACGCTCAAGTGCTACATCGACAGAACGAGCGGCGATGACATCGCGGTCAGCTACTCCAGCGTTTAACGAAAGCGATATGGACGAACATCTTGATGCGACTGGCGAGCCCGCGGAACGCGAACCGATCGGCGTCGGCGACTTCGTCACGCTCGACGCCGGATGGCCGGCGGCGACTCTCGGCAAGCCGATCGGCCGGGTCGCGCGGGTCGAAGACGCCGACGACGGCCGCCGCCTGATCGTGAGTTGGCCGTTCATCCGCGCCGAGACGCGGAACCGACCCGAGGAATTGACCCGGTGGGAGCCGAATGGATGATCCGAGACGACCGCCCGAACGACGCCGCGTCGCTCGTCCGCTTCATGGCCGAGATGGAAGGCTACCTGGACAAGGAGATCAAGCGGCCCATGACGGACGACGCGATGGATGACGTTTGCAAGGCGATCGTGGTCGCGTTCGTCCCCGGCGACCGGGTTCGGCTCGCGGGCGGGGAACCCGGAGAGTGGGGGTTCGTCACCGCCGTGACGGCCAGGATGGACGGGGCCGCGTACCAGGTCTCGTGGCCGGCGAGCAAGACCTTCACTTGCCACTACGACTTCGAGTTGGAAGACGCCGAGTAGCCGGTGGCCTCCACGTTTTTCATCCTGAAACTCGCGCCGCCGGAGCTGCGTTCCCAGCCGCCCGCCGTCCGGATCATGTTCCAGGCGTGGGTCGTCGAGCTCACCCTGGAGCGGAAGGACAAGGAGCTCGCCGCCGGAATCAATGCGAGCGGCGGCAAGCTCCCGCCCGTCAGGCCGAAGACCCGGAAATACCGGCGGTCGGCCATGACCCCGACCGGGCGGGGCGATCCGACGGCCCCCTACCTCCAACCCGGTCGAGGGCTATCGCGGACGCGGTCGCTCCTGGCCGGCAAGGCCCACCCCGATTACGCCGAGTTCTGGTGGCGCTACGACGCCCACACGGGAGACCAGTGGGGGCGGATCCTCGCGATCCACGCGCGGCGAGGGAAGGCTTACGACGTGGTCGGGTTGAGCCCCAAGGGCCAGGCGTGGGTCCAGGCCGAGGCGCTGAAGCTGTGGGCGGCCTGGAAATCGGGTCGTTCAATCAAGGGCCCAGGTTCCGGCCCGACCGTTCCGGCGGTCCCGCCCGGAACGGCCGTGGCCAGGGTCGGGAAAGGATACTCCAAGGCGACGACGTTCGGGATCGGGTCCGGCGAGGACGAGGCGAGGCGGGCGTTGGCCGAGGGACGGGCCGCCGGCGGCATGCGGTCGGACGAGTGGGAGAAGCACTTCAGGGCCTCGGCCCCGCCCGTCGGCGGCCTTCGGCCGGGGACCTCGTTCGCGGTCAGGAAGGGAGCGTCCAACGTCCTGCTTCGACACGTCTGGAGCGGGCCGCCGATCCCGCCGGGAGGTCCGCCGAAACCGCCGCCGCCGGCCCCGAAGCCGAGCCCGGCGGCCAGGCCGAAGCCGGTTTCGATCCTCAAGCCGCGCCGAAAGGCCGCTGACTCGATTAGGCTCCGCGGCGACTTGACCGACGAGACTCGGGCGAGGGTGACCCGCGTGCTTGAGTTGATTGACCGCGTCCACTCGTGCGAAGGTCTACCGACGATCCCGCTGGGATCGGACGAAGCGCTTATGGACGCGAGGGATGCCGCCGGATTGTTTTATTCGGGGACCGTCGCGAACCAAAAGATCGAGGTTACGGGGCAAGGAACGGATGCGATACATGCGACCCCCCACGAATTCGGTCATTTCGTGGACTGGAACCTGTTCTCGGGGCCGGAAGACGTCGACGCCGGCGGGGGGTGGCGCCACCCGGCGGTGATCGGGGACAAGGCGCTTGCGGAATGGTGGTCGACGGTCGGCGATAGCGAATCGATCATCCGGATCAGGCTCGCGCTGCAAAAGGTCGATCCCGGCGATCCGAGTCGGGACGCCAAGGAAAAGTTTTACAAATACCTGTTGCGCGCCCGCGAAGTATGGGCGAGGTGTTACGCCCAGTGGATCGCCTTGCGTTGCGGGGACGACGATTATCTGGAAGAATTCAAGAAAGCCGGCGGATTCACCGTCCATGGCGTCGAATTCAACGTCTGGGAGGACGAGGATTTCGAGTCGGTCGCCAGGGCGATGGACAAGGTGTTCGAGTCGCGTGGGCTCCTGAACCCGAAGATTCGAGGGAGGTCGAAGTGAGCGGCCGAAGCGAGGATGGCGGGAAGTCGCCCGTGGGTCGACGCGGACGTCCGCTCGACGGCGACGACGTGAGCGATCCGCCGGGGTACGATTACGACGCCGAGATGGAGCGCCAGCTTCGCGCGGCGGGACTCGACGACCAAGGAAAACCGACTCCCGGGGAACGAAAGGTCGATGAAGGCGTTCGCCGACCTATCCGGTCTTGATCGTCTGATCGCGCGAGCGAACAGCCTGGCCGATCCGGCGTGGCTCGACGCGGTCCCGCTGATGAAGAACTGGATGGATATTATCGAGCGGGACAACCGCGAGGGCGTCCTGGCCGGTACCGACAAGGACGGCGGCTACATGATCGCGACGACCTACCGCCCCAAGGGCAAGGTCGTCAAGCCGACCGCCACGAACAAGAACAACGTCAAGGGCCGGGTCAAGAAGGGCGCGTTCAGCGGCTTCGGCCCCGCCACCTCGGGCTGGAACAACAACCTGACATGGTGGGAATACCAGCGCCTCGACGGCCCGCCGCTCGCGCCGCGAGGCCGGTTCAGTCGGGTCATCACGAACCTCGAAACCGACTACCGCCAGGACTCGCCGACCGAATGGGTCGCGTTTGGCTACTGGAGGGACGTGGTGGATCGGGACGGGAAGCCGTTCCTACACTACCACTTCGATGGCGACGGCCTGCCACGTCGCGACCTTCGAGGCGTGCGGCCCGAAGGCCGCGAGCGGGCGAGGAAGGCCGCGATCAACTGGTTGCGAGACCAAATCCGCTGGCTCAACGATCCGGCGGCGGTTCTGACCTGAACGTCAAGGCCGGAGAACTCGTCTCCGAGTGGGCGAAGTGTCGACGTTCACGACCTGTCGATCCGGATCGATCGCGAGTCGCCCGGAGACTCTTCACTCGATTCATCGGACTCCGACCGTCGTCTGAAATCCACGAGCGCGTCGGCCAGGAAGTCGTCGCGGGCCGTCACGTTGACGCGGCCGGGCGTGGGGATTGGTCGAACGGCCGGCGGCTCAGGTTGGGCCGGCCGAATGTCGGCGGTCCTCTGAACGTTCGGCAGCATCGCGGCCACCAGTAGGCCGATCGGTCCCAGCAAGAACCCGAACAACGCGCCCTCGAAAGCGTCTCGGCCCTTCGCCGTCGCGATGTAGCCGCCGATCAGGCCGAACGCGAGCCACGTGAAGCCGACGGCGACCAGAAAAGAGATTACGCCCGTCATCGGAACGACCTCTTATGTCGAACAACACTGGACTTGGATTGGACGTCATCCCCCCGTGATCCAGTCGGCGGCCTCCGACTCGCCAGCATCGTACTCCGGCTCCTTGTAACGCTCGACGGTGGGGATTCGCTTTCTGGGCTTGACCTTGGTCCGCGTCGGCAAGCACGCCTCGATCAAGACTCCCAGTAGGCCGAGGAAGAACCCGACGAGCCAGCCTTCTAGAGGCGGCCGCTTTTTTTGGGTCGCGACCCAAAGGGCGATGCAGCCGGAGACGCAACGAGCCAGATCATAGGCCAGGATGTACGGTAGGGCGTATTCCACGGATCCGATCCTCCTCTCCAGCGCGACTCATCGGTTTACTGGACATGCCCGCGATAGCTTACAAAATCGCTCCGTGACAAGCAACAATGGCTGACAACATAGAACTCGGCCTGGATCTCAAGGACACGACCGTCAAGACCGGAGAACTCGCCTCCGGTCTGACCCGCGTCAAGGAAGCCGCGAAGGGGGTCGCCGATGCCTACGACCTCGTCGCCGCCGCCGAATCGAAGACGTCGGGGTCGGGCGGGTCGGTATTCGGCGACCTGTCGGGTGTCGGGCTCAAGCCGATCCAAGAGGCCACCAGGGCCACGACCGAGTTTCAGGACGCGCTGGCCCGAGCCTCGGCGGTCATGAAGCGCGTCGGGGCCGACGAAGAGACCTTCCTCGTCGCCGTCCCCAACAAGGTCGTCCAGGCGGTCGAAGCCGAGATCGGGGCGCTTGACCGTTCCGCGGCGGCGGCGGAGCGGGCGGGGGCATCCCATCGGTCGGCGGCGGCGGGAATCGAGGCGATGGGATCCTCCGCCCAAAAGTCGTCCGATCGGATGCAAGCCCTGTCCCGAGGGGCGTTGCAGACGTCCCAGGCTATGCAGGACGTGGCCCAGGGGGGGTGGGCGTCGGGTCTCAATAACGTGGACGGCGTCGTTTACAGTCTCGGCAGGGGCCTGGGGATCTCAGCCACGGCCGCGGCCGGCCTGTCGGCCGGCCTGCTCGGTGTCGGCACCGCCGCCCTGGTCGTCGGCCCGCAAATCAAAGCCTGGTACGATTCGATCGAACAAGGCGATACCGTACTCGGCAAATTGTCGGAGACCCTGGTGGAATCCACCAAAGGGTTTCAAGAAGCATCGCTCGGAGCCAAGGTTGTCTACGCGGCCATGGGTCCACTCGGGGTCCTGTTGGGGCCGTCGTTGGCGAATTGGTACTCGGGGGTCAGGGACCTTCGCGAGGCGATTCCCGGCGTGACCGACGAGACGGTGAAGTTGTCGGCGGCGATCAAGGAGAACGCCGCATGGATGAAGGAAGCCGCCGAAAAGGGTTATTTGACCGGGGCCGAGTTAGACGAGTACAACAAGCGGCTCATGGAGAACGCCCGCCTGGAGCGGGATTTAGTCGAGGCCAAGCAGGCGAAGGTCAACACGGAGAAGCTCGCGGCGCTCCAGACCAAGGAGGCGGTCGCCGACGCCAAGAAGGCCGCCGACACGCTCCAGGACGAATTGACCGGCAAGACCGGGGACGTCATTCAGTCGCTGACGGTCCAGATGACCCGGAAGTCCGAGGAACTCGCCAACGTCGAGGCCGCGTTCCAGGCCGCGGGGCGGGCCTACGACGCGGCCGTCGAATCGGGGGACCGGAAGGCCGGGGCCGCAGCGCTTCGGCGCGTGACCGAACTGGGCGAGACGCGGACCCAGACCCAGGCGGCGATCGCGGCCAGGGCCGCCAACGCCGTCGCGGACGCGGTCCTCAAGGGAGACGAAGACGCGATCAAGAAGATCGCCGAAACCCTGTCCGGCTCGCAAAGCCAGTACGCCAAGCTGTTCGAGGCCCAGGCCAAGAGCTTCGCCGAATCCGCGCTCGACCGCAAGGCGTGGGAGGAGGTCACGAAGGAGTACGTCGAGACGGCCGCTAAGAAGATCAAGGAGGCCGGCGGCAAGGTCAAGGAGGCGGCGTCGAACCTCGTCCCCGAGGACGTCGCCGACGCCGCGGTCGACAAGATCAAGAAGGCCGGCGAGAAGGTGGCCGCCGAACTCAAGAAGCTCGGCCCGGAAGACTTCGCCAAGGACGCCGAGGCGACCGCCATGGCCGTCAAGGGGCGGATCGACGCGATCGTCGATGGCGTCGAGGCCGGCGTCCAGGGCGTCGAAAAGAAGGCCGATGAAGCCCAGAAGCGAATCTACGCCGCCCTCGCCAAGACCGCTCCGGACCCGTTCGAGGGCGTGAACTCGTTCGAGGACCTGGCGACCAAGTTCGACGACCAGGGGAACCGCGTCGAGTCGCCCGACGAGTTCCAGGACCGGATGATGGAGGAGCTCGACCTCGCCGGGGTCCGCCGCCGGTCGGCGATCCGCAAGCCGCTCAAGCGGACGGCCTACAACGAGGGGTTCGACCTCGATGAAGGCCAACTCTCCACGGCCGCCGGCATGGCCGAGCAAGGCATGATGAGCGGCATGTCCCGGACCGAGGCGATCATGTCGGCCCTGATGGAACTCCAGCAGCAAATGATAGCGAACCAGCGGATGCTGGCGGACCACGGGAACCAGTACGCCGGCCGCATCGATTCGATGCGCCAGGGCGCGTCGCAGGTGCGATCGATCCTCAACCCCAACGGGCTTTGACCGCGACCAATGGCGACGACGATCAAGATCGGCGGAACCGCGATCGACCAGGCCGGCGACGATGTGTGGCTCGGACGGCTCGACCTCGAACGCGGCGGATTCGGGACGTTGACGCTCCAGCGACGGAAGTACTCGCCGAAAGTCCCGGTCTTCGCCGCGCCCGACCCGGCCGATTCGCTGCTGGCGAAGGAGGTTCGGGTCGAGATCGACGGCTTCGGGACGGCGTTCGTCGGCGACGTCGTCGACGAACAGATCGAGTCGACCGCCGCCGGTCAGGCCGTCACCTATCAGGTCCGCGACCTCCGCAACCGCGGCGACCTGGTCCCGCTCGTGGATTCCAACACCAGGACCGAGGAGGCGAACTACAACCGGCCGGCGAGCGACGTGCTTTACGTCCCCGGCCGATCGGGCAGGACCGTGGGCGAGGTTGTCGCCGACGTCCTGACCATGGCCGACAACGCCGCCGCGCTCTCGGCCATGGGGATCGGCGGCTACACCGTGTCGTCAGGCGCTTACTCGCTCCCCCCCGCCACCGTCGCCGACCTCGCCGCGCTCGACCGGATCCCGACCAAGATCCTGACCGTCGCCGGCAACAAGCTGCTCTCGGCCGTGTCGAGCTTTCTGGAGACCAACGCCCCCAACCGCGACATGGTCGTCGGCGGCGACGGCGTGATCCGCTTCCTGGATTCGCGGTCGCCGGTCGAGCAAGTGCTGAAGCTCGGCGACCCGATCGACCGGGCCATGCCGCCCACGATCCGAAGGTCGGTCGCCGATTGCAAGGCCGCGGTGGTGATTCGGGGGCGGCCGAGGACCGAGGCGAAGCTGGTCAGTCTCTCCAACGGCGGCCTGGAACCGGCTTACGCTCACGACGACCTGACGGTCGCCCAGGCCGAGGCGGCGTGGTCTCCGGACGATTACCTCCGGGGCAACCGATCGGAAGGGACGTGCGTCGTCGACGACACGCTCCACGTCACGATCGACCCGTCCGACCCGACCCAGGCCTGGGCCGCGAACGCTTGGGCCCAGGACGGCTGGGCCGGCATGGTCGTCCTCCACGTCGCCGTCGTCGCCGGGGTCGACTCGACCGTGACCCGCCGCGTCGTCGCCAACACGGCCCTGACGGCGGGCGGGACGTGCTCGATCACGCTCGACGAACCGCTGCCAGCAACCGACTACACCCGATTCGAGTTGCTCGGCAAGAACTCCGGGGCGGCCCTGGTCTACAGGCGGTATCGGGTCGCCGACCCGGCCATCCGCGCCGCCCTCGCGCGTAAGTTCTCGACCGACGGGGTTTGGGTGTGGGCCGACGGCCAGGCCGCCACGACGACGAGCTACCCGATGGCCTCGGTCGCGTGGTCCGAAACCGGGGCGCCGCCGTACAAGGAATCGACGGACGACTTCACGCTCGACGGCGACGGCTACGTCACGTTCACCCGGCCGACCTACCTGACGGCCGGCAAGAAGCCGGACGACGTGAAGGTGTTGCTCGCCGTCAACGTCGGAACGCTCGCCGTGAGGGTCCCGACGTCGGGATACGAAGGATCGGCGAACTCCCGATACGGCGTGACGACGACCGCCGTCGAATACGTCAAGGACTGGACCGACCCGAACAACCTGCCGTCCCAGGAAGCCTACGCCCGCGAGCTTCTCAACGCCTGCAAGGACGTGACCGTGGACGTCACGATCGTGGTGAAGAAGCTGTGGCTCCCGGCCCTGGACTTCGCCAACGGGCTCTCGGTGGCTTCCGACTTCGCGGCCACCGGCCTGGAGGACGCCAATCTGCCGATCCGATCGGTGTCCCTGGAGTGGAACAACCTGGCCGCCACGTTCCACACCATGACGATCCAGGCGTCGAACCGACGCCGATCGCTCCAACCGGACGGGTTCCTACCGCCGGAACGTCAGCGCGAAGGCTACACCTGGGGCAGGGACGATTCCGTGATCTCCCCTGGCCGGAAAGGACGCTGAGGTTGCCGATCGCCGAACGCATGCTCCAGGTCCACGAACGCCGCCTCGACGACCTGGAGGACAAGCTGCTGGAACTCCTCCAGCGCCACTACGCCCTCGCCGCGGCGAGCGGCGGTGGAACGTCGAGCGGCGGAAAGTCGGTCGTCCGCGTGGCCCGCGCCACCACGGTGATCGCCGCCAGCGACGCCACGACCCCCGGCGCCGGGACCGTCCAGCCGCTCAAGATCGACGGGGATGGAAACTACGTCGACGACGGCGATCCCCTGACCGCCAATAACGTCGGCGGCGAGGTATCCAGTGGCAAGCGAGGGCTCCTGATGATCGACGAGGCGGGCGCGCCGTGGTTCACCCCGGAGGAATGCGAGTCGTCATGAGACGAGGGCGTTGCTGTTGCGGGCCTGTACCGTGCAAAATCGGAATTCAACTCACCGGGACGTGTGGGGTCGCCATCCCTCCGGGCGTGGCCGTGGCGTTGACGCGACCCGACGGCGGCGTCGTCGGGTCGACCACCGCCGACGCGACGGGGTACGCCGAGTTCGAGGCTGACGAAGGCGACTACGTCGCGGTCGCCGCCAAGCCGGGATGGGCCGCCGATCCGGTGGCCTTTCACGGCGTTTGCGGAGTGACGCATTACGTCTCGATCACCAGCAAGGGATATGGAGCGGTCGTAACCAGGCAGTGCGACGGCATGACGGTCGCCGGAGTCACCGTGGAGATCGACGGCGACGCGGTCCCGTCGCTCGCGACGGGAAGCGACGGGCGAATCCGCTTGTCGTCCGTGCCTACTGGGGCCAGCGTCACGTTTGTCCCACCTGGCCCGAGATGGAAGTCCGTCACGAAGCCGATCTCGTCGCCGTGCGGTTTCGTTGGCGCCTACGATCCCGTGGCCTTGCCGGCGGCGGACGGGTTCCGGTGCTGCGCCCCGTCGCTCGCGACGGCCGGAGTCAGCGGCGCGCTACCGAGAGGGCGACTTCGCGTCGTCACGTCGTCCGGAGCTTCTTACACGTTCGACGCATGCTCAAACGAACAAATCGTTTCGAGCGACGCGGTTCCGTGCGGCGGCGCGGTCGTCAGCAAGACGACGAGCAACCCGCCTTTTCCAGACTGCCGCTATGATTGGTTCCCCGATATGGCGGACGGCGTGTTCAACCTCCCGCTCCGGATCGGGATCACGTCGCCTCCGGGGGGTGGCGCCACCCGCTGGCTAGCGGTGATCGGGTACGCCCCCGCCAAGTCGTTCGTCCAATACGACCCGATGACCGACCACGTGTGTCGCGCCGGGGCCGTCGACTACAACGTGTCCGGGAAAAACTGGTACGACCTCGCGACGCAAACCGACGGCTCCGTCAACTCGTCAGTCGCGCACGCATACGTATACCCTACGGTAATGAGCGACGATCCGTTGTCGCTCAGGTTCGATTTCGGGTCGGCGGTCAGGAGCGACGGGTCAAGCGACGGCGCCGCATGGGCTTGGAATTACGACTACGTCGACCAAGACTATTATTATCCGGCCCCCCTCCCGTTGAAATGGGCGACGCTCACGGAGGAGTTGCCGTGAGGTGCGAGGCGTGCCCCGTGACCGGCCGGTGTCGCGCCGACGCCGACCCGCGATACGGCTTCGCGTGCGACATGGTGGCCTTCGGCGACGTGGCCGCGATAGCGACCGTCATCGCCATCTCGGTGGACGTCGCGACGAACGGCCCGCCCGCCGTCTCGACGTCCATCGATCCCGCGCCGTCGCCACCGCCGCCGCCCCCCCCGTCACCCATTCCAGTCCTGCTCGGCGCCGCCCGGTCCTGCCCCGACGCGGGCCCGTGGGTCGGCTGCTCCTGCGCGGAGGTCCGCCGTTGCAGGCGATATAATAAGGACGTGGCGATGTCGGAATGCCTACGTTGCGTCCGCGACGGCGGACCGAGGGCGAGACGGGATGGCGTTGACGGGCGAGGATGACGACGCGAGAGTTCGACGAGCGATCGAGGCTTACGGCAAGCGGTACGCCGACGTCGACCTGGATCGCGACGACCTTCGTCAGATCGGGAGGATCGCGGACTGGCGAACGGCCGGCAAGCCCGTCGGCGTGCGGATCACGGCCGTGAGGCAGGCGATGCAGGACGAACGCCGCGCGTCCATGACCTGGAAAGCCTCTCGCGCCGCCACCTTGGCCAAACCGCGAGAGGCCGTCCGCTTTATGAACTGGACGGAAGCCGCGGACCTGTGGATCGACGTCGAGAACGCTTTGAAGGACAAGCCGAGCTTCGCGAACCTTATCGACGCCAGGCACCGGCTGGGGATGAGTCATCCCGAAGCGGCGAAGGTGTTCGGCATCGGGACTCAAGCCGTGACGAAACGCCTGGCGGCGGCCCACGCGGGGCTTCTGGCCGCGATCGGGCCGTCCTATATCGAGGAGTACGGCCGGTCGGTCCCGATGCGCCGTCCCGAGCGATGGCACGTCAGGGCGAAGCGACCCGGCGGGGGTTACAAGCCGGGCGTGACGAAGCGAAGCCGGTCCAACGCGAGGACCGTGTGGGCGAACAAGATCAGACTGATCGACGAGAGGCTCGACGCCTTGCGTCGCGGTTGACGGCCCCGCGTCGGGCCGAACGGAGGGTTTTCATGGCGACGTCATCGGTCGACTTCGCGCCGGGCCGGCTGCGGTACGGGACCGAGTCCCGCATGGGCGTGATCTACAAACGGCAGTCGACCCGCCGCGACGGTTCCGCCGGCGCGATCCAATACCTCAAGGCGGACATAATGGATTGGGTCGACGAGCTCGTCGTCGCCGACTCGCTCTGGGCGTTCGTCGCGTCGCCGGACGACCCGGCCGAGCAGTCGGCCCCGGTCCCGATCCTGGTGACGGACGACCCCACCGCCTACGCGGTGGTCTACACCCTCGGCGCGAACAACGAGTTGCTGTCCAAAACCAGGACGATCGGCGCGTCGGAGCTGTACGGAACCACGCGGGCCCCGTTTTATCTTTGACGCTGGAGCGTAACGGCGATGGCCTACTCTTATGCCGACAACGCGAAGGCGAAGTGCCTCGGCCCGGTGGTTGGCGGCTCCCTGCCGATCACGGCGGGGACCGGCGCGGCGTTCGCCGCCGGATCGCCGACGCCGGAAACGCCGATGCCGATCGTGATCTTCCGGCGGAATCCGGCCGCGCCGTGGACCGATCCGCCGGAACCGGTCGGCACCGCACTGGTGTCGGGGGTCGACGGGGATTCGTTGGCGATCGCCGGAACGCTCCCGGGCTGGCCGGACGAGGCGCCGCGCGAAGGCGACGCGGTCGCCTGCGTCAGGACGGCGTTCGACCTCACGGAACTGTGGCGAGAGTGCGTGAGGCTGGCTGGTCTGATCGCCGCCATCCCGGACGGGCCGCAAGGCGAGCAAGGCCCCAAGGGCGAACAAGGCGAGCAAGGCCCCAAGGGCGAACAAGGCGAGCAAGGCCCCAAGGGCGAACAAGGCGAGCAAGGCCCGCAAGGAATCCAGGGCCCCAGGGGCGAGCAAGGAATCCAAGGAATCCAAGGTGAGCAAGGCGACCCCGGCGCCCCGGGGTCCGCCGGCGAGAAAGGTGACAAGGGAGACCAGGGCGACCCCGGCCCCAACACGGTCGCCGGCTTGATCGACCTGCCGACCGACGGCTCGATCGCGATTGAATCCGGCGCGGGCACGGCCGCCAGCCCGTACAAGCTTCGGGCGGTCCAGGAAGTCTTGATCGCCCGCTGGCGGACCCCGATCGACGCGGCCGTCGCCGGCGGCGACTTCGATCAATGGGCCTCGGCGCCCGTCGCCATCTCCTCGCTGCGGGTAATTGTCACGGCCCTCGCCAACCCCGCCGGCGCCACCGGCGGCGCGTCGGTCCAAATCAAGGTCGCCGGATCGTCCGTTCTCGGCTCGGCCCTGGCGTTGGCGGCGGGGTCGACCGGACCATCCGAGGATTCGGCCTCGGGCTCGCCGATCGCCGCCAAGGGCGCCGCGATCCTGCCGACCGTCGTCGGCGCGACGGGCGCCGACGTCCGCGGGCTGCTGGTCTCGGTCTACGGGAGGCCCGCCTGATGCCGACCGCGACCTACATCGGTTTCGACTCGGCCGTCGGCGGCGACTGGCCCGCGGGCAAGGGTTCGGCCGGCTACTTCATAATGTCGGATGTCGATACCGCAATCCAATCTTTGCCGCCGTCGATCACTTCGGTCGCGCGGGTGGGCACGGCGCGCACGGACTTGGGTCCGGACACCCCGGTACCAAACACCGGAATGGCGTTGCCGGGAGGCGCGTCTCGGTCCCCGGTCACCTGGGGCGGGGGCGGGATCGACGTGACGCTCGCCACAGGCGCCCCCGTGCTGGTCGCGGCCTACTTCCGCGCCAACGGCGCGCCCGCCTCGCAAAACGTCTTGCGGGTCTGGATCGCTTCGCCGGACCTGACCACGACCTACCTCGACGTCTCGCCGTCGGGCACCCAGCTTAACCTGGGGATCTGGTCTTACGTCGCGCTCCAGGGGCCGGGCGTGGTTCGGATCCGGGCGGACGGGTATCAGCGGGTCCAAGGGGCGCTGTTCAATCTGATCGGCGCGCCCGGTCGGCTGCTCTGCTTCGAGTCCGGACGGTCGGGATTGGTCGGATAAAAGGGGGATCGCATGCCTCGCACCGGTGTCAAGTTCACTCGCGGGAGCAACCTGTCGGCCGGCGAGAGCGCCGAGGGCATGGCCTACCTGCCGAGCTTCACCTTCGCGACCTCGGGATTCGAGGCCGGCGACGTGACGTTCACGGCGGCGGACGCCCTTTACGAATCGCCGACGACCTGGGCGGACGGCTCGGGGCCGTACACGGTCAAGTCCCGGACCCTGGACGCGACGGCGACCCGCAAGGTGATCCGCGAGCACTGGGACGCCTTCGCCGAGCTACAGGCGGCGGTGGAGTCCGAGTTGGCGACGGTCGAGGGCTCGACCCCCGTCCCGCTGTCGCGGCCCGCGTGGGCGCTACCCGGCTACGTCGACCCCGACCCAGACCCGCAATCCACGCCGGAGGGCTGATCCGTGTTCGGCTCGCTCGTCCCACTCGGCTCCTTATCTCCGTTCGGCACGCTCGACGCGACCAGTCGCCCGCCTGGAACCGCCGGCGTGGTGGTTGAACCCGCCGCCTGCCGATCGGTCCCGATCAAGGCCGGCGATGCCGGGGCCAGGACCGTCGACCCGGCGGCATGTCGAACCGCCGCGATCAACCAGGCGACCGACGCCTGATCTCGGCGGCCAGGCGTCGCCGGTAATTACCGGATACCAACCGAAAAACCCACGGTCAGGACGAACGCCAAGCATAGGCGGAACCTGATGTATCCAGCGTAACGGTGATCCGCAAAATAGTTTATGTCGCGGACTGCCGCGCGATAACGATGCGTGGGCATGCTCGACACGCATGAGGTCACAGGTTCGAATCCTGTATCGCCCACTCCCCCCCCCTTCCTTGACGGCCCTCGCCAAACCCCCCCCCTCCAAGGGGTTGCGACGAATCGAGATGACCGCCGGGCCTTCCGTCGATAACGCTCGCGCGCTGGACGGATGCGAAGCGATGCGCGGCGGAACGAGCCCCGCGCGTGGCAATGGCGCGGCAAGGCGTTCGTCGATGGATTGAACGAGCGCGCCCACCGGTCCTTCCGTGACCGGCCGGGCTTTCGGACGCTCAGTCCTTGAGTTCGAGCGTGGACCAAAGCCCGGGGTTGTCGGCGACGGGGAAGTCGCGGCCGACTCCCAGGAATTGGTCGTCACGCTCGGCGTCGGAGATCTGATAGGCGAAGCCCAGTCGCCGGTTGACGTCCGGGTCGTAGCCGTTGAGCGCGTCGGCCGGCAGGAACAGCTCGAGCCTCCAGCCCTTCTTGAGCAGCTCGGCCCGGTGGCGAAGCAGGGAGGGGTCGGCGATCGGCGCGTCGGCGGTGGCGCGGGGGATCCGGCGCTGTTCGACGTCGGCGTCCAGGGCCTTGCGGTCGCGGGAGAGCGTCAACCGCGCGTGGAAGCCGTGGCAGTGGCGGGTCGCGCGGGCGACGTTGCGGGTGTCGCGGGTGTCGATCCAGACCGAGACGGTCGCGAAGCCCTCGGGCCGGTTCGGGGATTTCGCGTTGAGGCCCAGACCGTCGGCCTCGATCGCGATTCCCAGCCCTTCCGGGTTCCAGCCGATCCGGACCCGCGCCCACGGCTCGCGACCCTCCAGCGCCTCCAGGTCCGGGACCAGGCAGGTCCTGGGAAGGTCCAGCAGCGGGCCTGAGTCGTCGAGACGAGGGACGCCGGCGACCCTGGGGCAGGAGACGGCCGCGCGGAACCAGAACGCTTGGGGCAGCAGTACGGCGGGCATGTCGGGACGCTCCGGGGGCGGGATCAGTCCAGTTCGTGGTCGACGTCGGTCTTCGAGTCGGGGGTCTGGCGGAAGATCGCGGCGATGATGATCGCGGTCCCAAGCGCGATCAGGAGGGCCGGGAAGTTGAAGCGGGTGGTGATCCAGACGCCCAGGACGATCAGGGCCGTTCCGATTCGTCCGGCGTGACGAAGCTCCGGTCGGTAACGGCCGACGACCAGGGCCGTCACGCCGCCCAGGAAGAGGATCCCCGGCCAAACGAACCTCACCCGCAAAAGCGCCGCCATGCCCAGCAACCAAAGGACGGCGACGATGAGCCGGAAATCGTCTCGTGGTCGAATGCTCAAGGATCATCCCTTTCGAACGACGTCGCCGAACCCGGCCCCGATTGGATGCGGTCGTCGAGCCGCTCCAGGATGATACCGTAAGCGCGACGCCCCGGCGACTACTCCAGCCGCGGGTCGAACATCGGCTTGCGCTTCGCCGTGGGCGACGGCCTCAAAAGCGGCGTGACGATCAGGTACGCGACGCCGAGGAGCAGGACTTCCACCAATGAAAGCCGGCACGCGACGGCCAGACCCAGCGCGACCAGCACGAGCCCCGCTCGGAACGAACGTCGCCGTTCGGGATGATGAAACGCCTCGACCAGTCGGACGATCCCGGCCAGGAGCAGGAGGTCGGGCCAGATCCGGTTGCGGATCATCATCAGCCCGATCCCGGCGATCCAGATCCCTCGCGTCAACTCCCGGCTCCGGTCCCATCGCGTCGGCGACATGTCCGTCTTTCTCCCGCGGGTGGCTCTGGTTCTCCAGGGTCGTTCGGTCGCCGCGGCGGTCTATTGGGGCTCGGGCCCGGTCGTTCGCGAGAAGTCGGCGATTTTCCGCGGAATCATGAAATCAAGCGGTCGCGGGGCGGGATCATGCGAGGTGGAGCGTCGTTTTTTGGCAATTCGGAAGCAGGGGTCGAGAAGCAAGGATCGGCGCGCCTCCACCGCGCGGGGTTCGCTCCATCGACGCATTCTCCGGGTGGCGTTTGGGGTCGAGCGTCGAAATCAGCAATCGACTTCGACGATCGAAGCCGATCGATCGGGATGCAAGTCCATTACTTTGAGATGGTTGTGTCGACGCATCCGGCCGCGTCGCGGGCGAACGAAGCCCCCGGCCGGGGCGTTTCGATCAGGGCTTGGGTCCGGGGAGCTTGGCGAGGAGGTTGACCATCTCGATGGCGGCCATGGCGGCCTCGCCGCCCTTGTTGCCGGCTTTCAGGCCGGCGCGGTTGAGGGCCTGCTCGACGGTCTCGGTGGTCAGGACGCCGAAGATCACCGGGACGCCGGTGGTCAGGGCCGCCTGGAGGACGCCGCCGGCGGCCTGGCCGGCGACGTGGTCGTAGTGGCCGGTCTCGCCTCGGATGACGCAGCCCAGGCAGACGACCGCGGCGTGTCCGCCCGCCTCGGCCAGTTTGCGGGCGATCAGCGGGACCTCGAAGGAGCCGGGGACCCAGTAGACGTCCAGTCGGCCGTCATCGACGCCGTGGCGCTTGAAGGCGTCCAGGCAGCCGGCGAGGAGGGCCTCGGTCACCAGCGCGTTGAAGCGCGACACGACGATCGCGAACCGCCCCGAGGGGGGGGAGAAGTCGCCTTCGTAAATCGGCATGGGATTCTCGGGAAAAGCGGCGTCGAGGCTGATCGAGCGCCGGGGGTCGCTTCCCTTTCCGCCCCCTCTCCCGCCGGGAGAGGGCGGCCGCGAAGCGGCGGGTGAGGGTCGTGGCGTTTCGGAGCGGGCGTCGAGTCGATTCGACGGAAGCCGAGGCTTCCGCGAAGCGCGACGACCCTCACCCGGCCCTTCGGGCCACCCTCTCCCGGCGGGAGAGGGGACGGAGAAGGCGTCGCATTCTTTTTAGGTTCCAGAATGCCGGTCGGCGCGGGGTCAGTCGACCTTCAGGCTGGCCAGGAACTCGGCGTTGTCTTTGAACTTGCCCAGCCGGGCGGTCAGGAACTCCATGGCCTCGACGGGGTTCATGTCGTTGAGCTCGCGGCGGACCAGCCAGACGCGGCGCAGTTCGTCCTCGTCCATGAGGAGTTCCTCGCGGCGGGTGCCGGAGGTGGAGACGTCGACGGCCGGCCAGACCCGCTTCTCGACGAGGCGGCGGTCCAGGCGGAGTTCCATGTTGCCGGTCCCCTTGAACTCCTCGTAGACCACGTCGTCCATCCGGCTGCCGGTGTCGACCAGCGCGGTGGCGAGGATGGTGAGACTGCCGGCCTCTTCGATCTTGTGGGCGGCGCCGAAGAACCGCTTGGGCTTCTGGAGGGCCGCGGCGTCGATGCCGCCGGCGAGGGCCTTGCCGGAGTGGGGGGCCTCGGCGTTGTAGGCGCGGGCCAGCCGGGTGATCGAGTCCAGGAGGATCACCACGTCCTTGCCGTACTCGACCATGCGCTTGGCCTTCTCGATGGCCATCTCGGCCACCTGGACGTGGCGCGCGGGGGGCTCGTCGAAGGTGGAGCTGATGACCTCGGCGGTGGGGCCCTTGACCGCCCGTTCCATGTCGGTGACTTCCTCGGGCCGCTCGTCGATGAGCAGGACCATGAGGTAGGTTTCCGGGTGGTTGGCCAGGACGCTGTTGGCGATCTTCCGCAGGAGGATGGTCTTGCCGGCCCTGGGGGGCGCCACGATCAGCCCGCGCTGGCCGAAGCCGATCGGGGCGATCAGGTCGAGGACGCGCGTGCTGATCTCTTCCTCGTCGGTCTCCAGGCGGATTCGGCCCTGGGGGTGGGTCGGCGTGAGGTCGTCGAAGCCGACCTTCTCGCTGAGGGTGTCGGGGTCCTCGAAGTTGACGGCCTCGACGCGGAGCAGGGCGAAGTAGCGTTCGTTCTCCTTGGGGGGGCGGATCTGGCCGGAGACGATGGCGCCGGTCTTCAGCCCGAAGCGGCGGATCTGGCTGGGGGAGACGTAGATGTCGTCGGGGCAGGGGAGGTAGTTGTAGTCGGGGCTGCGGAGGA
>CALCIB010000151.1 GCA_937907525.1 uncultured Planctomycetales bacterium | reverse complement strand
TGAACTGGGTGAAGACGAGGTTCCAGATCTCGACTTCCTCGATCCCGTCGCCGTGATAGAAGATCTCGGAACAGGGCCCGCAGACGCCGTTGGGGCCGTGGGAGGGGGCGCCGGCGGGCCAGAAGTTGTCGTCCTCGCCCATCCGGGTGACGCGGTCGGCGGGGACGCCCACCTCCCTGGTCCAGATGTCGAACGCCTCGTCGTCGTCCTGGTAGACGGTGATGGTGAGCCGCTTGGGGTCGACGGCCAGGGTCTTGGTGAGGAACTCCCAGGCCCAGTGGACGGCCTCGCGCTTGAAGTAGTCGCCGAAGGAGAAGTTGCCGAGCATCTCGAAGAAGGTCATGTGCCGCGGGGTGCGGCCGACGTTCTCGATGTCGCCAGTGCGGATGCACTTCTGGCAGGTGGTGGCGCGTTTGAAGCCGGGGTCGCCCAGGCCCATGAACTCGCGTTTGAACTGGTTCATCCCGGCGGGGGTGAACAGCACGGTGGGGTCGTTGGGCGCGAGCACGTCGGACGGCTTGCGGACGCAGCCCTTGGAGGCGAAGAACTCGAGGAACGCTTCACGAAGGTCGTCGGTTTTCATGGGAGGTCCGCGGACGATCGACTCGACATGGCCGCGCCGCGCGCGCCGGCCCCAGGCCCCCATTATGCGGAAGGAAGCCCCGGCGGCCAAGCCACGTCGCCGGCCGCTTCGTGAAGGGCTTCCGACATCACGCGGACGATCTCATCGCGGGTCTCCTCGATGTAACCGTCGTCCGACAGGGCCAACGCCTCCCTTGTCCACCAGGCGACCCTCTCCAATCCGGGGGCGTCGCGAAGCGCGCCGTCGTTGGCCATCAGATATGCTTCGTACATCGTTCGATCGACGTCGATCCGCAGCCGCTCCTTGAGAAGCGCGGCCAGGAGCTTCGCGGTCTCGGGTCCGTCCGGAGTCCCCGGACATCGCCGGAGGACGCCCGCCACGTCGAGCGGGTGCGAGTCGCGCGCGAGCGACGCCTCGCACAACGCCAGCGGCGGCCGGTCCTCTCGGAGCAATCGGGCGTCCGCCCACGCCACGACCTCGGCCGGGTCGCACAAGCCGTACTCAAGCGCCCTCGCGAACGCCTCGGCCTCGTCGCGCAACTCCGACATGAGCGGGCCCTCGACTTATTTCACGCCTTCTGGTTGAATTCGTTTGAGCGCCTGTCTCGCCTTGGACTTCATGAGCGAGAGCAGGTGGCCGACCCGTTCGTAGGTGTCGATCTCGGCCGTCTCCTCGGGGGTTAATTCGCCGGCCTTGGCCTTGGCGAGGAGTATTTTCATCCGATCCTCGTCGCCGCGGCCGAAGCCGAGCGTGAGGATCGCGCGCGCGGCGTCGGCGTCCCAGGCGGATCGCTCTGGCTCGAGGATGCGGCCGAAGATCTCCATCTCGCTCGCGCCGAGGCGGGTCGAGGCCATGGTCGGGAGCCCTCCAGGCGAGCGAAGGCGTTGGCGCGGCCGTCGGGGCCGCGCGTCGGGGGATTATACCATCGGCGACGGGCTCGAAGGACGTTTCGAAACGCGAATCAGCCCGGCTGGGGGCCGGGCTGATCGCTGAAGTGGCGGGAGTCGGTCGTCGCGGGGAAGCGGTTCAGTCCTTGGAGGCCAGCGACGCCTTCCATTCCTGGCCGAGCTCGTCGGCCGTCTTGCCGGTGGCGTCCTTGAACAGTTCGTCGGAGTAGGTCCGTTCGCGCATCGCCCGGTTGAGCTTCAGGACGAAGTCGGGGTCGTACTTGGTCACGACGTACTTCAGGAACCGCGCCGCGTTGAGGTTGGCCTGGTCGCGGGGGGCGCGCTCGGCGTCGTCGGCGGGGGGGCTCGAAGGCTCGTAGACCATGAATCGGACGTAGGCGGCGACGCCTTCGGCCAGCCAGTCCGGGTTGTCGTGGCCGCGGTAGTTCTGCACGACGCGGGCCGTCTCGTGGATCATCGAGCCGACGTCGTCGGGATGGGCGCGGAACCACTTCGCCGACGCGGTGATCCGGGCGCCGGAGGCGCGGGCGGGGGCTTCGGCGTCGTTCTTCACCGAGATCCGGACGACCCGCTCCGGACGGCGGCCCTCGACCCGAAGTGCCCCGGCGACGACGTCGTAGGCGCGCTCGCAGGTCCGCGCGACGTCCTCGGCCCAACTCTTAAGCGCCGGGTCGTCCACGTCGTCGACGACGAACTCGACGGGGAACTGGAACCGCCGCAAGGCGGGGTCGGAGTCGACGGCGAACTCCTGGATCGCGATCAGTTCCTTGGCGTCCTTCGCCGGGACGACCCGAAGCGCCTTGAACGTCTTGCCCGGCTCGGCCCTGGCGACGCCGTCGTGGAACTCGGCGAGGCTCGCGAACGTCGCTCCGTCTTCCGACCCTTCCAGCGTCCCGCCGTCGAGCCCCTTGGCGTGGACCTCGGCGAAGCGGACCAGGACCGGCGCGTCGAAGTTCAAGGTCACGCGGTCCCCCTTGCGAGGCGGTCGGGCGGCCTCGTAGGACGTGCCGACGTCGCCGTCGAACGCCTGCTGGCGGACCTGGCGGCCGGAGGTGGGGAACGTCGATTCGACGACGGCGGCGATGCTGGGGGAGACCTCCGATTCCGGCGCGGCGACGAACAGCGTGAGCGCGAACGCGAGGCGGAACATCTGCGATCCTTCCGAAATTTAAAAATGCCGACCGCCGCGGACCCCGGCGCGCCGTATCAACGGCCTCGGGGTCCGCGGCGGTCGGCGCCAAGGCGGACGACGTCTTAAGTATATCTCATAATCGCGACGCGGATAGGCCGAGTCGGCGAATTCGTTCGGGTCGTCCGTCGCGTATTCGCGAAGCTGGACATCGATGATCGACCGTCGCGGCGCGATTCTTTAAGTCCGGCCGCATCGACGCGAGACCCGCCGAGCGCGGGGGAGGATCGTCGTGACGGCGTTCGCGATCGACGTCATACGGTCGTGAGTTCCGTAAAGCGGTACAGGAGCGAATACTCGTCCAGGAAGCGCCGCTTCAACTCGCCCGCGTCGTTCAGGGCCCAGCCGTCGTCCGTCAGCCAGTGGAGGAGTTCCTCGGGGTCGATGGCGTCCCCCGACCGGAACGCCGCCACGACGAACCCTTGCCAGGCCGCGGACGCCTCGTCGTTCAGCGGCAACGATCGATTCGAGGCTCCCGAAAACGCGGCGAGCGCGCTTTGGACTTCCGTCGGCAGGTCGGCCTCGAAGATCCGCGACCGCGAAGGCGCGAACACGTCGGCCCCGGCCTTCCGAGCGGCGGGAACGACGCCTTCCTCCAGGAACTCGATCACCCGGCCCCAGGCGTCGGCCGCGAAGGCCGGGGCATCGCCGCGCGACCGGTCGACTGGCCAGACCCAGCCCCCACGTAACTCGGAACCACTGGGGCGTTCCAGGCTCACCGTCACCCCAGCCCCCTTGTCGGACGCCTTGAGGACATACCAGATGGAGTCCGATCGAACCAGAAGGGTAGACCACGATGGCGACGGGGGAGGACCTTCAACCCGTTCCCACCGCGAAGGGTCCGCGTGGCCGATGCTCTCGACGACGTCGTCGAGCTGGCTCGGATCGCCGCGAACCGCCCAGCGCTGCCATCGAGCCACCGCCTCGGTCGGCTCCATGAGGAAACTCCCGCGGGGTTTTGGGAAGCATGGCCGGCCGCTTCAAGAGGAAGGCTCGGCCGAAGGGATTGAAAGCCACCTCTGGGACTCGAACCCAGGACTTCAGCTTTACGAATTCGGCCCCCCCAGACTTACGATTGCGTCGATCTGATGGGCCCGGTGACCTAAACGACCTGTGCCTTGTTGCTCCCCCTCGAATTGGTGGTTTTCGGTCGGCTCGTGAACTATGTGGCTGGATGGAGGTGCCAGCCCATGCCGACCAATCCCTTACCGCTCGCCGAGTTTCGGGAGCGGATCACCCGAGTGTATCGGCAACTCGAAATGAGTGCCAGTACGGTGCAGAAGTTCGATCAACTCCTCCGCGAATTGGAGGAGTCCGGCGTCGCGACGACGGCGGAAGTCACCACCGAGGCCGTGGCGCGATGGCGGGCCGACCATTGCGCCGATCGCGCCCCGCATACGGTCGCCGGTCAAATCAGCGTGATCCGATCGGCCGTGTCCTACGCGATCACGGAGGGCTATGCCGAGCGTCCGCCCAACTGGCGGCTCCTCAAGCCGAAGATCCCGATCGACGACGACCCCCGGCACCTGCCATGGGCCGAGGTGGTCAAGCTGCTCACCCACCTGGAGCGCAGGGCCGGGGCGCCCGGAGAGTGGTGGGATCGACGCTTGTACGCGCTAGTGTCAACCATCGCGTACACGGGTGTCCGGCGCGACGAGGGGCTGTTCCTGCGCGTCCAGGACTTGGACCCGACGCGCGGCGTGATCTGGCTTCGGGACATCCCGGAGCGACCGCTCAAGACGGTGGGGTCCGGGTTGCCCGTCCCGATGCCGCCGGAGCTGGCGTCGATCCTGGCGGATTGGGCCCCGCGCGTCGGCGACGGCGAGTGGCTGTGGCCGGGCGTGCGAGGGGCCAAGGTCTGGCACGGCGGCGGTCCCGGCCGGCGTCCGATCGACGCGCTTCAAGCGGCGGCGGTGGCGGCCGAGGTGACCGGCGAAGTCACCTGGCAGATCCTTCGACATTCGTGGGCGACTCACGCCGAAACGCTCTGGGGCCTTTCGGACGCGCAAATCCAGCGCGTGTTGAGGCACACGAAACCCTCGACTTCGGCCCTCTATCGCCACGCCGACCTCGCCAACCTCGCGAAGCTCGGTCGGAAGATCAGCTTCAACCCGGATCGCGCCGACGATGGCGCGAAGCGGGAGCGGAAGATCGGCTTTCACCTGGGGCGCAAGTCGCCCAGGTCGCCCTTCTCCTTCCGCAAGCGCCGCGCGTCCTGAAGCGCCGGCCGACCGTTCCCGTCAACTGACCCTCGCCGCGAGCCGCGGCGGGGGTTCCGCCGCGGCTCCGGCTCTTATCCGGAGACCGTGACATGAAGCGAGCCTTGATCCGATTGGCGCTCTATCCGCCGGCTTTCGCGCTCCACCTGGTGCTGCCCAAGCACTGCCCGGCCAGGCCGGGGATCGCCATCGACCGGGTTGACGGTCCCGAGCGGTTCGTCGCCGACGACGGGGCGCCGGGGCCCTATCACGACCGATCGGCCCGCGCTCGCGAGGCCCTCGCGGCGGCGTGGGCCTGGTGGTCGGAACGGCTGTCGGCGGACGTCGTGTTCCTCGCCGGGGCGACCTGGTTCGTGCTCGTGGAGGCGGTCATCCGCCGCGGGGTCCGCGAGGGCTGGTGGCCCGTGCTGTGGGCCTACCTGCGGGACGTGGCGGCGGGGCGGTACTGAGGTCCGGTTCGAACGCGGGAAGGGAGGATGCGTCGATGAGTACCTATGTCGTGCTGTGTTGCGAGGCGGATTCCAACTGGCGGCGGCCGTTGGAGGACGACGACCGGGTTTCGGTGTCGCTGGCGTGCGACTCGTGCGGGACGTCGATCACTCGGGAGTGTCGGGTCGATCAGGTTGATGACCAGGAGGACGCGCTGCGGTTCCGGGCGTGGTGTCTTCAGTGGCGGGTCGGCAAGACGCTGATCGCCGGCCAGGGCCCGCGGGACTACTGCGCCGGGTGTTACCGCAAACTGACGGGTGGTCCGGGGAGGGACGACGCCGCGACGGCGGCGACCGCGTGTCTGGGGGAGTCCAAGTACCGGACGATCCCCCGGGGGTTCACGCTGATCGAGTTGCTGGCCGTGCTGGCGATCGTCGGGATCATCGCCGTGGCGGCGCTCCCCGTCGTGCTGGAGGCGACGGGCCGCGACGCGGCCGGACGCGCGGCGAGGTTGCTGCAAGGCGAGCTGGCGGCGGCGACGGCGAGGGCCCAGCGGGACGGCGTGGCGGGGCTCCGGCTGGTGCCCGACGCCGCGTTCCCCATCAAGCGGCTTGCCGACGGGTCGGTCGATCCGACGGCGCCGCTGGCCTACTCGCGGGTGGTGCCGCTGGAGCGGCCCGACGCGATCCAGGACGGGCGGGTTTCGATCCGAAGCACCTTCCCCGCCGGGTTCCCGGCGCTGGGGACGCGGGCCTTGGTCCTGGAGCAGGAGGTGGCCTACGACGAGGGGGGCTTTCGAGCCCCCAACGAGCCGACGTCCTGGGCGTGGCGGGTGAGGCTGGGAGACCGGGTGGAGCTTGCCGGCAAGGTCTACACGGTGTGCGGGCCGGTCGTGGAGGCCAATCCCGAGGGGTTCGTCAACTACGGGCCGGGCCTGGGCACGGGGCTGGACAGGGGCGACGGCTGGGCCGATTGGCTGCTGCTGGTCAACGGGTTCGACGACGATGACGACGGGTGGATCGACGAGGGTTACAACGGGCTGGACGACGATACTGACGGTGAGGTCGACGAGCCCGACGAGTGGTCGACGGAGTGCGAGTCGTGGCGCTTGAACGCCCCGGTGGTCAACTCCCGCTACCTGATTCGGCCGCGGCCGGCTCCGGCGGCCGACGGGCTGGGGCTGGAGTTGGCGGGGGCGGTGATCGACGCGACCGGGTGGGCGGACGCCTCGCCGTCGCGGTCGCGACTGCCGGTGGATCGGGTCTCCGGCTACGTCGACCTGACGGTCCACGGCGACGGCCGCGTCGAGCCCGTCGCCCGCTACGCCCCGACCGTCCCGGCCGTGGGCATGCTCAAGCGGCCCTACCTCCACTTTTGGATCGCCGACCGCGGCGCCGCCGGCGACGGCACGCCGGGCGTCGGCGTGATCGTGACGGTATCCGCCCGCACCGGGCGGACCCTCTGGGGCGTCGGCGATCCCGTGGACGTGGCGGGGTCGATCCGAGACGCGGAAGGAGGGCAATGATGCCGTCGTTGCGAGATCAAAAGATCGCGGCCGTGCATCAGATCTTCCGGGATTCCGGCGTCCGCCACACGGAGCAATGGCGCACCGAGGCTGAAGACAGAATCGTCAGCATCATGCTCAACCTGCCGATGTACTTGCCTTTACATCAACTGACGCAGGTTGGTGAGTTGTTGAAATGGCATGCGCGGCACGTTCGGGGAGAGAGCCGGACCTCGCTCATGGCGAAGTGCGATCGGTCTGGCGGTGATGATTCGGATCTTCCCGACTTGACGGCGTTCCGGGCGGCGGAAGGGGGTGATCTGTGAGCGAGCGAAGGCGTTTGGACCGTGAGTTCCGGGACGTGACCGAAAGCCCCGGGCTCTGGGACGAAAGCGATTGGAGGGCGGCGGACACGGCGCCTTGGGGCGTGGTGGTTTGGACGATGGTCGACCAGGTCGACGGATCCGTGAGCGTGCCCCGCAAGCTGGTTCGATTCGGTCCCCACTGGTACGAGCCGGAGGAGTGGTACGTCCAGGGTAAGTCCACCCGAGTCTCCGACGCGCCGACCCACTGGCGGTTGGCGGCGGCGGACGAGGAAGGGGGAGGGTCGTGAATCTGGAAGACTACCGAAGGCGGTTCGGGTCGAAGCTCGTGATGCGGTTCTTCGATGAAGACCATGTGGTCACATGCGTTCGCCATGATGCGGCTTTCGTTTACTGGCAAACGGAAAGCGGCGAGATTCTCGGGCGGATGACCACGAAGCTCTGGGATCTGAATCTGAGACGTCAGGGAGTGTGGACGACGCCGGAAGGGGGCCAGCCGTGAAAGGGTTTGTCTTCGCGCTGCTGTGCCTTCAGTACGGGCCGGCGGTGGGGCTCGTGATCTACTACTTCGCCCGGTTGCGGGGAGGTGACTGATGGCTCGCCGGACGTGGCGAGACGACGTCGCGCCGATCGTCGCCGAGGCCATTGAGGACGCCGAATCGCGAGGGTTGACCGGCAAGGACCTGGAGACGGCCGTCCGACGCCGCAAGCCCTACTGGTGCGCCCACGGGTGGCTGTACAAGGTCTGGTTGACCGAGGTCCGCTTCCAACTCGGGCTCAAGTCGCGGCGCGCGAAGCCGGCCGAGCCGGCCGACCTGCCGGGACAGATGCGTTTGTTTTGATGCTAACGGAGGTGACTGATGGTGCGGCTGACGATGGTTTGCGACGTGTGCGGGTCGCTCGGGACGACGGTTTTGGTGACTGGCAACGTGATGCGCTCGATCGTCGATGGGATGCGGGGCGCCAGCGACTTCCGGCGGATGCGGCCGATGACGTTCGGGCCTTTGAGCGACGTCTGCCCGTCGTGCGCGAAGCAGGTCGACCAGTCGGCGAGGTCGCTCAAGGATCAAGACTCGGTTAAGCGAGGCGCGAAGGCCCGGTAGCGACCATGCCCGATACATCGGTAGACGACGGCGGCGGGGCTCGCGAGGGCCTCGGCCGCCGTCGTCGTTTTCACGCCGCGGCGTCCGACGCGACGCGCCGGAGCAGCCGGCGGCGCTTGCGGTCGATGGCCGCGGCCTTGCGGCGCGCGTGGCGGTTGTCGATGGGTTCCGGCTCGGGGTCGGGTTCGCCGCGAGGGCCAAGGATGCCTCGGGGCCCATGGTTCGACCTCAGCGACGGGAGGATGGCGGCCCGGTAGTGATCGGGGAGGGCTCGAAGGTCGTCGATGATTTGCATGCGTTCTCCGGTGGTTCAAGCGGCGACGTCGGCCAGGGCGTCGATGCGGCGGGCGGCGATTTCGCAATATTCCTCGGATTGCTCGATCCCGACGGCGCGGCGACCGGCCAGGGCGGCGGCGACCATGTTGGTTCCGCTGCCGGCGAAGGGATCCAGGACGGTCCCGCCCTCGGGACACGCCAGTCTGACCAACCAGTCCATCAGCGGTAGCGGCTTGACCGTGGGGTGGTCGTTGTCCGCTCCCCTCTGCTTCGGATGACGGGCCTTGGCCTGGTAAAGGAACCTAGCGCCGGGACCGATCGCGGCGAGGACGGCCGATGAGCCGTCATGGACCGCGTTCGCCGGCCAGCGGCCCTTTTCGGTCAGCCCCACCCGGCGTCCGCTACTGATTCCGCCGTTGTAAGTCCGGCCTTTGCGAGCGATCGATTTTCGGTCGACGACCAAGGGGCGGGGTTCGCCGGGGACGCGGCAGCCGTCGATCCCGAGCGGGTTGCACCGGCGGCCGAGCCACGCCAACAGGATCGGTTCCCAGGCGGGCTTCAGTCGGTTTTGGGACGACGGTCTTCCCTCGCCGTAGAGCCACGCGAGGGAGTCGCCGATCGTGTAGCCGGCGAGTTCGACGGCCATCGCGAGCCTGTGCCAGGTGCGCGTGCCGCCGAACGCTAAGAGCGGCGCGCCGGGCGCCAGGGCCTGGGCGACGGCGCGCCATGTCTCGCGGTAGAACGCGACGTCGTCGTCCCACGTCCGCCCCCCGATCCCGAGACCGTAGGGCGGGTCGGTGACGACGGCCGCGCAAGATCCTTGCGCGAGCCGGGGGAGGACGTCGCGGCAGTCGCCGTGGTAGAGGTCGATCCCGCTTCGGGAGTGGTAGGGCTTGGGCGGTCGTCGCCGGGTCGTCGGGGTCACTTCCGGGTCCTCTTGCGGCGTGCGGTGGAGACGAGGGACAGCCCAAGCTCCTTGGTGACGGCGGCGGCGGTATCGAGGGTCAGGCCGCGTTCCCGCTTGACGAAGCGGCAGAGGGCGGACTTGGGGACGTCGGCGGCGGCGGCGAGGGCCTGGAGGCTGCGGGGATCGTCGTCGAGGGCCTTGCGGAGCTGGTCCGCGATGGTCTCGTCGGGCACGGGGCGGGCTCCTTGGGTTTGAGAGCCTCGGCGAGTTCGCGGGCGCGCTTGGCCTGTCGCCAGCGCTTGACCTTGCCGAGTAGTCGGCGGACGGAGGTGTGGGACCACTCGGCGGCGCCCTTTTTGGGGCGGTAGCCGAGGTGGGGGAGGACTTCGGCGATCCGGCGGTAGGCGAGGCCCGCGTCCCTGAGTCGGCGGACGGTCTCGACCAGGCCGGCGTCGGCGGGGTCGGGTTCCAGGTGGAGGCCGTCGGGGGCGAGCCGCCAGCCGTAGGGGATGTTGCCGAGGGCCTCGCCGTGGGCCCGCTTGTGATCGAGGGCGCGCTGCGTCCCCTCGCGGACGGCGTTGATCCAGTGCTCGCCCTGGGCGTCCATGATGCGGCGGACGAAGACGTCGGCGGCGGAGTCGGACCCCGTGCCTTCGATCGAGACCGTGCGGATCGACGCCCCCCTGGCGGCGACCTCGGCCTCGATCATGGCGATCACGATCGGAGCGGCGCGAAAAAGCCGGGAGCGGTTGTAGGCGAGGAGGACGTCGCCGGGGGCGAGGAGGTCGATCGCGGCCCGCAAGCCGGGTCGGGCGTTGACAGGCGTCGATCCCGAGACGCCGGGGTCGCCGAGGACGTCGGCGACGGTCCAGCCCTTCCCGGCGGCGAAGTCGCGGCACGCCTGCTCCTGGGCCTTGATGGAGACGCCGTGCTCGGCCTGGTCGTCGGTGCTGACCCGGACGTAGACGACGGCCCTGGCGGTGGCGGCCACGGGTCAGGCGGCCGTCGCGGCGAGGAGGCCGGCGGCGGCGGTGGCGCCGCGCTGTTCGACCTCGCGGAGCAGGAGGGCGAGCGTGGGGTCGCCGACGGCGAGGCGGTCGGAATCGGCGGCGATCAGAACCGCGCTTTGACAGAGCGCTTCGAGGGCCGATTCGAGGCCGGGGCGCATGGCGGGAGACAGGCGTCCGGAGGCGCCGACGTCGGCGTAGACCTCGGCGACGGGGAGGTCGAGGTCGTCGGCCAGTCGCCGGCAGGCGTCCTCCTGGGCGGAGATCGAGGAGCCGTCGGCGTGCTGGCGGCGGGTGGCGGTTCGGAGGTAGAGGACGGCCTTGCGGCGCATGGGTTTCACCGTGGTTTCGGGGGGTTCGCTGGTCGGGGCGTCGCCGGCTGGCGACGTCGTCGGCGTCGCCGGTTGGCGACTGGTGGCGGCGGCGGGGCGTCGCCAAGAGGCGACGGGCCGGGCGGGCTTGGTTGGCCGCCGCCGGGATGCGCCCCCACGACCGTGGGGGCGCGGCGTCGGCGGTATGATCCGCGGATCGCGGGCGGCGGTTGCTACAATCCGAGGCGCGACGATTCCGGATCGACCTCGCGAGGCCGCGACCATGCCGACGACGCCCGTTCCCGTTCCCGTTCCCTCCCCGACGCCGCTCCGGATCCATCGCCCGCCGGACGCCGATTCCGATGAAGTGGTCTGGATGCGTTACGGCCGGCTCCCCAACGGCGCGCCGGCGGGTTGCCTGGTGGACGTGGCGGTGCATCGGGAGCATCCGCCGAAGGGGGTGGACGCGGGCTGGCACGAGGACGCCCGGTGCTGGATCTCGCTGAGGTTGGTCGATCCGCTCGACGAGGAGGCGACGCGGAAGTTTCGCGAAGGTCACTCGGACGAGGATTTTCCGAGCGGTCCAACTCGCTTCGGGGTTTCGGGATAGGCCGCGTTCCCGGCGGCGGCGGCGGTCGCTTTGATTCGCAAAGCTCGAATCATGTGGCACTGATAGATAGGGGTCGATGCGCCCCGACCGATCATTTCACGAGGCCCTCTCCGACGTCCCGGTCGGTCGAGGGCCTTATCCATGCGCGGGGGTTCCGGATGCCGCCGACCAATCACGCCGGGAGTCTCGGCGCGGCGTTCGCGGGAGCGACTGCGTTCGTCGTGGGGCATGCGAGTCAGGAGCAGGTCGCGCGTTGGGTTGGGATCGGGCTGCTGGTTTGGTCGGGCGTGCTCGCGGGTTACGACCGCTGGCGGGCCGCGCGCCGGGCCAACGATCGGCTCGACCTCGAAGCGCGGCTCGCGGAGCTGCGTTCGGAGATCGCCGCGGCCGAGTCGGAGTTGTCTCGCGCGCGAACCCACGGCGACCCAATCAGGCGCGAGGAGGGACGGTGATGTCCAGGACAGTGAGCGGCCTTGAGCCGCGCCCGGCGATGATCCCGTCGAAGCCGACGGGGCCGGGGACGGTCGAACACCGTCGGCCCGACGCCTGCTTGACCGTCGCGTGGGTCGCGATGATGGCCGCCGGCCTGATCGAGATCGCGTCGCGGGCGATGGCGGTCGTCGTGTTCGGGGGTTGAGCAAGCCATGCCTCAGCGGATCCCATTCCACGCGCCGACGCCCGATCCGGGGTCGCGCCACCGGGAATACGACCGGAACCGTCGCGACGCGGAATCCAAGCGGTTCTACAACTCGACCGAATGGAAAGCGGTGCGGAGGATCAAGCTCCGCGAATCCCCGCTTTGCGAGCTTTGCCTCCAGGCCAAGCCCCGCCGACTGAACCTCGGCTCGCACGTCCACCACGTCGTCGAACTGCGTGACGCGCCGTCGCTCGGCCTAGTGCTGGAGAACCTCCAGACCCTGTGTCACGGCTGCCACAGCCGCCTCCACGCCGCCCGGA
Source organism: uncultured Planctomycetales bacterium (assembly GCA_937907525.1). GTDB lineage: Bacteria > Planctomycetota > Planctomycetia > Isosphaerales > Isosphaeraceae > Paludisphaera. Next base: position 20,460 of record CALCIB010000151.1, on the reverse strand, counting down.
AGCCCCGCCCGTAGGTGCATGCACCTACGCGGAGGGAGGGGGGGTGAAAACCTGCATGCCCTTGAACTTGAAGACCGCGGCGGGGGCGCGCGCGTTTTTTGACAAAATTGGCGATTCGAATTCGACGGGGGTCGCGCGATGCGAGGCCGAAAGCCCAAGCCGACGGCCCTGAAGATCCTGGACGGCGACCGAGCCGACCGGATCAACCAGGCCGAGCCCCGGATCCCCGACGCCGACCTCGACCTCCCCGAGCACTTCTGCTGTCTCGCCGACGGCCTCGCCCACGCGCGCGAGCACTGGGCGGAGCTGGCCCCGCTGCTCTCCTCGGTCGGGCTGCTGACCGAAGGCGACCGCCCGGCCCTGGCGCTGCTTTGCGAAGCCTACGCGCTCTTCCGCCTCGACCCGCTCGACTACAAGGCCCGCGACCTTTACCGACGGATGCTGATCGAGTTCGGCCTCACCCCAAGCTCGCGGTCCCGCGTTAAGGCGGCCGGAGAAGCCCCCGCGAACCCGCTCGCCGAATTCTTGATGAACGACACCGCATGACCAATGAACCATCGTGGATCAGATTCAGGAATGGCTCCAACCCGATCCGAAGTGGATCCGCAACGCCTCCGACCGCCTGGCGGTCGAGAAGGGATGTTGGTTCGACGAGGCGCCCGGCCTGAAGGCGATTCGGTTCGTCGAAACCCACTGCCGACAGTCCAAGGGCCGGTGGGGTGGGAAACCGCTGCGGCTCCTCGACTGGCAGAAGGACTTCATTATGCGACTGTTCGGGTGGAGGAACCCGGACGGCACGCGCAGGTTCCGCCGTTTTTACTTGGAAGTCGCCAAGAAGAACGGCAAGTCCACGATGCTTAGCGCGCTGCTGATCGTCTTCTGCCTGTTGGACGGCGAGGCGTCGCCCGAGATCCACGTCAACGCCGTCGATCGGAGTCAAGCCGGGATCATCTTCGACGAGACCGTGAAGATGATTGAGTCGTCCACCGTCCTCAAGCCCCTCTTCCGGCTCGCCAAGCGGGCGAGGCGTGCGGCCTGTCTCGACGGCAAACATGGGACGTTCATAGCCAACTCGGCCGACGTCGCATCGAAGGACGGCGCCAACCCCTCCCACGTCGTCTTCGACGAGCTGCACCGCCAGAAGAAGCGGGACATGTGGGACGTGTTCGCTTATGGATCGGCCGCGAGGGCTCAACCCATCCTGGGCTCGATCACAACCGCCGGCGAGTCCGCCGACGGCGTGTGGTACGAACAGCGCGAGTATTCGGAGAAGGTCAACGACGGCGTCGTCCCGGACTTCGCCCATCTCGGCATCGTCTACCGGGCCCTGGAGACCGACGACGTCGACGACCCCGCGACCTGGCGCAAGGCCAACCCGTCGCTCGGCGAGACGATCCAGGTCGAGGACTTCCGGCGCGAGCTTGAGGAGGCGAAGCGAAACCCGTCGCTCCTCGCCAACTTCAAGCGGCTCCGCTTGAACATCGTCACCGCGTCCGATTCGGCCTTCGTCGCCCTCGACAAGTGGGACGCCTGCGCGTCGCCCCCCAGGCCCATGGAGCCGGGATCGACGATCTTCGGCGGACTCGACCTCTCGACCGTCGACGACCTCTCGGCCCTCGCCTGGATCCAGGGCGACGTCCACGACGGGTTCGACGTCTTCATGGAGTTCTTCCTGCCCGAGGACGGGATCGAGGCGCTCGAACTGAAGCACCAGGTCCCCTACCGCGAGTGGGCCCGGATGGGGCTCATCACGCTCACCCCCGGCAACGTCGTCGACTACCGCTGGATCCGCAAGCGGATCCAGGAGACGCACGCCGGGTTCGACCTCCGCAAGCTCTTCGTCGACCGCCACCAGGCCCTCGACCTCTGCCTCACCCTCCGCGACGAGGACGGCGTCGCCGTCGAGTTCTTCAGCCAGGCGATCCAGTCGGTGACGGTCCCCACCAAGGAACTGCTCCGGCTCGTCCTCTCCGAGCGGATCCGACACGGCGGCAACCCCATCCTCCGCTGGAACGCCTCCAACGCCGTCGCGATCAGCGACTCCAACGGCAACATGAAGATCGACAAGGTCCGGTCCCGGCGGAAGGTCGACGGGCTCTCCGCCCTGGTCGACGCCATCGCCGCCGCCACCTCCGGCGCGGGCGAAAGCCCGATCACCTGCTACGAATCCGAGGACCTCCTCGTCCTATGACCGCCTCCTTCTCCTTCGCCACCTTCACCGCCGACGCCTCGCCGATCGTCGTCGGCGACCCCGAGCCGCGGTACGTCCAGGGCGAGGAGATCTTCTATAAGCCCGCCGAGGACACCGCGGGCATGGTCGTCAACCCCTGGACCGCCGTGAAGTTCCCGGCGCTCCTGGCGGTCCTCAACGTCCTGGCCACCGACGTCGCCGCCCTGCCGTGCCGCGTCTACCGCCGCCAGGCCGACGGCGGCCGGCTGATCGCCGACGACCACCCGGTCGACGACCTCTTGAACGTCTCCCCCGACGGCGAGACCACCGCGATCAACTGGCGCCAGGCCCTCATGGTCCACGCGCTGCTCTGGGGCAACGGCTACGCCGAGATCGTCCGCAAGGGGCCCCGCCCCGCGGCGCTCCACCTGATCGACCCGTCCACCGTCGTCGTCAAGCGCGACAAGACGACCAGGGCCCTCGTCTACCACCTCGCGGGCGGCCAGACGCTCCCGGCCTCCAAGGTCTTCCACCTCGCCGGCCTGGGCTTCGACGGCGTCTCGGGCTGGAGCTTCGTCGAACTGATCGAGCGGGCCATCGGCGTCGGACTCGCCGAGGAAGCCTTCCAGGGGGACTTCTTCCGCAACGGCTCCGACCCCGGCGGCGTCATCTCCCTGGCGAAGAAGTTCGAGAGCCGGCAGAAGAAGCTGGAGTTCGTCCGCGACTGGGAGCACCGCTTCAAGGGCCCCGGCAAGCGCCACGGCACGGCCGTGCTCGAAGAGGGCGGCACCTACACGCCGACCACGATCGACCCGGAGAAGTCGCAACTCCTCGAGGCCCGCAAGTACCAGGTGCTCGAAGTCGCCCGGCCCTGGCGGGCCCCTCCCCACAAGGTCGGCGACTACTCCCAGGCCCACCTCGCCAACCTCGAAGCCAGCAACCAGGACTACCTCAACACCGCCCTCATGCCCTGGCTGGTCGCCTTCGAGCAACAGGCCGCGCTGAAGCTCTTCAGCCCGTCGGAACGCAAGGCCGGCGTCTACGCCGAGCACACCGTCGAGGCCCTCCTTCGCGGCGACCTCCTGAAGCGCTACCAGGCTTACGAGATCGCCATCCGCAACGGCTGGATGAACCGCGACCAGGTCTGCCGCAAGGAGAACGCCTCCCCCATCGGCGCCGACGACGGCGGCGGCAAGTACACCGTCCAGCTCAACCTCACCGAACTCAAGCGCGTCGGCGAGCCGGCCGCGACGCCCGACCCCGCGGCGGCCGACGAACCGACGTCGGAACCGGAACCGGAAAGGGAACCGGACGTCGAAACCACCTCATCCGTCGAGGCGACGAACGATGACCCCGACCACCCCCAAGGCTGACGTCCGCTCCCTCGCCGCCTCCGAACTCCGCGTCGACCAGGTCGACGGAAAGAAGCGGATCGTCGGCTACGCGGCCGTCTTCAACTCCCTCTCCGAGGACCTGGGCGGGTTCCGGGAGATCATCAGGCCCGGCGCGTTCGCCGCCGCCCTGGCCGGGGCCGACGTCCGCCTGGTCGTCAATCACGACCCGTCGCTCATCCTCGGCCGCACCCGCAACGGCACCCTCCGGCTGACCGAGGACTCCCGCGGACTCCGCTACGAGGCCGACCCGCCCGACACCCAGATGGCCCGCGACTACGCCGCCCTCGTCGAGCGCGGCGACCTCGCCGAATCGTCGTTCCGGTTCTACATGTTCGACGACCCCAGCCGCGGCCAGGTCTGGCGCTCCGAGCCGACCGGGGTCATCCGGGAGATCACCGAGTTCTCCAGGATCGACGACGTCTCGATCGTCGCCTACCCGGCCTATCGAGCCACCGAGGTCTCAGTCCGATCGCTCGACGCCCTCCGCTCCGCGCGCGACCGCGACGACGCCTGGGCGACCCGCGCCCACTTCCGGCTCCGGCTCGCCGAATCCGCCTGATAAACGCCGACCCACGAACCAACCGACCTTCCGTTTCGACTCGCACCACAGTCAGGACCAAGCCGGATGAAGACCGCCGTCCAGCTCCGCGAGGAGCGCGCCGGGCTGATCGCCCAGGCCCGTCAAAAGCACGCCGAGGCCGAGGCCCGCCAGGGCGGCCCCACCGCCGAGGACCGCGCCGAGTTCGACCGCCTCATGAACGCGGCCGACGAACTCCGACGCCGCTACGAGGACCTCGAACGGCTCGAAGCCGCCGAGGCCAGCCTGGAGACCGCCGACGAGCGCGTCAGCGACCCCATGGCCGGCGGCGAGCGCTCCGCGGCCGGCGGAGCGTCGAACCGGCCCGAGAACCGGACGGCCGGCCAGTACCGCGAATCGGCCGAATACCGATCCGTCTACGCCGAGTGGCTCGCCACCGGCCAGGTCCGCCACGCCGCCATCCCCCGCGAGTTCCGCGACACCGTCCTGGGGACCGACTCCAAGGGCGGCTACCTCGTCACCCCCACCCAGCTCGCCGCCGAGATCGTCAAGGGGATCGACGACCTCGTCTTCGTCCGACCCCTCGCCAGGATCCAGCGGATCGGAAGCGCCAAGACCGTCGGCGTCCCCCGCCTGACCTCGCGCATGGCCGACGCCGACTGGTCGGGCGAGGTCGCCGCCGTCACCGAGGACACGACGATGGCCCTCGACCGTCGCGACCTCAAGCCCTACCTGATGAGCAAGCTCGCCAAGATCTCGATCGAGGCGTCCGACCGCGACTCCAACATCGAGCGCCTCATCCAGGACGAACTGGCGTACAAGAACGCCATCACCGAGGAGAAGGCGTACCTCACCGGCAACGGCACGGGCAAGCCGCTGGGGATCTTCACCGCCAGCGCCAACGGCGTCCCGACGACCCGCGACGTCACCGGCACCAACACGACCACCGCGATCACGGCCGACACCCTGATCGCCATGAAGTACAGCCTGAAGCCCGGCTACCGCGCCGACCCCACCTGCCGATGGATGTGGAGCCGGACGGCGATCGAGGCCGTCTCCAAGCTCAAGGACACGACCAACAACTACCTCTGGCAACCCTCCGTCCAGGCCGGACAGCCCGACCGCCTGCTGGGGATCGCCGTCGCCGAAAGCGAGTACGTCCCCGCCACCTTCACCACCGGCCTCTACGTCGGCGCCATCGGCTGCCTGCGCTACTACTGGATCGCCGAGGTCTCCGACCTCCGGATCCAGCGCCTGGTGGAGCGCTACTCCGACACCAGTGAAATCGGCTTCATCTCCCGCCGCTGGGTCGACGGCGCCCCCGTCCTGGCCGAGGCGTTCAGCCGCTGCAAGCTGGCCTGATGATCCGATCCGACGGCGGGCGCCCCGCGCCCGCCCGACTCCCCCGGAGCGACCGTGAAGATCCGCATGCGCACGATCCTCGCCGGCCCCGGCGGCTGCATCGACGCCGGCGCCCCGGCCGACGTCCCCCTCGCGACGGCCCGCGACCTGGTGGCCGCCGGCTACGCCGAGGCCCTGGAGCCGTTCCCGGATCCACCGCCGACGCCCGAACCCGAGCCGGAACCCGAGCCGGAACCGGAACCCGAGCCCCAGCCCGAGCCCGAGCCGGAACCCGAGCCCCAGCCCGAACCGAGGGCGCCCAGGAGGAAGGCGAAATAAGATGCCGCGCCGTCTCGTGACGCCCCCGGCCGGCGAGCCGTTGACGCTCGACGAGGCCAAGCTCCACCTCCGCGTCGAACACGACCTGGAGGACGCGCTGATCGGCCGCTTGATCCGGGCGGCCCGCGAGGCGGCCGAGGAGGCGACGTCGCGAACCCTGCTCCCAACGTCCTGGCGTCTGTCGCTTGAGCGCTGGCCCGCCCCCCAGTCGTTCGACGGCCGCTGGTTCCGGGAGATCCGGATCGAGGACGCGCTCCTGACCATCGACGCCGTCTCGTACCGCGACGTCGAGGGCGTCGTCCGCGTCCTGGACCCGTCGCTTTACGAGGTCGACGAGGGACCTCCGGGACGCATCCGCCCCGTCCTCGGCGCGTGCTGCCCTTGCGTCCGCCCCGGCCTCGCCGCCGTGGAGGTCGTCTACACCGCCGGCTACGCCTCCGCCGCCGACGTCCCCGCCTCGCTCAAGGACTGGATGCTCCTCCATATCGGCGCCCACTACGAGAACCGCGAGGCCGTCGTCCCCGGCGTCTCGCTCGCCGAGCTTCCCGGACTCGACGGCCTGCTCGCGCCGGCCCGCTGGGGAGGCTACCCGTGAGGGCCGGACGTCTGAGGACCCGCCTGGTCTACCAAACCCCCGCGACGGTCGACGGCGGCGGCGGCGCGTCCCACGACGAGTGGACCGACGCCTTCGGCCTCTGGGCCAGGCTCCGACCCCTGAAGGGCGACGAGACCGTCGACGCCGGCCCGCAAGTCCGCGCGTCGGCCGACCACGAAGTCACCTGCCGCCACGACCCGCGGATCGATTCCACCGGCCGCTTCCGAATCGCCGGGACCGATCGGACCCTGGCGATCTCCGCCGTCGCGGATTGGGAGACGCGCGGGACGGAACTGACCGTCCGCTGCCACGAAACCCCGAAAGGCGCGTGAACCGTGATTCTCGACAACTGCGACCTGCTCCCGTTCCGCGCGGAGAAGGTCCCCGGCGACGTCGGCGTGACCTTCGGGTTCGACCTGGCGGTCGTCGTCGGATTCGTGACCCGCCATCAAACGGTCTGGAGCAACGAGGCCGCGCCCATCCTGCTCTCGGAACTCATCCGGGACCACGCCGAGGAGTCCGACCTCGTCGAGATGGCGAGCGACCTGGCGATCCGGCTGATGCGCAAGAAGGCCGCGGCCGAAATCGCGACTGGGGGCTGAGCCGTGTTCACCATCGCGCGCGAGGGGGCCGTCAAGCTGCTCTCGGAACTGCTCTCGCAAGCCGGCGGCGGCGAGGATTGGCTCCTCTGCATGACCACCGCCCCGGTCGAACAGGCCGAGGACGAGACCGCCGCGCGGTACCTCGCCGCCGAGGCCGACCACGACGGCTACGCCCGCAAGACGCTCGCGAGGCGGATCGGCCCCGACGCCTGGGGGACCCCAGTCGTCGCCGCGCCGATCGACCCGGAGGGCGTGCCGGGTCGATCGGGCGTCGGCGCGTCGGTCTACTCCGAGGCCGCGTCCTGGACCGTACCGCCGGGGACCACGATCACCGGCTACTTCGTCCTCGGGGCCGAGTCTGGCGCCCTGATCGGTTCGGACGTGCTCCCGTGTCCGTTCGTCGCCTGCCAGGGCGGCAAGACGGTCTACACGCCTTACATCGAACTGGGCTGATCCATGGCGGCGATCGCGACCTATCGCGGGGAACCGATCGTCTCCCCCGGGGACGGCCCCACCGGCATCGCCTGGACCTATCGCGGCGACGCCCGGGGGATCCTCGTCCCGCGCGACTCCCGGATCCACGTCCCCGAGGGCGGCTCGGCGATCGCGGGGACGGCCGTCCCCGTCGTCGTCGCCCGCGCCCCGGCCTCCGGCGGCGCTCTGCCGGGCGTCACCGCCAACCCCGACGGCCTCTGGTTCGAGCCCCCCGGCTACGGCGGACTCCCCGCCAGGGCGTTGGGCGCCGCCCCCGCCGGGATCGCCACGCTCCTCGACGCGCTCGCCGCCGCCTCCCTCGCGGGAACGGCCGTCGTCCAGGTCCACGGGCCGGACACGGGCCCCGGGACGCTCAGGGAGGCCGTGTACGCGATCCTGGCCGCCTCGGCCGAGTTGACCGTCGTGGTCGGCCCGCGCGTCCACCACGCGGCGCTTCCGCAAGGCAAGGCCCCGCCCGCCGTCGTCTTCTCGTTCCCCGCCGACGATCCCGGCCTCAACCTCGACGGCGGCGACGGCACGGCCGACGCCTCGCTCCAGGTCGACTGCCAGGCCCTCGCCGCCGCCGACGCCGACGCCGCCGCCCAGGCCGTCGTCGCCGCCTTCCACGGCCTCCGCGGCAAGGTCGGCCGGGTCGTCCTCCTGGGCTGCTTCGTCGAGGACGTCGCCGAGGCCGTCGAACGCCGCGCCGACGGCCGCGACGAGTGGCTCCACCGCCGGATCGTCCAGATCAAGGTCCGCCGCCGCGTCCCCATCCCCGCCCTCCCCGGAGTCGCCTGAACCATGGCCGCCGTCCCCGCGCTTGGAACCAAGCTCTATTACTCCCTCACCGATTCCGGGACCTACACGAAGGTCGGCGGGATCCTCTCGGTCGGCTTCCCCGACCCCAAGGTCGGATCGGTCGAAACCTCGACTTACGACGACGCCGTGGGCACCTTCCGCCCCGGCCGGGTCGATCCCGGCGAGACCACCTTCGAGCTTCAGTTCGACCCCGCCGACACCGCCCACGCCGCCCTGCGCAAGTACGTCACCGGCGAGACCCCGCCGGTCCTCATGTACTGGCGGGTCGTCGCCCCGACCACCCCCGGCAAGGGCGAACAGTTCGCCGGCTTCCTCACCTCCCTGCCCCCCGCCGCCCAGGCCGCCGACGGCAACCTGGAGGCGTCCGCCACGATCAAGGTCTCCGGCGCCATCACCGCCTACGCCGAATCGGGGACCTGACCCCCGACGCCCCGACGCCCCGACGACCGATCCCGGATCCGCAACCAAGGAACCGCCCCGTGCTCGACCGTATCGCCTTCCTTTCCAGACCCGTACCCAAGACCGAGGCCGTCGCCGTCCCCGCCCTGGGTGGCGAGGTCATGGTCCGCCAGATGACCATCGCCGAACGCGACAAGCTGGAGATCGCCAACGCCGGCGACAAGGGCCGCTACTTCCGGCCCCGCATGGTCGTCGCCTCGGCGGTCGACGAGACCGGCGCGCCGCTGTTCACCGACGCCGACGTCGAGGCCCTCTCCATGCTGGCCGGCGACGCCCTCGAACCGATCGTGGACGCCGCGATCCGGCTGAACAAGTACTCCACCAAGGAAGTGGCGGACCTGGAGGGGGAATGACCCGGCCGGGGTCGCCGACGCTCCTCCGCTGCCGGCTGGCCCTGGCCCTGGGAATCACCCTCGCCGACATCGACGCGACGCCCGCCGCCGACTACGAAACGTGGCTGGCGTTCGACCGGATCGTCGGCCTGCCCGACCTCAACCTCCATCACGCCCACGTCTGCCAGACGATCATCGCCGCCGCGGGCGGCAAGCCGCCGCGGCTGGAGGACCTGGTCCTCCGGCCGATCCGGGCGTCGGCCGTCGAATCCGAACGGCTCTCCCCCGAGGAGACCGCCACCCTGATGTCGAGGAACCTGCCGTCATGCTCATCCATGTGAACGAGTCCCCCGCCGGGATGAACGTCGAGCTTCCCGAGACCGGCGTCCGGATCGACCGCGTCGTCCGGTTCTCGATCGAGCGGACGCTCGACGGCTTCCACGCCTCGGCCGTCTGGCGGATCGACTCCGACGAAACCCTGCTCGATGCGTTCGGGATGTCTGAGCCTCTCGACGCGCGGGACGACGACGACGACGCCCCCCGTCCCAGAACGCCGCTCTCGTGAGCGTCGCGGGCGCGGGCAAGCGTTGGGCCGGCTCGGGCGCCTCGACGTCGGGGAGCGGCGGCCCGCGCTTCAAGCTGGCGATCACGGGGATTCCCAAGGTCGACCGGGCCTTGAACGCGCTGGAGCCCAAGGTCCGCCGCAAGGTGCTGTCGCGCGCGATGGGGGCGGGGATGAAGCCCGTCCAGGCGCGGGTGAAGGCCGAGATCGCCGCCGCGACGCCGAACCCGACCGTCTCCGGCCGACCGTCGCAATCGACCGGCGCCACCGTCCGCGGCGTCAAGGTCCGGGCCACCAGGGGCGGGCGCAAGAGCGTGGGGATCGACGTCCGGATCAACCAGGGCGCCTACGTCGACAAGACGTTCTACGCCGCCTTCCGCGAGTTCGGCACCAGGAAGCTGCCGGCGACCCACGCCATGAAGCGGGCGTTCGACGCCACCAAGCGCCGCGCGCGGCTGGAGATCACGATCGGGATCCGCAAGGGCGCCCTCGCCGAGGCGGCGGCCCTGGGGAGGAGTCGGTAGCCCATGGCCTTGATCGGAAGCATCGCCCTGTCGGTCAGGGCCGACACGGCGCCCCTGGCCCGAGACATGGCCAAGTCCCGCGGGATCGTCAAGTCCTGGTCGACGGCCGTCGCCCGCGACGCGGCCGTCGGCGCGCTGACGATGGGCCGGGCGTTCTCGGCCTTCAAGGGGGCGATCGGGGTCGCCGAGACGGCGGCGGCCGTCGCCGACCTCGGCCGCGCCGCCGGCTGGACCAAGGTCGGCGTGGACCGGCTGCGGCTGGCGTTCACCCGCGACGCCGAGAAGGCGGCCGTCCTTCGCGGTCGGATCGCCTCGACTACGTCGGCCGTGGCCGCGTTTGGATCCGCGACGCGCAAGGTCCGTCGCTACTTGCTCTTCGCGGACATCGGCCTATTCGCGGTGAAGCTGGCGACGTTCGAGGGCGGCGTCCTGCTCAAGATCGCCTCCGGGTTCGTCGCGGTGGGCGTGGGGGCCGTCCGCGCGGCGGCGGGCGTGTTCCGGTTCGCCGAGGGAATGACGGGGCTCGTCGGAGGCTCCGCCAGGGCGACGGCCGACCTGGCGAAGCTGACCGCGGCGTTGTTCCGGAAGGACTGGAAGGGAGCCGGCGTCGCGCTGTTCTCGGCCCTGAGAAACGGACGCGAGGCGCTGTCGTGGGCGCCGACGGCCGTCGGCGGACTCGCCGGCGTCGTCAAGGGGTTCGCCGGAATCGTCAGGGGCGCCGCCCGCGCGGCCCTCGCGATCCCCGCCGCCATCGGCCGCGGCGTCGTCTCCATGGCCAGGTCCTCGGCCTCGGCCGTGCTCTCGGTCGGTTCGGCGTTCGCCAAGGTCGGGGCGCTCGCGGCGGTCGCGTTCGGGGCGGTCGCGCTCAAGGGCGCGGCCGCCGCCGCGCATTTGACCGAGGCGTTCAACAAGACGGACCAGGTCTTCGGGAACGCGGCGGCGCGGGTGAAGGAGAACGCGAACCTCATGGCCGACGCCTACGGCTCCTCCCGCCAGGCGTACCTGGACGGCGCCGCCGCCATCGGCGGCATGCTTCAGGGGATGGGCTATGCCGAGGACGACGCATCCAAATTAGCCGTTGGGTTCAGCAACCTGGCCGCGGACGCCGCCGCGTTCCGGGATGTCGACCTGGCCACGGCCCTGCTCAAGATCCGCTCGGGGCTCTCCGGCGAATCGGAGCCCCTGAAGGAATGGGGCATCCTGATCGACGACGCCCACGTCAAGAGCAAGGCGTTCGCCATGGGCCTGGTCGGCGCCACCGGCGCGATGACCGACGCGGCCAAGATCCAGGCCCGGATCGCGCTCATCCAGGACGGGCTCTCCAAGGACGAGGGCGCCCTCGCCCGCGAGTCCACCGGGACCGCCGCCCGCATGGCCGAGTTCTGGGGCCGTCTGGAGCAGCTCTGGCAGACGATCGGCGAGACCACCGCCCCGCTCCTGGGCGCCGCCCTGGGCGGCGTCAACACCCTGATCGCCGCCGCCGGGATCGCCTGGACCGACGCCTCCAAGGCGGTCATGGACTGGTTCGGCGTGTCGCTCGACTCCCTGGAGGGGTCCAACGCCGGGATCGCCGTCGTCCAGGGCGCCGTCGGCCGCATGGCCGACGCCTGGGACTTCGCCCGCGGGGCCGCGGCGACCTTCGTCGCGACCCTCGACACCGGCCTCGCGGCCGTCGCCCGCCGCATGGTCGTGCTGGCGACCTTCCTGGAACGGCTCGACTTCACGGGGACGCTCGCCGGCTCGGCCGACGGCCTGCAATCCTACGCCGAGCAGGCCGACCGGGTCGCCGCCGCCGCCGCCGAGACCGCCGCCGCCGCCGCCACCCGGCCCACCCGGAAGCTCGTCGACCAGGCGTTCGACGCCGCCGCCGCCCGGATCGCCGAGGCCCGGGCCAAGCTCGGGAACGCCCCGGCCGAGAAGATCGGCGCTCCCAAGGCCGAACCCGCCGTCCCCAAGGCCAAGACGTCGGCCTCCCGATCCGCGGACTTCGCCGAGGCCGCCCGCCTGGGCTCCCGCGAGGCCGCCTCCATCGTCCTTCGCGCCCGCCACGGCGGCGGCCGCGACGACGCCGCCGAGGCCGCCCGCAAGACGGCCTCCAACACCGAGGGCCTCGTCCCGGCCGTCCGCGCCGTCGCCGCCGCCATCGGCGACAAGCTCGCCGCTTCCATCGCCCCCACCGTCGCCATCTGATCGAGGCCCACATTGCAAGTCACGTCGATCTCCGACCTCGGGACACACTCCGGATGGTCGCTCCAGGAAGGCTGGAACTACTCGGCCGAGCTTCGGATCGAGACCGACGACCCCAACGTCGGCGCGAAGACGGTCGCCGACGCGCTGAACCTGTTCGCCGGCATGACCTACCGCTGGCCGCTGACCAAGACGGCCGTCGAGACCGACCCGCGGTGCGTCCTCAACGACGTGACGCTGGAACGGTCGAGTCCCGACGGCAAGCAGTGGAGGGCCACGCTCTCCTTCAAGCCGCGCTCCTGGGAGGGCAAGGACCCCGAGCGCGGGCCGGTCGACGCGAACGGCGATCGCGACCCGTTCCAGGCCCGGCCGACCCTCCGCGCCCGCTCCGAGGTACGGGAGACCGCGGCCACGGTCGACCGCGACGGCGTCGACGTGCTCAACGCCGCCGGCGACCCCTTCGACCCGCCCCTCGCCGGCGAGGCCCGCACCACCGTCTTCGAGGTCTCCCGCAAGGAACGTCGGTTCGACCGCGACCGGATCGACGACTTCGAGGGGAAGGTCAACGGCTCGACCTGGATGGGCTTCCCCGCCGAGTCGGTCAAGTGCGTGAGCGTGGTCGGATCGTGCGAGTGGTCCGACGACATAGGGGCCTACCTCTGGTCGGTCGATTACCAGTTCGGCTACCGCAAGCCGGCCGTCGTCGCCGAGACCAGCGTCTCCGGCTGGGCCGAGGTCGTGCTGGACGCCGGGCTCCGACAGCTCAAGGACGGCAAGCTCGTCAAGATCCTGGGCCCCGACGGCTCCCCGGTATCCAAGCCCGTCCCCTTGAAGGACGACGGCGCGGTCGCGAGCCCCGCCGACGGCGTCATCTGGAAGGTGCTGTACCTGGCCGAGACCGCGGATTTCAGCGCCCTGGACCTGCCCGTCGACCTGTTCTCGGCCGGGACCGACGATCCGACCCCTCCGGGACCGTAACCATGCCGACCCCCGACGACCAAGGCGTCCTGCTCTCCCGCGGGAGCGTCAAGCGGATCCAACGCGCGGTGCGGGCCGTGGAGGGCTCGGCCGCGTCCCCCGCCGGACCCGGCCCGGCGTCCCTTTGGAACCCCGGCGTCCGCCGGGCCAGGGTCACGACCGCGATCCCGACCGGGACCTGGGCCGCCCCGAGTTCCACCGGCAAGGTCCGCCTCTCCGACCTGCAACCCGACGGCTCCTGGGCCGATGGCGACGAGGTCCCGGTTTACAACGATTTCACGACGCCGTCGCCGATCCCCGTCGGCCGCGTGGTCAAGGTCGCCTGGATCGGCGGGACCTGGTGGCTGGTCTCCGCTTCATGCTCTTGAGGGTCGCGCCATGCTCTTCGATCCGGGTTGCTCGAATTGCGGATGCCCCAGTCCCGGCGACGGCACGCCGTGCATCGACTGTCCGATCCCCGACTCCGACCTTACGCTTACATATACGAATTCGATTCAAGGCTCTAGGTCAATCCCGCTGCCGCGCTACGTCCCCGGGGTTTGGACGTCGGCTTGCTTTAATCAAATCACGTTTACCCTGTCATGCTTCAACGGGGCCCTCGGGGCCGTTTTGAACCAATACAGCGGGGGGTCCTGTCCGACGGGGTTCGCCACGCCTTGTTCGACTTCAGGCGTCTCGCCTGGATTGTCGCTGACTGCGAAATCCTGCGACCCGCTGATGCTCGAATTCAAACCGACGTCTTGCCCGGCGTTGTCGTCGTTGGGGTACACCAAGTTCGTCGTCACCAAATGAGACCCGCCGTGCGTTGCCAATCCTGCCCGCTGTCCGAAGGCCGATGCCGCGGCGAGTCGAACCCGCGGCTCTGCCAACTGATCGACCCCACCCGCCCGGACCATGATCCGACCTACGTTCGGATCCTGCCCGATCCGGACCACTCGCCGGCGGAATATCCCCCGCTGGCGACCCAGGCCACGAACCTCGCCGGGTCGCTGCGGGATTGGCTCCGGGCCGGCTTGCCGATCACGCCGGCGGCCGAGCGGATGCGGCGGCGGGCGATCTGCCAGGGCTGTCCGCACTTCGACGCCGAGGCCAGACGCTGCCGGGCTTGCGGATGCTTCGGGTCGGTCAAACCGTGGCTGGCGACGGCGACGTGCCCGCAAGGCAAATGGGGCGATCCGGGCAAGCATTGACGATCGCATCCGTCGCATGCGAGAATCCGGACGTGAAGGCGGAACCCTCGGGCCAGAGCGAACCGGCGCGCGACCGCCGGGGACACCCGCGGCCGGGTCGATCCGAGGGCCAACGCGACCGCCGACGCCGCCGGCCGTCGCCCGAACCACACCCGACGCCGACGCCCGATCGCGGGGCGTCGGCGTCTTTTTTTCGAGCTTGACGCGCTCCCGGATCGCGATATGATCCGCGCGTTCTCGATTCAGCCGCGGTCCCAAAACCGTCGGCCGGTCAGTCAGGATTCGTCTCGTCAAGGTCCGCGTACCCTTCGCGGGGTAGCGCCGCGGCGTTCGACCCGCAGACGCGAACTCGGGTCGAAGTCGGGAACTTCGCCGCCGTCCCTCGGCCGAGGGGCGGCGGCTTTTTTTCGTAACGTCCGTCAATTCGCTGAAACCTCGACACGTCTCTTCCGGACCATCCTTTCGGAAGAGGCGAGCGTTGACGGGGAGGCGAGTCATGGCGACGGCGGGAAGAAAGCCCACGAAGCCGGCCGAGCGGCCGGACGGACACGGGATCATGTTCGGCGAGGAAGTCCACAGGCTTCGCCGCGAGCGCGGCCTGTCCCTCGACGGCCTGGCCGAGGCGACCGGCGTGTCTCGCGCCACGCTGAGCCAAACCGAGCGCGACCTGTACGCCCCCAGCGGGCGGACGGTCGACGCCCTGGTGGAAGTCCTCGCGCCTCCCGAGCGGCGGGACCGGCTGGCGACGCTCGCCGCCGAGACCTACCGCCGCCTCGAAACCGACCTCGACGGCCTGGATCGCGAGCGGATCGAACTCCTCGTGAGGTTCCGCCGCCGGCTCCAATGGCTCTCGCCGGCGGCCCTGGAGACGATCCGAACGGCCGTCGAATCGGCGTAGGCGGCCGAAGAAACAAGCCGTTCCGAGGGGCAACCCGTGAGAAGGACCCCTCGGAACGGCCCCAACCGGCAACGGGAGACCGTCGCGGCGTATCCAAGTATACGCCACCTCGGCCGCCGGTCGTCCACTTCGGACGCTCTCCCGATCGGATTTCCTTGGGAGAAGAACCTGATGACCAAGCCGAAGAAGACCCGCGTCGTCGCCCGCTCCACCGGATGCCGCTGCCCCGTGGAGGGGACCTGGCGGCGCTACCCCAGCGTCGAGAAGGCCGAGAAGGCCAGACCGCGGGGACCGTCCGAGAAGGACTCGCCGTTCGAGAAGGGCGCCACCTTCCCGCCCGACGGCGCCACCAGGCGCCGATGCGGCTGGCGACTGATCGCCGCGGCCTGAACCGCCGACCCTGGACGCCGCGGGACGAGGGCGCTAGGATCGCCCCAACGGCGCCGGGGATGGACCTCCGGCGCGCGACGCGGGCCGCGCCGACACGGACGCCGACGCGGCCCGGTCTTCGCGCCTCCCCCCTGCCCCGTCGAACAGGGGAGGGGCGCCGGTGGCAAGGTTTGACGGATCGACAAACTTTAGACGTCAAGGTCTACGCCGCCGTCAACGTCGAAGGCGACTCGTGGCCGTCGTCGCAAGTCGCGGAGTCGCGCTTGCGACCCCGGTACGAGATCGTGATGTGCCGGGTGGCGTTCCAGATCAAGGCGTTGACCAGCTCCGATCGAGTAACCCGCAACTCCTTCCGGAGCATGTCGAGCTTCGATTCCAACAGCGATTCGAGAAGGAAGGCGCATTTCATCCGCGGCGGCGCGTCGTCCTCGACACGTCTCGCCTTGTACGCCTTGAGCATCACGTCGATTTCGTCCTGAGCCACCTTCCGCCTCCCTTCGCCTCGCGATACCCGCGACTCCCCGCACCCAAGCCATCGGCGCGAGGGCGCGCGCGTCTTCACTCGGATCCGACGCCGCGGCGACTCGGGGCCGATCCGGATCGTTCGCGGGGCGTTTCGGGGACGCGGGGTTGATTGGTATATACCGTCGCGCTATACTCGCCGTCGTCGAAAGGGGGTGTCTCGATGACGGTGAAGAGCGGGAAAGGGAAGGGGGGGCCTTCGGTCACGCCGGACGGGATCGACCGGATGGGGCGAAAACTGTTCACCGTGACGGTCGCCACCCTGGAGGGCCTGAAAGCCATCCAGTCGGAAGTTCCGGGGATCGAAAGCGACTCCGCGGCGCTCCGCTACGCCGTCCTGGAAACGGCTGGGAGACTGAAATCCGCGAAGGCCCGGACGCCGTCGAAGCGTGGAGGCGGAAAGTCGTGACCGACGAAC
Source organism: uncultured Planctomycetales bacterium (assembly GCA_937907525.1). Lineage (GTDB taxonomy): Bacteria > Planctomycetota > Planctomycetia > Isosphaerales > Isosphaeraceae > Paludisphaera. The sequence goes on along the minus strand of CALCIB010000151.1, from coordinate 3,728 downwards.
CGGCCAAATCCCCCAAGACCGTCAAGACGGTCCTCCGGATCGGCGGCGGCGAACGGCCGGGATACCTGTGGAACGTGCTGGTGATGAACGTCGCGCGTCAGGAGGCCGCGGCGTTCCTGGGGGAGCGTCAATATCGAAGGCTGGCGGCGAAGTTCCGGAGCCTCGCCGGGATGGAGGAGCCGTCTCGGGGCGGTCGGGTGGACGTCCGCCCCGTGGAGGACTTCTTCGAGGTGAGGGACAAGGGCGGGGAGTTGGGCCGGCTCAACGTCCGGGTCTTCTTCCTCGTCGACAAGACCGACCGGAACCTCGTCGTTCTCTCGGCCATCCACAAGCAAAACGACGGGGCGACCCCCATGGAGGACAAACTGAGGGTCCGCAAGCGGCGGGCCGGCTACTGGAAACTACCCGCGTCGGAACGATCGACGCGAGACGGAAGGGAGGAACGATCATGACCGTCGCGACGATCCCGGAGGCCGCGGCCGTCCGGGCCCCGACGACCTCCGGCCCCCGCGTCACGCTGACGTCGATGGCGCTGGCGGTGTTGATGGATCGGCTGCTGGCGATGGACGACGCCACCCGATCGGACTTCGCGGAGCTGGTGACGTGCCTCAACGGCGGGCGGTCACCCGAGGACGTGGAGAACGTCCGAAGCGTGATGCTGGAGTACCTGGACCCGCCGTCGTACCGCCTCGTCGACCTCCCCGACCGCCGCCCCCCCAAGGACGAGCGGCCGGGGGCGGTCAAGCGGCGGATCGGCGAGGCGATCCGCAAGGCCCGGGAGGCGGCGGGGATGAACCGCGCCGAACTCGGCAAGGCGATCGACCTGACCCGGGGCCGCGTCCGCGGCTACGAGACCGGCCGGATCGACCTGGCGCCCGAAGTCCGCGACCGGATCGCCGCCGCCCTGGGCGTCGACCCCCGGGCCCTGGACGACCCCGACCCCCCGCCGCGGCCCCAGCCCGCGGCCCCGCAAACCCCGCGCGATCGGGAGTGATCCCCACCGTGCATCCGTTGCCGCCAACATAGGCGAACTGTAGGCTCTAGGATGTCCGGCCGAACGTCGCCCGGACCTCATCCGACCGAAGCAAGATCGACCGCCGCCCACTCTTGGCCGAGCTCGGGCCGGCGGACGATCCCAGGAAACGAGTACTTCGATGCCTCGACAGAACCCTCGCGGCGGGAAATCCCCCGACGCCGGGCGGTCGCGCCGCGCGTCCGCTCCTGTCGCGCCTTCCGAGAAAAGCGCCACGGACCCGACTCCCTCCTCGATGGCGACGCCCGTCGACCCCGACCGGAACGCCTGGTACACACGGCCGGACGAGTCCGACGCCTACGTCTGGGTTCTGGGCCCGGAGGAGGTGGCCCGTGGCTGACCGACGAACCACCCGGGTGGACCGGGTCGTCGATCGCCGGGTCGAGGGCCTGGTGTTGACGGCCGTGGCCGTCCTCTCCCGCAAGCGCTTCCCGACGGCCGTCGAGGTCCGCTACCAGCTTCACGACCTCGACCAGGCCGTCGTCGATCAGGCGCTCCTCGACATGGAGCGGCGGGGGTTGCTGGCGGTGATCGTCGAGCCCGCCGCCGTCGACCCGCTGTTCAGCCCGCGGGTGATCCGCTACCGGCCCCTGGCGCTGTCCTCGGGGGCGTCGCTCGGCCCCGACGGAAAGGAGGGCCGCTGATGTCCTCCCTGCCTTACGATGGCGCCCTGCGCGTTCGGGACTACGATCGGCGCGACGAGGACGACGCCGGGATCCGGCGGATCGCGAACCTGGACGCCGAAAGGCACGTCCTGGGAGCGATGCTATTACAAGAGTGCGACGACGAGACTCGACGCCTGGTCCTGTCGATCCTGGAGCCGGACCACTTCTTTCGCGACGCGCACCAGGTGATCTTTCGGGCGATTCGCGACCTCGCGGACGCCGGCAAGCCGATCGACGCCGTGATGCTGGCCGATGAGCTGGATCGAACCGGCGTCTTCGAGCGGATCGGCGGCGACGACTATCTGGAGGAAGTCACGGCGACCGTCGGGACGTGGGCCAACGCGACGTTCCACGCCGAGATCGTCAAGCAAAAGGCCTTGATCCGCGAGATGCAGCAAGCGGCGGCCCGTCACGTCGAGGACGTCCGATCCCAACTCTTCACGCCGACCGAACTGCTGGACCGATTCGCGGGCTCGGTGCATCGGATCGAGGCGGAATCGACGCCGGACGAGGACGACGACCTGGACGGCCGGCTGGTCCCATGGCCCGACGCGCCGGACCCCGCGGTCTGGTATGGGGTCGCCGGCGGCCTGGTGAGGGCGATCGAGCCCCACACCGAGGCCGATCCGATGGCGATCCTCGGTCAGGTCCTGGTGTGCGCCGGCAACCTGTTCGGCCGCAAGCCGCACTGGTTCTACGAGTCCACCCGCCACGGCACGAACCTGTTCATGTGCCTGGTGGGCGAGTCGTCCAGGGCCCGCAAGGGGACGAGCTGGAACCACGTCCGCCGAGTCTTCTTCGCCGTCGACGAGACGTGGTGCCGCGAGCGGCACCTGAGCGGTCTTTCCACCGGGGAGGGCCTCATCAACTCCGTCCGCGACCCGATCATGAGGATGGTCCGATCCGACGACGGGAGCGTCGAGGAGAAGGAGATCGACCCCGGCGTGGACGACAAGCGGGCGCTCTTCGTGGAAAGCGAGTTCGGAGGCTTGCTCTCGACGATGAGTCGCGACGGCTACAATACTTCGTCGGTGATCCGCAAGAGTTGGGACGGCGACTATCTGCGGATCAACAACAAAAACACCCTGCTCCACGCGACCGATCCCCACATCTCGATCATCGGCCACATCACGTCCAAGGAGCTTCGGAAGCTCCTGTCGTCCACGGAGCAGGCCAACGGCTTCGCCAACCGCTTCCTCTGGGTGTGCTCGCGGCGGTCGAAGATGCTCCCCCACGGGGGCTCGATCGAAGACGCGGACCTGCTCCCGTTCGTCCTTCGACTCCAGGCGTCGTTGGACCACCTCGAACATTTCGCGGACCCGCGCCGGCCGCTGCGTCGCGACCGCCGGGCCGACGAACTGTGGGAGGCCGCGTACCCCCGGCTGTCGGCCGAGCGCGGCGACCTGGTGGGCGACCTGACGTCGCGGGCCGAGGCCCAGGTGATGAGGCTGGCGGCGGTCCACGCGGTCCTGGACCGTTGCTCGACGATCCAGGACGTCCATCTGAACGCGGCGTTGGCGTTCTGGAACTACTGCGTTCAGTCGACGGCCTGGATCTTCGGCGACGCCGACGGCGACCCGGAATCCCGCGCCGTGGTCAAGGAGTTGAAGCGTCACCCAGGGGGGCTGACCCGCACCCAGATCAACCGCCGCTGCTTCTCGGGCCACAAGTCGGCGGAGGACCTCACCCGGCTGCTGGTCGAGATGACCCGCAAGGGGACGCTCTCCGCTCCCTCCAGGACCGGGCCGGACGGCCAACCCGTGCATGGACGCAACTGGCGTTTGAAAACGGAGGATGTCCCGGAGTGTGCGCGCTCTTCGATTTCGGAGGCGCAAGCCTAATCCGAGCAACCCATTGCGTCGTCACAGGTGCGCGCAACGGGTGAAAAAAGCCGGCGCGCTTTGCGCGCTCTTAATTCCTAAAGAGCGCGCAAAGCGCGCGACCGTTTTTGACTCTCGGCGCGCGCTTGGAAATCTGCTGACTCTACCGGATTGCGGGTTTGAGCGGTGCCGGGTGTACGGCCGGCGACC
>CALCIB010000150.1 GCA_937907525.1 uncultured Planctomycetales bacterium | reverse complement strand
GCGGCTCACTCCTCGTCGTGACGACTTCTGAAAAAGTGTCGGGTCGTCAGCCCGGTGGGAGAGGGGACGTTGGACGCCGTCCCCCTTCCCAAATTCCAGGTTGAAAAGCCGCGTTCGAATCGCGCGAAAGGGACGACCAACCGCCGACCATGAAGATCGTCCACGTCATCACCCGGCTGATCCTCGGCGGGGCGCAGGAGAACACCCTGCTGACCGTCGAGGGCCTCCACCACCGCCACCGCGACGACGTCACCCTCGTCACCGGCCCCGCCGAAGGGCCCGAGGGCGACCTCTTTCGACGCGCCGAGGAACAAGGGATCAAGGTCGAGCTCCTGCCCGACCTGGTCCGCGCCGTCCGCCCCGCGACCGACTGGAAGGCGTATCGCGAACTGCGCCGGACCTTCCGACGGCTCAAGCCCGACGTCGTCCACACCCACAGCTCCAAGGCCGGGATCGTCGGCCGCGCCGCCGCCTGGCGCGAGAAGGTCCCGGCCGTCGTCCACACCATCCACGGCCTGCCGTTCGGCCCGTTCGAATCGCCCGTCCGCAACCGGCTGTACATCGGCCTGGAGCGGTGGGCCGCCAGACGCTGCCACGCGATCGTCAGCGTCTGCGACGCCATGACCCGACAGGCCCTCGCCGCGGGCGTCGGCCGGCCCGAACAGTTCACCACCGTCTACAGCGGCATGGACGCCGACGCCTTCCTCAACCCCAGGCGGCCCCGCGACGACGTCCGCCGCGAACTGGGCTTGGCCCCGGAACACGTCGCCTTCGCCACCGTCGCGCGACTCTTCGAGCTAAAAGGCCACGACGACCTGATCGCCGTCGCTCCGGCGGTTCTGCGGGCGAATCCGAACGTCCGCTTCGTCTGGATCGGCGACGGGATCCTCCGCGAGAGGTTGATCGCCGAGCTTGAGGCCGCCGGGATCCGCGACGCCTTCATCCTCACCGGCCTGGTCACGCCGGATCGCATCCCCGAGTTGCTTTGCGGCGTCGACGCGGTGATCCACCCCAGCCTTCGCGAAGGGCTGGCGCGGGTGCTGCCGCAATCGCTTTTGGTCGGCCGGCCGGCGATCAGCTACGACGTCGACGGCGCCCGCGAGGTCGTCACGCCCGAGACCGGCGTGCTCCTGAAACCCCGCGACCTGGACGGCTTGACCGCCGCGGTCCTCCGCCTGGCCGCCGACCCCGCGCTCCGGGAGCGGCTGGGCTCGGAAGGCCGGCGACGGTTCGCCGACCAGTTCCGCCACGAGACGATGACGTCCCAACTCCGCTCACTTTACCAACGGCTCCTCGACGGCCGCGCTCCGGGCGGTTGACGCCGCGACGGCCGAGGCGTCGCGGATGATCGCCAGGTGGAGCGTCATCGTCTTCCCCTTCGCCGGGTTGAAGCCCGTCACGTCCTCGAGCCGCTCGAAGCTCACCGCGAGCTGCTCCGAGTACGACGGCAGCTCCTCCGGCGTGACCGCCGTGATCATCGGGCCGCCGTCCCTCAGCCGCTCTTGCAGCCTGGCGGGATCGCGGAGGATCGTGATCGGCGCGCCGAAGGCGTAGATCACGCCCGGCTCCTTGTAGTTCATCAACAACGGAGCATATCCGGTTCGCGCGCTGAGTTCGACCATCCGCTCACCGACGATCCGAGAGACCCGCAAGGGCTCGGCCGCGGGGAGCAGCCAGCCGGCCAGAAGCAGCATCGTCGCGCCGATCGCCGCCGACAGCCGCCAGGCCCCGCTCCAGGTCCGCCCGCGTTGCAGTTGCAAAAGCCCGGCGACGGTCCCCAGCCCCAGGACCAGCCCGCAGGCGATCAGGGGCGCGGCCAGCCCGGCGGGCGCGACCGTCGCGGCGGCCGTCATGCCGACCCCCGCGACCACGCCGATCCCCCCGATCATCCCCTGCGCCAGCCCTCCCAGCGGCCATCGCCGCAGCGTCACCTCCCGACGCGCCACCGATTTGACCGTCCACGCGGCCAACAGCGCGCAGGCCGGGTAGGCCGGCAGGTAGTAGTGCGCCAGCTTGGTCCGCACGCACTCCAGGAAGACCAACGGGCCGACGACCCAGGCGAGCAGGTACGCCAGGTTCGGATCAACCCTCCGCCGCCTCCACGCCGCCGCCACCCCCACCGGGACCAGGCACGACCACGGGAAGAACAGGACCGTCGACATCACGACGTAGTAGCCGGGATACGCGCCATGCTCCTCCATCTCGGTGGCGACGCGCTGGAGCAACTGCTGCTTGACCGCCACCTCCCAGAACCGGCCCTGGGTCGTGGCGATCATCAGCACGAACCACGGAGCGGCCAGCGCCAGGCAGATCAAGACGCCGCGGCGCCATCGCAGCCGCCGCCAGACCGTCGCGACCGGGCAGCCCCACCACCAGGCCGGCAGCGCGATGGAGAGCAAAAGCGCCGCGGCCACCGGCCCCTTGGTCAACGTCGCCAGCGCCAGGAGGATCCAGAACGCCGCGGCGATCGATCGCGACTCGCGACGGGCCAGTTCGTACAGGCAGAGCTGGCAGCCCATCATCCAGAACGAGAGCGTGGCGTCGGTGGTCGCCATCTTGGATTCGACGACCATGATCGGCGCGACGGCCAGCATCAAGGCCGCCAGAAAGCCCGCCCGCGACCCCAGCATCCGACGCCCCAGCAGCCAGACCAACAGACAGGTCCCGGTCCCGGCCAGGGCCGAATGCAGGCGCATCCCGGCGGGGCCCTCGCCCAGAAGGGCCGTCGCCAGGCCCATCAGCCAGTAGGAGAGGATCGGCTTGTGGTGCCGGGGCTCGCCGTTGAAGCTGGGGAAGAGCCAGTCGCCCCGAGCGCGCATCTCATGGACGGCCACCGCGTTGCGGGGCTCGTCGCGGTCCCAGAGCCCGACGCGGCCGTTGCCCGCCAGGTAAAGCGCCAGGCAGACGGCGACCAAGACCAGCGGTTCGACCCAGACCGGCCGGGACGTCGACGCGCGGGGAGCTTCCGGCTCCATGGCGATCCTCCATGACGGCGGCGAGGCGGCCGGCTCGCGTCGGCGAAGTCCGCGCGAGGGCCGAAGCGTCTCCCCACGTTCGCGGCCTAGTATAATCGGGGGACCGAATCGGGCGAGAGCGCTTCGCGCGTCGATCCGTCGACGACCCGGACTCGCGGGGCGGTCGCTCGCCGTGGGAATTCCCGAGGAGGAGACGCAGAATGCACCCGCAGCACAACGAGGCCGCCGCCCTCCTGGAGAACGGCGCGCTTTACAACCGCCGCGTGGGCCTCTCCCGAGAGGGCCGCGACGTCGTCTTCGCCGGCTTCAAGCAGGGCGCCTTCTCCCTTTACTTCGGCGACACCCCCGCCTTCCACTACGACCTGGAGGGCCGCTGGCAGCGAGCCTACTTCCGCGACCGCCACCACATCCGACGCCTCGACGGCGCCATCCACGAGGTCGACCGCGAGCACGAGGATGGGGAACTGGTCCTCCGGCGCAGGATCCTCCCCCCGGACGAGTCCCGGACCATGGACGAGGTGCTTCGCGTCGCCGCCGCCGACCTGCTGGCCGATCTGGACAGGGAGGGCCTGGAGCGCGTCGCCCCGCCGGCCGACAAGGCCCGGATCCTCGACGACGCCGAGCTACGCGCCTTCCTCGCCCGCATCGCCGCCTGGGACGCCAGGGCGTGGGCCGACTTCGACGCGCGGTTCCGCCGCGTCTACCAACCCTTGACCTTCGTACCCCCCGACGTCCCCCTGGCCGTGCTTTTGCAAGCGACCGTCGGCCGGCGCGACGAGTGGGTCTTCGCCCGCTGCAACGATCGCGAGCTCGCCGCGCGAACGCCCGAGGAGTTCGACGCCCACGTCGCCGAGGTCGTCGAGCTTCTGGGGAGCCGGCTGGTTCAGAACCGAAGCGCCTTCCTCGCCGGCGCCGACGTCCTTCGCCAGCCCGCGGGCCACGTCCTGGGCTATCTGGACGTGATCGCCCGCCGCCTCCGCAACGAGGGCGGCCCCACGGTCGACAACGTCCACGCCTTCCTCGACGGGTTCCAGAAGCCGGCGATCGATCGGGAAACCCTCCGCCAGGCGCGCGAGCGACGGCTGTCGCGGATCGCCCTGGGCGTCGAGTCGGGCGCGCCGGAGGTCCGACGGCTTTACGACAAGCGTTGGAACGATTCCGACCTTCAGACGTTCGCCGCCGACGCCAAGGCCGCGGGGATCGAACTGAGCGTCCTGACCCTCGTCGGCGCCGGCGGCAAGGCCCGCGGGGCCGAACACGTCGAGCGGACCCGAGCCCTGATCGAATCCCTCCAACTCGCCCGCGGCGACCTGGTCTTCCTGATGGACGAGCGCGAACTGGCCGACCCCGCCTGCGCCCCGGGGGGTTGCGAACCCTTCGACCCGGCCGAATGGCGCGAGCAACTCGAACGGCTCCGCCAGGGCCTTTCCACCCTCCGCGCCCGCGGCGTGAAGGTGGTCCCCTACAGCATGGTCAAGCAGTACGCCTGCCACTAAAGCCAAGAGTCGGGGCGACCGGCCGACCGCCCCGACCCGGCTTCACGAGGATGGAGACGACGGGGATCGAACCCGCAACCTTCTGCTTGCAAAGCAGACGCTCTCCCAATTGAGCTACGCCCCCGCGCTTCGGGAGGACGGGCCCCCCGAACTCGTGTCATTGTACCGTCGGCCGATCCGTTGGGAAGCGGAAGCGGGGCCGACGATCGAACCTCATCGCGACGGCCCCTCGGATTCCGGGATCAGGCACGCCGCGATCACCTGGGCGTAGACCCGGTGGCCGAAGTCGTTGGGGTGGTTCACGCCGTTGCCCGTCTGGTCCCAGTCGCGCTTCAGCGCCAGGAACCGCGACCAGATCGACGTCACGTCCGCCAGCGCCACGCCCGGCGCCTTCAACTCCGCCAGGGCGTCGCGGTAGGCGGGGAACAACTCCTGGTGAAGCGCCGTCCAGTCGGCGTTGCCGACCATCGTCCCCACCAGGACGAATTCCGTTTCGGGGAGGGCCTCGCGGACGCCGGACATGATCTTCTCGACGTTGCCGCGGAACTCGGCCGCGGATCGGCCGGCGGCGTCGTTCATGCCGAACGCCACGATCGCCAGGTCGGGCGCGGCCTCGACCACTTCGTTGATCTTCGTCACCCCCCAGGCGCTGTCCATCCCGCCGACCGACAGGTTCGTCAGCCGGACCTCCGAGCCGAACCGCTCCTTCAGACGCAGCCGCAGAAGGTCCTGATAGGGCGGCTGGAACGGCGCGCCGCCGGCCCAGCCCGAGGCGTTGCAGCCGGTGGAGATGCTGTCCCCCAGGAGCGCGACCGATAGCGGCTCGCCGCGCTTCAGCTTCTCGGAGACCCGAGGCAGGGCGGCGGAGTCGAACTCCGGCCTGGGGCCCCGCCAGGCGTCGGCGTCGTGCTCATAGGTGATGACGGTTTGAAGCGCCTGATATTCGAGCTTTTCGCCGAACATGATCTCGCCGTCGCCGTCGCGGCGGGTGAGTCGGAACATCTGGGTCCCCGGCGGTCGTCGCAGGTCGGCGGGCCGGGAGGCGACGATTCGCGAGCCCGGCGGCAGGACGATCTCGCGCGAGCCGGCCTTCCAGACGAAGTCGCGGCCGTCCTCGTAGGACGTCGCGCCGGTCGAGTCGCGAACCGCCAGGACCTTGCGGATCGGCATCAGCACCGAGGCCCGCGCCGATCCCCCGTCGTCGTCCTTGACGAACAGGACCGACTCCCCCTCCATGACCTCGCCGCTCCAGAAGGGCCGAAGCGCCTCGGGCCGGTAGGTCCACGTCGGCTCATCGGCCCGAACCAGGCGGGGCGCGGCGAGGACGACGACGGCGAGCGCGAGGGCGGCGAGCCCTCGCGGGGCAAGACGACGAAGGCGGGTTCGGTTCATGGGAACGGTTCCGGCGGGGTGGGGGGACGCGATTTCGACCGTCAATCCAAGGGCATGTCGGATGCTCGCAAGACCGCTTCCTGGACGGCCAGGTCGTGCTTGGGCGTGAAGTCCGGGGCTTTCTCGCCGCGGATGACGCGGGCCATGTCGGCCGCGTCATCGACGTAGCGAGTGTATCGGGGCATGGCCAGGTCTTGATAGCCCCGGCGGTACGGCCCGCGGGGCTTTGAGAAGGCGACGCGGACGCTCGGGGAGTCCAGCGGCTGGACGTGGAACGTCCCCTCCGTTCCGCAGACGGTCAACTGCCGACGGGCGAACCCCTCGACCTCCAGCGCGCTCGATCGGACGGAGGCGGTCGCGCGGGGGTATTCGAAAACGGCCAGCGCGTTGTCGAGCAGGCCGTCGTCGCTTGTCGAGGAATGGCGAGAGAAGGGCGTCACCCGATCCGGGGCCCCCAGCAGGCCGACGACCAGGTCGACGACGTGGCAGCCCAGCTCGAACATGATGCCGCCGCGGAACTCGGCGAAGCGGGCACGGTCCTCCGGCCCGACGACCTTGCTCATGACGGCGTGGACCTCGAAAACCTCGCCCAGCCACCCCTTCGCCAGCACCTCGCGGAGCAGGACCGCGGCGGGGTTGTAGCGGAACATGTAGCCCATCTGGACCCAAAGCCCCTTGTCCGAGGCGGCGTCCAGAATCCGCTTGTAGCGCGGAAGCGACGTCCCGGCCGGCTTGTCCAGGTGGACGTGAAGCCCGCGGTCGACGCACGCCTCGGCGGCTTCCAGCAGGTCGCGGACGTGGGTCTCCACCAGGACCGCCCGAAGGCCGGGAGTGGCGAAGAGTTGCTCGCGGGTCAGCCAGGGGAGCCCGCGAAACGCCGCTCGCTCGGCGGCCCGTTCGCGAAGCCGCTCGTCGGGCTCGACGATCCCGACGACCTCGTAATCCTCGGAGGCTCGATAAACGCCCAGCTTCTCCGCGTGCGCGTGCTCGACGCCGATCTGGCCGACCTTGATCCGGGGCGGCCTCGGCCGCGCCCGCTCGCCCGCGACGGTCGCGCCGCCAACCGCCGAGGCCGCGGTCGCGGCCGATCGTAGGAAGTGGCGACGATCGAACGGTGGATTCATCATGGCGCCTTGATCAAATCGAGTCCGGCGGCGTCGCGGGGCGCTTGCGCGCCGGCATGTCGCGAGGGGCCCATTTCCAAGTCGGTCGTTCGCGGTACAGTAGATGGGGAAGTCCCATCCCCCGAGAACGAGCATACCATTGACGGGAGCCCCCGCGATGCCAGGACCGATCTCCGGACTGATCCCCGCGCCCCACACCCCGTTTCATCCCGACGGTTCGTTGAACCTCGACGCGGTCGCGCTTCAGGCCGAGTTGTTTCGCGAGTGCGGTCTTCCGGGCGTCTTCGCCTGCGGATCCACCGGCGAGTGGCCGATGCTGACCCTGGACGAGCGCCGGCGGACGGCCGAGCGCTGGCGCGAGGTCGGCGGCGACTCGCTGAAGGTGGTGATCCACGTCGGCGGCTACTGCCAGGCCGACTCGATCGCGCTGGCCCGCCACGCGCGGGAGATCGGCGTGGCGGCGGTCTCGTCGGTGGCCCCCGGCTACCACAAGCCGACCACCATCGAGGAGTTGATCGAGTTCTGGGTCCCGGTCGCCGCCGCCGCCGCCCCGGTGCCGTTCTACATCTACGACATCCCCGCCATGACCGGCGTCTCCGTGCCGATGTCGGAGGTCATCCGCAACGCGAAGCCGCGGATGCCCAACCTGGTCGGCTTGAAGTTCACCAACACCGACTTCGTGGAACTCCAGGAATTGATCCAACTCGACGGCGGCGCCTACGACGTCCTTCTGGGCTATGACGAATGCTACCTCGGCGGCCTGGCGCTGGGGATCACGGGATCGGTCGGCAGCACCTACAACTTCTCGACCCCGGTCTACCGCCGGGTCGAGGCCGCCTTCGCCAAGGGGGACTTCGACACCGCCCGCCGCGCGCAAAAGCTGGCCATCGACATGTTGAAGACCCTCAAGGAGTTCGGCCTGCCGGCCGCGCAGAAGGCGGTGATGGCGATGCTCGGCGTCGATTGCGGCCCCTCCCGCCTCCCCTTGCGGAACCTTCCCCTCGAAGAGCGCGTCCGACTTTGGGAGCGGCTCTCGTCGATGGACGTCTTCCCCAGGCCCCTGCGCAAGCCGGAGTGAGCCGGGGACCGTCGCTGTCGGTGGACTTTCTCGCAAGCTGATGACGATCATCCTTCTCCCCTCGTGGGAGCAGGTGGCCGAAGGCCGGATGAGGGGGCGACCGCCGCCGCATCCCGCGTTCGGCCGTGATTTCGAAGTCCTCGGCTGTCGGTCGCGCCCCCCTCATCCGCCCCTTCGGGGCACCTTCTCCCACGAGGGGAGAAGGGGGGGAATTGCTTGGTCCAAGGGAAGAACCTCGACGGAGACGGGGGACTCCGTCCTTCAATACTTCCGGACGACGCCGACCAGGATGCCGAGGATGTCGACCTTGTCGCGGAAGATCGGCTTCATGGCTTTGTTGGCCGGTTCCAACCGGACGCGGCCGCGGTCGCGGAAGATCCGCTTGAGGGTCGCCTCGCCGTCGTCGTCGCGCACCGCGACGATCTGGCCGTCGCGGGCCTGATCTTGCTGCTTGATGACGACGTAGTCGCCGTCGGCGATGTGCTCCTCGATCATCGACTCCCCGATGACGCGGAGGGCGAACTTGCCGCCGTCCTCCACCCAGTCGGAGAAGGTCAACTCCTCGTCCTGCTCGATCGCCTCGATCGGCTGGCCGGCGGCGATGCGGCCGACCAGCTTCAGCCCCGCCAACGGCGGCGCGACCGCCGGGTCGTCCAGAAGCTGGATCGCCCGCGACATGTTCGGCTCGCGGTGGATCAGGCCCTTCTTCTGAAGCGCCTTCAGGTGGCACATCACCCCGTTGGGGCTCTTGATCTCGAAGTGCTGCCCGATCTCCCGCACGGTCGGTCCGTAGCCTCGTCCTTGAATCTTGCTCCGGATGAAACTGTAGATCTCGCGCTGACGCGAGGTGAGCGCGTCGAGGTCGGCCATGTCGGGCTCCAGTCGGTCTCGGGTTCGGTACGCTTGGGACGCGCCGCGCGGCCTCGTCGAGAAACCTCGCGGCACACGGACGATCAGTATGGTGACACTTTGTGGCTAATGTACAGTGGTTGTGTAGCGCACGCCAGAACATTTTTTCGAAATTCTCCCGAGGGAGCGGCGGATCAAGTCGCAAGCGGCGTCGCGGCATTGACTTGCAACGTTCCTCCGACTAGCCTGGAATTCGGGTTTTCGGGCCGTCCCGAGGGATTTGGACTCACCACAGATGCACAATCAAAAGCGCGTTCTCGCGATTCACGCCCATCCCGACGACGTCGAGTTCCAGTGCGCCGGGGCGCTCGCCCTGTTACGCGCCGCGGGTCATCACGTCACGATCGCGACGATGACTCCCGGTGACTGCGGCAGCGCCGAGCACGACTGCGACGCCATCGCGGCGATCCGTCGCGCGGAGGCGAAGGCGGCGGCCGATTTGATCGGGGCGGAGTACCTTTGCCTGGAGTTCCGCGACCTGGCGGTCTTCAACGATGACGAGTCGCGGCGGCGAGTCCCCGAGCCCTTGCGGCGGGTCCGGCCCGACGTGGTGCTGACGGCCCCGCCGGTCGACTATCTCTGCGACCACGAGATGACCAGTCTTCTGGTTCGCGACGCCTGTTTCGCGGCGGGGTGTCCGAACTACGCCACCCGCCAGTGGGAACCGGCGAAGGCGCTCGACCACATCCCGCATCTGTACTTCATGGACGCGCTTGAGGGGAACGACCGCGACGGCCGGCCGCTACCGGTGACGATCCACGTGGACGTCGCGGACGTCTTCGAGACCAAGCGGGCGATGCTGGCCTGTCACGCCAGCCAGCGAAATTGGCTGTTGCGCCAGCACGGCATCGACGAGTACCTGGACATCCAGGCGCGCTGGGGAGAAGCCCGCGGCAAGGAGATCGGCGTGGCCAAGGCGGAGGGCTTCCGCCAGTACGTCGGCCACCCCTACCCGCAAGACGACCTGCTCTTGAAGCTGATCGGCCAGGACGGGAAGGGGAAAAAGACGACGACCTCTTGAGCCGGGCGGGTCACGGGGTGGTGTAGTCGATCAACTGGGCGATGAGGCTCTTGAGGTCGCGGCGGTGGACGATGCGGTCCACGAAGCCGTGCTGGAGGTGGAACTCGCTGGTCTGGAAGCCCTCGGGGAGCTGGACGCGGACGGTTTGCTCGATGACGCGGGGGCCGGCGAAGCCGATCAGGGCCTTGGGCTCGGCGATGATGACGTCGCCCAGGGAGGCGAAGCTGGCGGCGACGCCCCCCATCGTCGGGTGGGTCA
>CALCIB010000149.1 GCA_937907525.1 uncultured Planctomycetales bacterium | reverse complement strand
TCGTCGTGACGACTTCTGAAAAAGTGTCGGGTCGTCAGCCCACCGGGAGAGGGGAGGGATTTTACTATTCAAAACATCATTACTCGATCGTCACCTTCACCGGGTCGGCCGAGTTGGGGAAGCGGAGCAAGGCCGTTTTGGACGCCTCGTCCCAGGAGAGTTTGGCGGACTCGCCGGCGACGGTCGCGGCCTTGGGGGCCCTGGGCAGAAGGACGCGGACGGAGGCGGTCACGCCCTTGGGACCCTGGGCGAAGAAGCTCAGGCCGCCGCCCTCGGGCGTCTCGTCGGTGACGCGGCAGGCGGCGGCGAGCACGCGGGGGCGGTCGGTCGGGACGCGGTCCAGGTCGATCAAGAGCACCCGCGCGTCCGGCCCCAGCTCCACCTTGTCGCGGACCTTCAGCCGACCGTCGAACAGGTCGACGAACCGGCCGGAGAGGACGTGGGGCGACTCGCCGGGCCTGGACTCCAGCCCCGCGGCGATCACATACGGGCCGCGATGCAGCGTCAGGTGGTTCGTCTCCTCGTACTCCACCTTCGCCGCGGCGCACGCTTGTTCGATCAGCTTGCGGACCTCGGTCGCGCCGTCGGCCCGGCGGCTCAGAGCCGCGGGGCTGGCCTCCGCCCAGATCAACGAGCCGGAGCCGACCGCGTGGGCGCCGGGTTCGGCGTCGCGGCCGACGCCCAGGGCGTCGAAGAGGGCCTGGCGGGGGTTGGCGAAATCGCCGCCGCCGGGGGCGTTCCACCACGATCGGATCGCGTTGTACGGGTCCTGGTCGTCGTCCACGAATAACAGGACGCCGCCGGCCTTCACCCAATCGGCGATCACCGCGTCGGCGGCGTTGGTCATCGGCTTCATCCCCTCGTAGGTCATCAGGAGGACCTTGTACCGCGCCAGGTCTTTCACGTCGCGAAGGTTCTCAAGCTGGACCGGCTCCGCGGGGATTCCGCGTTGGATGCACGGCAGGGCCAGGCCGAAGAAGTTGCCGAGATGGGAATCCGACGGCTTGAACCCCTCGCGCTGGAACATCAGGGCGTCGGAGACGACCAGGCCGACGCCGCGGACGCCGGAGTCCCAGGAGATCTCGGACTGCTTCATGTCGTTGAGCGCGTTCATGACGCCGACGAGCTCGGTGGCGTAGTCCGGCGGGATGGCGACGCGGTCGGAGTCGGCGAAGCGGCGGCGCCTGCCGAACGGGGTGGGGTCCGGCTTCGCGCCGACCTTGGGGTAGCGGCCGTGGAAGACGCGCTCCGGCCAGGGGACGACCTCGAACCGCGAGGTTTCCGGCCAGAACAACGAGCCGACGACGGTGCATCGCCAGTTGGTCTGGTAGTCGCCCCAGTCGTGGTTGGGGTCGTCCTCGATGGGGTCGTGAAGGAACCAGACGCGGCCGTCGCTTCCGCGGGTGGCGGCGGTCATCGCGCCGTATTCGAAGAAGGCGGTCTGGAAGGTGCGTTCGGCCTCCTTCCCCTCGTAAAAGTTTTTGGATCGCGCGGTGCCGGTCCAGACCTGGGCGATGAAGCCGTCGGCGCCGACGGTCAGGAGGCTGGACTCGGGGCTGACGATGTTCCAGAGGGCGTAGTTGACCAGGCTGTGCGTCGGGACGTAGCACTTGACGTTCTTGCCGGTCTTCTCGTTGTGCTCCTTGACCGCGTCGAAGACCTGCTTGAGGGCGTCGCGGTAGAGGACGTACTTCAGCAGGCTGGTCTTGTACTGGGCGTCGGCCGACTCGTGGGGGGGCGTCCAGTCCTCCTTGTAGCGCGCGCGCCAGGCGCGCTTGAAGCCCTCGGAGTAGCCGGCGCGGGCCCAGAACTCGGGCTCCTCCAGGTGGATTCCCTCGGCCCCGGCGTCGATGGCGCGGAGGACGCCCTGGGCGAGATACTTGCCGTACTCGGGGCCGGGGCTCATGTAGTAGACGTCGCCGCCGTGGGAGATCACCTTGCCGTGGCGATCGGTCTGGGCCTCGTCGACGTGGTTTTTGCCGTCGAAGTGGCCGTAGAGGTAGTCCTGGTATTCGCCCCAGGCGACGCCGGTCATCAGGTGGACTATGTACCCGCGCGCCTTCCACTGGCGGATCCGCTCGGGCATCCTGGCGTCGATGCCGTAGACCATCGCCACGTCGGCCGGCAGTTGGAGGCCGGGGTCCCAGTTCGCGTGGGTCTGGAACGAGGTCCGTTCCTCTCCCTGGCGAGGGTCGGGCGTCTGAGCGAGGGCGGGCGCGGCCAGCGCGCCCAGGACCGACGCGACGGCGATGCATGTTCTCGCGATCATGGCGGAATTCCTAAATCGAGTCATGTTCTCACGGATTCGCGTTCCCAGCGGGCGGGCGTCTCGCGGCCGAGGACGCGGGCCTCGTGGCCGAGCAGCCAGAGCTTGCGGCCCAGGCCGCCGCCGTAGCCGCCCAGGCCGCCGCCGGAGGCGATCACCCGGTGGCAGGGGATGACCACGGCGATCCGGTTCCGTCCGTTGGCCGAGCCCACCGCCCGCGACGCCCCGGGCGCGCCGACGCGGGCGGCCAACTCGCCGTAGGAGATCGTCTCGCCGTAGGGGATTTTCGACAACTCGGCCCAAACTCGTCGCTGGAAGGCGGTCCCGTCCTGGGCCATGGGCAGGTCGAAGCGTCTGCGGCGGCCTTCGAAGTAGTCGTTCAGCCGCGCCCGGACGTCGTCCAAAAACGCCCCCGCGCCGCCGAGTTCCGCGCCGATCAAGAGCGGGTCGGACGGGTCGTCGACGACGTGCAGGCCGCGAAGCCGGTCGGCCTCGGCCTCGACGACCAACTCGCCGATGGGGCTGGCGAGGCGGGCGCGCGTGACGGAGGATTTCATAGGCGATCGTCTCCCGACGTCTTCCCCCCTCGCGGGGGAAGACAGACCGCGAAGCGGTCAGATGAGG
>CALCIB010000148.1 GCA_937907525.1 uncultured Planctomycetales bacterium | reverse complement strand
CCCCCCTCATCCGGCCCTTCGGGCCACCTTCCCCCGCGAGGGGGGAAGGGCGTTCCAGGTGCCCCGTGGGAAAGGAGCGATCCATGGCTTCCATCCTCGTCGTCGACGACGAGTCCTCCATCCTGCACGCCTTCGGCAGGGCGTTCGAGGGGCCCGAGCACCAGGTCGCCACCGCTCCCGACGGCGCGCGCGGGCTGGAACTGGCGGCCCGGATCCGCCCCGACGTGATCGTGCTGGATCTGGACCTGCCGGACATGAGCGGCATGGAGGTCTTCCGACGCCTTCGCGAGATCGACGCGCGAATCCCCGTCATCTTCATCACCGGCCACGGCACCACCGACACGGCCATCGAGGCGATGCGGGACGGCGCGTTCGACTACCTGTTGAAGCCCTTGAAACTCGCCCACGTCCGCGAGCTGGTCGCCCGCGCCGCGGAGATCTCGCGGCTCAGCCGCGAGCCGGCCCTGATCGCCGACGACGCCCCCGGGACGGATCGCGCCGACGTCCTGATCGGCCGCTCGCCGGCGATGCAGGAGGTCTACAAGGCGATCGGCCGGGTCGCGCCGCAAGACATCGCCGTGTTGGTCCTGGGGGAGAGCGGCACCGGCAAGGAATTGATCGCCAGGGCGATCTATCAGCACGGCCCCCGCGCCGCCAAGCCGTTCTTGGCCGTCAACTGCGCGGCGATCCCGGAATCGCTCCTGGAGAGCGAGTTGTTCGGCCACGAGCGCGGGGCGTTCACCGGCGCGGATCGGACGCGGGTCGGCAAGTTCGAGCAGTGCAACGACGGCACGCTGTTTTTGGACGAGATCGGCGACATGACGCCGCTGACCCAGGCGAAGGTCCTCCGGGTGCTTCAGGACGGGACGTTCGAGCGTGTGGGCGGCAACGCGACGATCCGGTCGAACGCGCGGGTGATCGCCGCGACCAACCGCGACCTGCCGCGGCTGGCCGCCTCCGGCGCCTTCCGCGAGGACCTGTACTACCGCCTGAGCGTCTTCACCATCGCGTTGCCGCCGTTGCGGCAGCGGATCGAGGACCTGCCGCTCCTGGTCGACCACTTCCTGCGACGGTTCGGGCCGGAACTGGGCAAGGGGGTCGTCCAGGCCGCGCCCGAGACGCTTGAGATCCTCGGCCGCCACCCCTGGCCGGGGAACGTTCGAGAATTGCAAAGCGTGATCAAGTGGTCGCTCTTGCAAACTCAAGGCCCGGTCCTGCTGCCGGATTTCCTCCCGGAGTCGATCCGGGCGAGCGAGGCCTCGGCCGCCGCGCCGATCGCGCCGGCCGCGGCCGAGCCGGCCGTCGACTGGGAGGGGTTCGTCGACCGCCGCCTGGCCGCCGGCTCGGAGAACCTGTACGCCGAGGCCCTGGCCCTGATGGAGCGCTCGCTCTTGACCCGAGTGCTTCGCGAGACCGAGGGGAACCAGGTCCAGGCGGCCCGGATCCTGGGGATCACCCGGGGCAGCCTGCGGACGAAGATCCGCGCGCTCGGCCTTCGGATCGAGCGCTCCGTCTGGTCTCGCGACGACCAGCCGGGTTGATGCGCGTCCAGCCTCGCGCCGCGCGGGACTCGTAAAAGACATCGGCCATGTCCCTCGGCGAAGGCTGCTCGCCGTGGACGTGCCTCCCTTCTCCCCTTGTGGGAGAAGGTGCCCCGAAGGGGCGGACGAGGGGGAGGCGGGACCACGAGCCACGACCTCAAAGTCATGGACGGACACGGGATGCGGCGACGGCGACCCCCTCATCCAGCCTTCGGCCACCTTCTCCCACGAGGGGAGCAGGGATGATCGCCATGCCTGGATTTCGATGGTTCGTCACGATCAGCCGGGCGGCCTGGTTCGCGGCCGGATCGCTTGGCGCGGTAATTGCGTAATTGACCGGGCGTGGTGAACGTCCGCGCGGACGTCGCCGGGTCGGCGCAGAGGATCGTGATTCAAGACGTGGGGAGGGTGTGTCGTGTCGGCAACCGTGATCGATAGGCCGTCGCGTGCCGGGACGGCGAAGCATAGCGACGTGGTGACCTCGGTGGCGTTCTCCCCGGACGGGCGACGACTCGTCAGCGGCGGGTGGGACGGACTGGTCAAGCTTTGGGACGTCGGCAAGGGCGCGGCCTCGCCGAAGCTGGCGCGGGTGATGCGCGGCGAGTGGGACGAGGTGGAGTCGGTGGCGTTCCTTCCCGACGGCCGCTCGATCGCCGGGCTGGGCGTGGGCTGGGACGGCGCGCCCTTCAGCGTGGTGACGATCTGGGACGAGGACGCCGAGCGCGGTCGGGAGTTGCTGCGCGCGCCGGGGAAGGTCGACTCGATGGCGTTCGCGCCCGACGGCCGGACGCTGGCGACCGCCGGCGGCGAGTCGCGGGCGGTGACGATCTGGGACGCGGCCGACGGCTCCAGGCTGTTGAGCCTGCCCGAGCACGCCGCGCCGGTCTGGTCGGTGGCGTTCGCGCCCGACGGCCGTCTGGCGGCGGCCGCCGGGGTGATTCCGGCGATGGCCGATCCGACGGCCGAGGAGCGTCGCGGCGAGATCAAGATCTGGGACGTCTCCGGACCTCGTCCGGAGTGCCTGCGGCGACTCGTCGGTCACGACTACGGCGCCGCCTCGGTGGCGTTCGCCCCCGACGGCGCGCTGTTGGCCTCCGGCGGGTTCGACCGCGTCGTCAAGCTGTGGGACGTCGACGAGAGCGCGTCCCGAACGGACCTGGCCGGCCACATCGGCTGGGTCGCGGCGCTGGCGTTCTCGCCCGTCGAGCCGATCCTGGCCAGCGGCAGCCACGACCGCTCCATCCGCCTCTGGGACCTTCGCGACGGCTCCCTCCGCGAGGTGCTGGAAGGCCACGCCGGCAACGTCTACGCCGTGGCGTTCGCCCCCGACGGCCGGACCCTCGCCTCCGGCTCGCTCGACGGCGCCGTGCGACTCTGGAACGTGCCGCAAACGGATTGAAGCAAAACGCTCCGCCGAAAACCACGGCAAGCGAGCGTGCTTAATCCCTTCTCCCCTTGAGGGAGAAGGTGCCCCGAAGGGGCGGATGAGGGGTGGCGCGACCGGAAGCTTCTGGAGGCGCCCCCCTCATCCGGCCTTCGGCCACCTTCTCCCACAAGGGGAGAAGGGATGTTTATTTTTATCCTTTGTTCGGATATTCGACCAACCGCCCTTCGTCCTCAACCCCCGGCCGCCGCCGCGACGTCGTTGTGGAAGGTGAACGGGGCGGCCTCGACGTGATCGAAGGCGACCGTCGGCGGTTCCGGGACCTGGCGAGGCGCGGCGTCAAGCTCCCGTTCCAGCCGCTTCACCTCGGCGGCGAGCCTGGCGTTGCGCGCCTTGAGCGCGGCGATCTCGTCCAGGAGCCGCATCACCTCGATGCGTCCTTGCCACGGATCGTCCGGGTCCGGGGTCGAGGCGAGCGGATGGTCGACGGTCGGCGCGGGGGCGTCCAGCACGTCCACCACCTGAGACGGCTCGACGCGGAACTTGCCGCGACAACCGCCGCAGCGGACGCGACGTCCCAGATAGCGCGCCTCCACCCGCAGGCCCGCGCGGCAGTGCGGGCAGACCATCTGGATTCGTCCGGCGGGCCCGGAGACGGCGTCGGCCCCGATGGGATGCTCGCCCGAACCCGATCCCGAGCCTGATTCGAGAAGAGACGCGACGTGACGATCGGCCGGGGCGCCGGTCATGGCTGGAACTCCGATCCTTGGCCCGAGGAACGAACGCGAGGGCTCGGCGTCGCGTCTAGACCGAAAGCGCGGCGCGGCGTCATTGTAAACGACGCCCGCCGCGAATTTCAAGGACGTTTTCGTATATGAGCGACCGATGGTGATTTTTCGCGACGGCCGCGTCGCGGAAAATCAACATCGCGGGCCGCCCGTTCGCCTCGTCGTCACCTGGCGGCGGCGCGGACGCGGGCGCGGCCGCGGAGGGCGATGGCGGCGGCGGCGGCCGACCAGAGCAAGAAGCCGATCGGCTCGGGAACCTCGGGGCCGCTCGAATCGCCGCCGGGGTCGGTCGTCGGGTCGGTCTCGGGGGCGGGGAGCGACGTGATCGTGACGCCCGGGGTGGAGGCGATCAGCTTCGGCGGGTCGTTGGCGAGCGCGCCGTCGATGCTCAGGGCGAAGTGGAGCACGCCGCCGGCCTCCAGGCCCTTGCCGAAGAAGACCAGGCCGAGAAGCTGCTCGGGATCGCCGGAGTCGGTCGTGGCGTCCTTGAGGGCCACGACGAGCTGGTCGGGATCGAAGCCGTGGGAGTCGGGCAGGATCGTCAGCGGGCTGCCTTGCGAGCCGTCGGCCGACGTGGGGGGGACGACGCCGCCCGGGGGGGTGACCATGGCGACGACCTGGGGGCCGTCGATGTCCGCGGCGGGCGCGGCCAGGGTCGAATCGGCCTTCAGGGAGTAATAGGCGGTCGCGGTCGAGGCGATCGGCGCGGCCTTCGCCGCGGGGGCCCAGGCCCAGGGCCCGAGCAGGAGGCAGGCCGTCAGCAGGGCCGAGGGGATGGAACCGGGGCGCGTCACGGCGCGTATCCTCCTTGATAGCGGGGCGGGACGTTTTGGGCGATGCTCGGGCTCGGTCGGCTCGTTCCCGGTCGCGGCGGTCGAATCCGAAGGTCGGCGTCGGATTCGATCGAGTTCCGCGGTCCTGGGGCCGATCCCTACTCCGGGCGATCCGGACTTCGGTTCGACCGTCCATCCCGTCTCGAAATCGGCCGATCGCCGACCGCTCTTCCTCGCGGCGCGGACGACCGGCCCCGTCGCGGGCGGGTCGGTCTCGAATCCTCCAGGATCTGTCTCGATGCGGTTCGTCCCAAGGTGCGCGCCAGCCTCCCGAAGACTGAGGGCCGCATTCTGGCCGCGTCCCCCAAAGCGGTCAACCTCGAATCGAAGGGGCCTCGCCTCGGCCGCGGAGGGTCTCGACTCGTTCGGGCGTGTCCGTCTCGGGCGGCCCGAACTGGAGGACGACTCGCATTTCGCCAAAACAGGCGGCCCCTTCCAGGATCGGACGCGCCACGGCGAAGAGGGCCTCGGCGTCGGGGCCGTACATGTAGAGCGAGCCGTCGCTCAGGTCGAGGGCGATCTCGTTTCCGTCGAACTCGCCCACTCCGGCGGCCTCGATGGCGTCCTCCAATCGCTCCTCGATCTCGAACAGGTCCTCAACGCCGTCCGCGGCGTACTCGAAGTGGACGATGACGGCTTGCTCGTTCATCGGCGGTCCCTCCTTTTCATCCGAAGCGGTTCCGCCGAGGGCGTCGGACGATTGGCGCGTCCTATCGCGAGCCCTCGGACTCTTCAATGCGATGGGTCTCGTCCGCGGCCAGGCGTTCCAATTTCGCCACCTTGCCCGAGGGCCAGACGACGACCGCCTCGTCGACGGTCTCGGACTTCCCCAGGCCGAAGGTCACGATCGGCTCCACGGAGGAGAGGTAGCTTTTCGATGGGAAGAGTTGGGCGCGTCGGGTCTGGCCGCCGGCCTTGATCTGGACCTTCGCGCCGATGGCGTCGCGGTTGGAATGGACGCCGTCGCCCCGGAGGGCCAGGCGGACCCAGTGGTTGGCGTCGCCGCCGTCGTTGCGGAAGAGGCGCGCGGGGCCGGCGTTGGCGGTTATCACGACGTCGAGGTCGCCGTCGCCGTCGATGTCGGCGAAGGCCGCGCCGCGGCCGACCATCGGCCGGAACAGGTCGGGGCCGGCGGATTCGGCCGTGACCTCGACGAACAGGTCGCGGCCCGGCCGGCCGGAGTTCCACAACAGTTGCGCCGGCTGGGCGTGGGTCTCGCCCGGTTGCGCCCTGGCGACGTCCGGTTCCAGGTGGCCGTCGGCCATCAGGACGTCGGGGCGGCCGTCGAGGTCGTAGTCGAGGAAGAACAGGCCGAACGTCAACGGCGGCTGGGTCGCCGCGCCCAGGCCGTAACGGTTGGCCATGTCGGTGAAGAGCATCGTCTTGGGCCGCTCGCTGACGAACAGCGCGGTCATTTCGTTGGAGAAGTTGCCGATTGCCAGGCCGAGCCGCTCGTCGTTCAGGAAATACGACCAGTCGCAGCCCATCCCGCCTCGCGGCGAGCCCGACTGGTCGAAGGCCACGCCGGAGAGCAGCGCGACCTCCTCGAACTTGCCGCCCCCCTTGTTGTGGAACAGGAAGTTCTGGACCGTGTCGTTGGAGACGGCGACGTCGACCAGGCCGTCGCCGTCGACGTCGAACGGCGCGACGCCCAGCGACTTGCCAAGCGGGGCCTTCAGGTCGGGGGTGCGGACCTGGACGCCGGATTCCAGGCTGACGTCGGTGAACCGGCCGTCGTCGTTGCGCAGAAGCGCGCAGAGCGAGCCGTTGAACGACGTCGGCGGGCCGTAGGCGCGGCCGAGCCCGGCGAGCTGGAAGCCCTGGATCTTGTCGATCTCGGGGGTCCAGGTGATGTAGGAGGCGAGGAACAGGTCGAGGTCGCCGTCGTTGTCGCAGTCGAAAAACGCCGCGCCGGTGAGCCAGGCGTTGGGCCCCCTGGCGTTGGCCTCCTGGCTGACGTCGGTGAACCGGCCGCCGTCGTTGCGGAAGAGCCAGCCGCGGCCGACGCCGGTGATGTAGACGTCGGGGTCGCCGTCGTTGTCGTAGTCGCCCACGGCGACGCCCTGGCCGTAGAGCGTCACGTCGAGCCCCGCCTCCCTGGTCACGTCGTGGAACTTGCCGCCGCCGTCGTTGCGATAGAGCTTTTGCGTCGGGGCCGGGTCGACCGCGGGGGCGCCGGGCCAGGGGGCGGAGTTGACGAACAGTAGATCGGGGTGGCCGTCGCCGTCGTGGTCGAGGAACGCCACGCCCGACCCCATCGTCTCGGGGAGCAGCTTGTCCCCCCGCGCCCCGTTGTAATGGACGAAGTCCACGCCCGACTCGGCCGTGACGTCCACGAACCGAACCGACGGCGGCGCCGGCGCGGGGGGCCGGGGCTTGGCGGCCGCGGGAGGCGTGGGGGCCGCCGGCTTCTCCGGCGGCCTCGAACAGCCGAGGATGGTCGTCGCGAGCGCGAGGACGAGGCGGCGGTTAGGTGGCATGGGCCGATTTTCCAACAGCCGGGATCGATGATTCCGTCCCCTCTCCCACCGGGAGAGGGTGCCGCGTCAGCGGCGGGTGAGGGTCGCGGCGCTTCGCGGGCGCCGTCGGATCAGCATGACGCGAACCCGGAGCGTATCCCGAGGCGCGACGACCCCCGCCCAGCCCTTCGGGCCACCCTCTCCCGGCGGGAGAGGGGACGTCGTGATTCGCCCCGTCCTTGGAGATTTGGTCGCAGTGTAGGTGGCGTCACGAACCCGCGTCAACGGCCAGTCGCGCGCCTCTTGGTGGGGCGCGGGGGGGTCTGCTACACTTTCGGATCGGGACGCATCGTCCGCGCGGCCCGCCGTTCGTCGTCCGATTGGGGGAACCGCCTTGTTCGCCGGACCGATCATCGCCCGGGAAGTGCTCACGGCGCCCCGGACCGCGCGCTATTATCTGTGGCGGGCCTCGTTCGCCTTCTTCCTGTTCATCCTGTTGTGGACGGCGTGGCAGTCGATCATCGGCTGGCAAGACGTCCGCGAATTGGGCTTGATGGCGCGGTTCGGCGGCGTGCTTTACGGCATGTTCGCCATGCTTCAGCTGACGCTGATGCTCTTCTTCGCCCCCCTCTCCACGGCGGCGGCGGTGGCCTACGAGAAGGACCGGCGGACGTTCACGCTGCTCTTGATGACGGCGCTTTCGGACGTCGAGATCGTCGTGGGCAAGCTGGTCGCCGGGCTGTTGCACATCCTGACGATGCTGGGGGCGGTGATCGGGCTGTTGTCGCTGTGCGCGCTCTTCGGCGGGATCTCCTTCGGGCAGGTGCTGAACCTCTTCGCGGTGACCGCGGCGTCGGGCGTCGCCGGCGGGGCGATGGGGCTTTTGGTGGCGCTTTGGCGGGACCGGACGTTCCAGTCGATCTCGCTGACGATCCTGATGGTGGTCTTCTCGGTGACGGGGGTGGAGCTGTTCAGCGTCTTCTTCCCGGGGCTAAGGCTCTGGGACGTGCCGGTGGAGGAGGTGCTCAACCCCTACCGGGCGATGCTGGCGGTGCTGTACCCGCCGTCGAACGAGGCGACCGGGCTGGTGCGGACGTCGAGCCTGGTCTACATCGGCGTGCGGCTGACGTTCGCGGCCTTGATGGTGGCCTTCGGGACGTACATGCTGCGGATCTGGAACCCCGGCAACAACGAGCCGCGGGAGCAGGGGGACGAGGAGGGCGAGGTCGGCGAGACCCTCATCGAGGTCGAGGAGCCGGCGGTCGCGGCCGCCGCCGCGGCGCTCGCCGGCGCGGCGACCGTCGGGGCCGCCGAGGGCGAGGGCGAGGGGGTGGCGGTCGCCGTCAAATCCACGACCGGGCTGAGCGTCCCCCGCCGCACCCACCGCCGGACGATCGCCAAGGCCAAGCCCCACCGCGCCGCCTGGTCCAACCCGATCCTCTGGCGCGAGCTGCGGACCAGGGCCTACGGCTCCCGGCCGTTGATCATCAAGGGCTGCTACCTGGCGCTGTGCGCCTTGGGGTTCGGCTTCTTCGAGAACCTCTCCGCCGGGATGGAGGCGCCGTTGGCCACCGGGTTGGGGATGATCCCCGTCGGCCTGGCGATCCTCAGCCTGGTCCTCATCAACGCCCAGGGCGTCACCGCCATCACCACCGAGCGCGACACCGGCGCGCTGGACCTGCTGCTGGTCACCGAACTCTCCCCCGGCCAGTTCGTCTACGGCAAGCTCTTCGGCGCGTTGTACAACGCCAAGGAGATGGTGGCGGTCCCCTTGCTTTTGGCGTTCTACTTCTGGTGGACGGATCGGCTGGGGGGGGAGAACTTGGTCTTTTTCGGCATCGACTACCTCCTGTTCTGCCACTTCGCGGCGATGCTCGGGCTGCACGACGCGATCACCTACACCAGCAGTCGGACGGCCGTGGCGCACAGCCTGGGGACGATCTTCTTCCTGATGGTCGGGATCCTCCTGTGCGCCTACCTGATCATCTTCAGCGACCGCGACTTCGGCCGGCAGTTGCTCAGCTTCATGATCTTCATCGGCGCCGGCAGCGTGGCGTTGTTCGGCTCGCTGGGGGCGAAGAACCCCTCGCGGGCGATCGCGCTGGTGGCGATCCTGACCCCGTTCTGCTCGTTTTACTGCATCATCAGCCTGCTCAACGGCGACTTCCTGGCGGCGTTGCTCGTCAGCGCCGGGGTGTACGGCTTCGCGCTGATGGCGATGCTCGTCCCGGCCGTCGGCGACTTCGACATCGCCCTGGGTCGCACCAACGCGATCCAGGGCTGACCCGACGACCGCCCCGTCCCCGGACGAGCCGAGGAGTCCCGCACGCATGAAGACCCGCGATTGCTTCGTCCTCGGCCTGGCGCTCCTGCTGGGCGCGACCGCCGCTTGGGCCCAGGACGACGCCGACCTGGCCCGCGAGCTACCCCGCATCCCCGCCCACGAGCCGGCGGAGGCGATGGCGACCTTCGTCCTCCATCCCGGCTTCCGCCTGGAGCAGATCGCGACCGAGCCGTTGATCGGCAGCCCCGTCGCCGTCGCCTACGACGCCGACGGCGCGATGTACGTCGTGGAGATGCGCGGCTACCCCTACATCGAGGACAAGCCCTCCGGCATGGTCGTGAAGCTGGAGGACAAGGACGGCGACGGCAAGTACGACTCCCGGACGGTCCTGGTCGACGGCCTGATGTGGCCCACCGGCGTGGTTCCGTACGACGGCGGCGTCTTCATCGCCGTCGCGCCGGAGATCATCTACGCCAAGGACACGGACGGCGACGGCCGGGCCGACGTCCGCCGCGTCGTCTTCACCGGCTTCGACAACAAGAACGTCCAGGGGTTGCTCAACGGCCTGCGCTGGGGCGAGGACGGCTGGATCCACGGCGCGGCGGGGAGCAACGGCGGGTCGATCAAGACCCCCGAGCGTCCCGACCGCCCGGAGGTCTCCGTCCGCGGCCGCGACTTCCGCTTCAAGCCCGACACGTTGGAATTCCAGGCCACCAGCGGCGGCGGCCAGTTCGGGCTGTCGGTCGACGACTGGGGCCACGAGTTCGCCTGCAACAACAGCAACCAGATCCGCCAGATCGTCCTGCCGGCCTCGGCCGTGGAGCGGAACACGGCCTACGTCGCGCCGCCGGCGATCCTCGACATCGCCTCCGACGGCCCCGCCGGCCCGGTCTTCCGGATCAGCCCGCCGGAGCCCTGGCGGGTCGTCCGCACCCGCCAGCGCGTCGCCGATCCGGCGATGGTCAAGAAGCTGGCCTTCACCGAGCAATTCGCCTTCGGCTACTTCACCTCGGCCACCGGCGTGACCATTTACCGCGGCTCCGCCTACCCGGAGGAGTACCGCGGCAACGCCTTCGTCGGCGACGTCGGCGGCAACCTCGTCCACCGCAAGACGCTCAAGCCCGCGGGGTCGGTCTACGTCGCCGATCGCGCCGACCCGAAGGTCGAGTTCCTGGCGTCGACCGACAACTGGTTCCGCCCGGTCGACTTCGCCAACACCCCCAACGGCACGCTCTTGATCATCGACATGTACCGGGAGACGATCGAACACCCCTGGTCGATCCCCGAACCGATCAAGAAGCACCTGGACCTCACCAGCGGCAAGGACCGCGGCCGGCTCTACGAGTTGCTCGCCGACGGCCCCCGGCCTCTGCGCAAGCCTTCCTTGAGCAAGGCGCCGACGGCCGAACTGGTCGCGCTGCTGGCCGATCCCGACGCCTGGTGGCGCGAGACCGCCCATCGACTGCTGGTCGAGCGCGAGGCCGTTGACGCCGCCCCCGCGCTTGAGAAGCTGGCGCAAGACCGGCCGACCGCCCTGGGGCGGCTCCACGCCCTCTGGGCGCTCGACGCCCTGGGCGTTTTGAAGACGTCGTACATCGCGATGGGCCTGGCCGACCCCGACCCCCGCGTCCGCGAGCGGGTCGCCGCGCTGGCCGTCAACTACGTCAAGGCCGACCGCGGGCTGGTCTCCAACGTGGTCGCCCGCGCCGACGACCCCGACGCGATGGTCCGCTTCCAGGTCGCGTTGACCCTGGGCGAGGTAAGCGGCGAGTCGCTGGCGCTGGACGCCCTGGCGTCGATCGCGATCCGGGACGCCGGCGACCGCCACGCCCGCGCGGCGGTGATGACCGCCGTCGCCGGCCGCGGCCCCGACCTGCTGGCGAGGCTGGCCGCGGGCGACTTCCTCGGCTCCCCCGCCGGCCGCCCCTGGCTCGACGACCTGGCGACGATGATCGGCCAGACCAAGGATCCCGAGGCCGTCGGCAAGGTCGTCGCCGACCTGTTCGCCGGGAACCAGTCCGACGATCTTCGCGGCCGGGTCGTCCTGGCCCTGGGGGCGGGCTTGAAGCGGGTCGGCGGCGACCTGCGGACGACGCTGCCGCCGGCCTCGTGGGAGCGGCTCGCCCCGCTCTTCGACGCCGCCGCCGAGGCCGTCGACTCCGACGCGCCCGTCGCCGACCGCGTCCGCGACGTCGCGCTGGTCGGTCTGAGCGGGCCCGAGCGCGCGCTGGAGGCGCTGCCGCCGCTGTTGGACGCCCGCCAGCCCTCGGAGGTGCAGCTCGCGGCGCTCCACGCCCTGGCCGCGGACGCCGATCCGGCCGTCGCGCGGGCGATCATCGGAGGTTGGAAGGCCATGAGCCCGACCGCCCGCCGCGAGGCCGCCGAGGTCCTCTTCAGCCGCGCCGCCTGGATCGGCGCCTTGCTCGACGCCGTGGAGGCCGGGCGCCTGGCCGCCTCCGAGATCGACCCGCTCCGGCTCAAGCAACTCCTGGAGAACCCGTCCCGGCCGATCCGAGACCGCGCCACGAAGCTCCTGGGCGCCGACGCCCCCCGCGAGCGCTCCGCGGTCCTCGCCGCGTTCCAGCCGGCCCTGGAGGGACAAGGCGACCGCGAGAAGGGGAAGGCCGTCTACAAGAAGGCCTGCGCCACCTGCCACAAGGCCGAGGGCGAGGGGGTGGAGGTCGGCCCCGACCTGGCGACGGTCGCCTCGCGATCGCCGGAGGACCTTCTGACGCACGTCCTGGATCCCAACCGCGAGATCGCCGCCAACTACCTGAACTACAACGTCGAGACCGCCGACGGCCGGGTCGTTTCGGGGATCATCGCCTCGGAGTCCGCCGCCGCGTTGGTGCTGAAGCGCGCCGAGGGCGTCACCGAGGTCGTCCCCCGCGACCAGATCGAGCGGATCGCCTCCACCGGGATCTCGTTGATGCCCGAGGGGCTCGAAAAAGACCTCGCCCCCGACGACTTCCGCGACTTGATCGCCTTCATTCGCTCGATCCAGGCGCCGGAGGCGAAGTGACGACCGAATCCGTCTTCCCCCCTCGCGGGGGAAGACAGACCGCGAAGCGGTCAGATGAGCGACTG
>CALCIB010000147.1 GCA_937907525.1 uncultured Planctomycetales bacterium | reverse complement strand
CGCATGGCGGCCGACGGCTCGCCGAGGCGCTTCACGGGAGCGCCTGAATCTTGGTCTTCTGTTCGTCGGTGATGTTCAGGTCGGTCTGGATGGCCTCGCGACCGGCGAGGTCGAGCAGGCTGGTCCCGCCGCCGCCGAAGCCGCCACGGAAGCCGCCCGGCCCGCCGGGTCCGCCGCCGCGGTTGAAACCGCCGCCGGGGCCGCCCCCGCGGCCGCCGCGGTTTTGATCCTGCGCCATCACGCTGACGGCGGAAAGCGCGAAGGCGACGGCGATCGCCCCCGCGATGGTGCCGAGACGACGTCGCGACATGACGATGCTCCTTCCAAGGAATCCGGCCGAAGTCACGCTGAGTTGATCGGTCCGGGCGGACCCTCGTCGTCCGCTCTCGGCGCCGCTTCCCTATGATGATAGCGGCTTTCGCGCGCGTTGTGGCCAGGGATCTCGGATCGAAGCGTCGGAATCGTGCTTGGACGTCCGCTTTCAGGGGTGGGCCGTCCAGAGCCAGGCCGCCAGCCCGATCATCGTCGAAAGGGTGCCAAGCCGGATCACGCCGCGATAAAGCGCGAACCTCCGCGGCGCGAGCGCCGGGTCGACCTCGCCCTGGAGGATCGTCCGGCCTCCCTCGGCGACCAGCGCCGTCGCGGCTCGTCGCTGGAAGCCGGCGATCGTCGACATGCCGACCATGTGGACCAGCCCCAAAAGCAGGAAGCCGACGCCGCTGTCCAGCCAGGCCCGCCAGGGGATCGGCGGGATCCCCGGCTTCCACCAGGACGGGGTGGAGAGCGGGACGTCGCTTTGATAAACCGTCAGCCGCAAGGGGGCGACGGCGATCGCCTCGCCGTCGGTGACTCGCGACGCCAGTTCGACGGGCTTCGGCGTCCCCTTCGTCGGCGTCCCCTTGAGCAACCCGGTCGCGGGATCGAACGCAAGACCGTCGGGCAGGTCGCCGTCGAGCGACCATTTGAGCGGGCCGTCGCCGCCGTCGGCGGCCAGGGCCACCGCGTAGGGGCGGCCGGCGATCGCCTCGGGAAGCTCCGCCGGCGTGGTGATCCGCGGCGGCCGGGCCTCCGCGCGCTCGCGGGCCGCCCCCGCGCCGACGTCCATGGCCTTGGGGAGCAGGGCCATGATGACCATCGTGAGCATCAAGATGAACAGCAAGGCGCCGGTGAGCTTGGTCACGACGACCGCGACGAACGAGTCCTCGCCCGAGCCGCCGAATTCCAAGCCCCCGCCGCCCCCTCGCCGATTCCGTCGCATGGCTCGTCGCGCCTCCTGGAAGATCCCGGATCGTCCGCGGGACTCGCCGCGTCCGCCTTAGGCGGCGCGGGTCGAGTCGCGGCCGCGGTCGTCGAACATCCGCTTGACGATGTTGCGGTACAGCGAGTTCGCCTGCTCGATGCTGACGTTGATGAGGTCCAGCGCGTCCTTGAGGTTGTTCATCGTCTTGGCGAGCTGCTCCTGCGTCGTCCGGCTCGACTTCTCGTAGGCCGCCGCCTGGGCCTGGGCCATCTCCTCGACGGCCGTCGTGTTGCGGTCCAGCGCCCGCTTGATCTCCTGAAGCAGCGGATCGGGCCCGTCGGCCCGCTCCATCGCCTCCTCGATCCTCGCCAGCGAGGCCGCCGACCGCCGCGACGACTCGCCCATCGCGCCCAGGGTCTCGAACTCGCGCCCCACCCGGCCGATCGCCTCGGCGCCGTCTCGGAAGGCCGATAGCGAAGCCGGCAGCCGCTCCACGGCCGTCGCCAACTGGTCGACCGGCTCCCGGAGGCTCGCGCCGATCTTCTCGGCCTCGCCCCGAAGCGCGAGCGCCGCCGGCTCCAGGATCGTCGCCAGTTCCGCCCGCAGCCGCTCGACGTGCGGCGCGATCAGGTCGTCGAGCCTGGCCGTCATCGGGTCGCGGGCGCCGACGCCGGGCAGGACGTGCTCCACCACCCAGCGGTCCACCCGCGCCAAGAGCCGCTCCGCCAGCCGGAACACCAGGGTCTGAACCAGCATCAGCCAGGCGCTCAGGAACAACGCCAGCAGAGTGCTGTCGAAGGCGATCTGCAACGCCGACGTCACCCCCGTCAGGTTGCCGAGGAAGGCGTCCAGGTCCTTCACCAGCGGCAACACCTGGCTGATCTTCATCAGGGCCTTGGAGATGCCCTCGACGGTGCCGATGAAGCCGATGACCGGCAAGAGATAGAGGATGTAGCGGGTCAGCGTGAACCGGCCGGCGGTCTGCTCCTGGTCCAGCCCGGACGCCTCGCGGTTGACCTCCATCAACTGTTCGGCCGGCGCCGATCGCGCCTGGCGGACGAACCCGGCGAGCTGCCGCACCCGCGCCGGCAAGGCGCGGGGATCGGCCTCGATCCGCTCGGCGGCGACGACGCGACCGTCCCCGGCGACCTGGGCGTCGAGATACTTCCGAAGCGCCGGGGCCTCCTCGAAGGCCCGCTCCTCGCGCCAAAGCCGGCGCAGTTCGCCGGCGAGGGTCAGGACGGCCCAGAAGTAGATGCCGGTGCCGACGTATTGCTCCCAGCCACGTTCGAACATCAAGGTGGGATCGAAGACCATCAAGGCGACGGGGAACAGAAGCGCCAGGGCCAGCAAGCCCGCCGTCGCCAGATAAGCCGCCCTGGGAGCGCCGGTACCGTCGTTCGACATCGTGGGACGTCCCCTCTCGGCCCGCGGAGATCTCTAGCGGCCGCCCGGCGGCCCCCGTTGGAAACGAGGCGGCCCGCCTTCGTCCGGAACGGTCGGACGCGCCGGGCCGCGCGCCGTCGCCGTCCGCGTCATCCCTATTATCGGCGCGTCCGGGCCGGGACTTGATCGAGGTCGCGGCGGCGCGGTGAAATTCCCTTAATGTCGACCCCCTCGGGCCTTGACGCGCCATCCCTCCTTCGCTAGCCTCATCAATGTTCGCTTTCCAGCTAGTGACATCGACCGGCAACGAATTGATTCGTACTCCAGGTGCCGCCCAGCGTCGGGGTCGTTCGCTCGTTCGGTTCGCTTTCCAGCCGCGGGTATCGCGTCCGCGACGGCCGATCGTCGTCGTCCCCGTGTTTCGGATTGTCGATCCATGTTTTATTCGCGTCTAGCGGCGACGTCGCGCGGACTTTTGGGCCTCGCGTTGCTCGCGGGGTGCGGCCTGGTCTTCGTCGGCTGCGGGGACAACAGCACCGGCACCGCGCCGGCGTTGACCCCGGCCGACATCGAGAAGCAACAGGCCAAGGAGATGGAGGCGCGCCTCAAGGCCTTCGGCAAGGAAGGGGCGCCCCACGGCAAGAAGGGCGCCAAGGCCGCCAAGGCCCCCAAGGCCGAGGAGGCTCCCAAGACCGAGGAGAAGCCCGCGCCTTGATCGGGTCCGGGGAGGCCGCGACGTCGCGCGCGCCCGGGCCCTCCCCGGCGCCGTGGCGAGGGGGCGCGGACGTCCCGTCGCGCTGGACGGAGCGGTCCCTCGGCCCCGCCTCTTTTTCACGCTCATTTCCTTCGTACCGGAGTCGCGTCCCGATGCAAAACCATGATCGGAAGGGGTTCACCCTCATCGAGCTTCTGGTGGTGATCGCGATCATCGCGGTGCTCATCGCCCTGCTCTTGCCGGCCGTGCAGGCGGCGCGCGAGGCGGCCCGGCGGTCGCAGTGCGTCAACAACCTCAAGCAGATCGGCCTGGCCTTGCACAACTACCACTCGGCCCAGGGGGTCTTTCCGCCGGGCCAGTTGCTCTCCGCCCACGCCCCGCTTTACCAGGGGACCGCCAACAGCAGCAACCCGTATTCGGGCTGGACCGAGTGGAGCGCCCAGTCCCAGTTGCTGCCGTACATGGAGCAGTCGCCGCTTTACAACTCGATCAACTTCTACTTCTGCGGCGGCTACGACTACGGCTCCTACGCCAACTCGTCCGCCTGGATCACGAAGGTCGCCGCCTTCCTCTGCCCCTCCGACGGCAACGCCGGCAAGGGGAGCGTCTACATGGGGACCGGCACGCCCAACACCAACAGCTACCGCGGCAGCATCGGCACCACCACCTCCCGCTATGACAGCTTCGCCGGCTACTCGAGTTTTCCCGGCTACGCGAGCTGTCGTCCCGACCCCTACAACATCGCCGGCGGCGCCCCGGGCTGCAACCCGTTCTCCACCGGCATGTTCGCCTACTGGATGTCTTACGGCCTGAGCGACGTCACCGACGGCACCTCCAACACCATCGCCTTCGCCGAGTCGCTCGTCGGCGACCCCGCCAACCCCATGGTCATCCGGCCCAACAACTCCGTCACCGGCGTCGTCAACGCGGTCGCCCTGGTGGAGGACGCCTCCATCTTGAACCAGACCGTCCTGAACGCCTCGTTGCAGGCGTGCGTCTACGCTTACAGGAACGGCCAGGGGACCAACGCCATCAGCAACATCAATGGCAACCGCTGGGGGTGGGGCGCCATGACGATGACCCTGTTCAACACGGTCGTCCCGCCCAACTCCAAGCAGTACCCGTTCAATTCCTGCAAACCCGACTGTCTCGGCTGCGGCCCGGACGACTCGGCCTTTTCCAACGCCCAGAGCAACCACACCGGCGGCGTCAACGTCCTCTTGGGCGACGGCTCGGTCCGCTTCATCAAGGACTCGATCAACCAGCGCACCTGGATGGCCCTCGGCACCCGCGCCAACGGCGAGACCATCGGCTCCGACCAGTATTGAGCCGGCCCTTGACCGTCGGATCCAATCGCCATGGCGATCGCCCGACCCGGCTCGACCTCGCGCCGGGCCGGGTCTTCGCGTTTCTCCATGGGAACGATCGACCATGCGCCGGCTTCCCCTGGTCGTCTTGCTCGTCGCGATCGTCGCGGGGCTCGGCTGGTCGTGGGCGCGGGCCCGGGACGAAGGCCGCGCCGACGAGGCCGTCCGATTGGCCCGCCGCGATCTCGACTCCGGCCGCGGCGCGGACGCCCTGGCGCGGCTGTCGCCGATCGCGGCGCGACGGCCCGACCGCGGCGACGTCGCCTTCTGGCTGGGCGTCGCCGCCTGGGCCGTCGGCGACCGAGCCGCCGCCGCCGCGTCCCTGCGCCGCGTCCCCGACCGAGACCCCATGGCGGCCCAGGCGTCGCTCTCGCTGGGTCGTCTGGAACTGGAAGCCGGCCGGTTCCGACCCGCCGAGGAGGCGTTCGACCGCGCCGCGACCGCCGGCGGAACCGTCGCCGACGAGGCCCGCGAGGCGCTGGGAAGGCTTTACGACCTCTCCGGGCGCGTCCAGGAGAGTCGCGCCTCGCTTTTGCGCCGGGCGCAACGGCTCAACGATCCGGTCGAACCGCTGCGCGCGCTCTGGGCGATGGAAGGGATCGCCTTCCCCGTCGCCGGCGTCCGGCGGGCGCTCGACGACCTGGCGCGCGGGGCCCCCGACGACGACCGCTTGAAGCTCGCGCGCGCCACCCAGGCCCTCCGCGCGGGCGCGCTCGACGTCGCCGACCGCCTGCTGACCGAGTGCGAGGCCGCCGCCCCCGGCGACCCCCTGGTCGCGCGGGCGCGGCTGCTCTGGGCGCGCGCCGCCGACCGCCCCGCCGCCGCCGCGGAGCCGGCCCGGCTCGTCCCGGCCGCGACGGTTTCGACGGCCGAACTCCACGCCCTCCGAGTCTGGCTCGCGGCCCGTTCGGGAGACCGCGGGGCCGAGCGCGCCGCCCTGGAGGAATGGCTGCAGGCCGAGCCCGCCGCCCTCGCCGCGCTGGACCGACTGGCCGGCATGGAGTCCGACGCCGGCGACCACGACCGCGCCGAGGGACTCCGACGCCGCAAGGCCGACGTCGAGGCCGCCCGCGAACGCCTCCGCGTCGCCTTCTCCGGTCCCGACCCGGGCAAGCTCGCCGCGACGATCGCGCGCGACTGCCAGACCGTCGGCGATCGCGACGCGGCCCGCCTCTGGTGGCTCCTGGCCGCGCGCAAGGCGGCCGACCCCGCCGCCCGCACCGAGGCCGAGGTTCAGGCGCGCACGCTCGCCGTCGTCGAGACGGCCGACCCGACGACCACCGTCGCCGATCGGCTCGGCCCACTATTGACGAGGGCGACGGCCGCGGAGACCTCGGCGCCGGCCACGAGCGTCCCGGAGTACGTCGACGACGCCGTCGCCCGCGGCCTGACGTTCGCCTTCGATAACGGCAAGAGCGACCTTCGCCAGCTTCCCGAGACCATGAGCGGCGGCGTCGGTTTGCTCGACTACGACGGCGACGGCTGGCTCGACGTCTACGCCGTGCAAGGCGGCCCGTTCCCGCCGTCCCCCTCCAGCCCCTGCGCCGACCGCCTCTTCCGCAACCGCGGCGACGGGACGTTCGAGGACGTCTCCGAACGCTCGGGGTTGAGCGATCTCCCCGGCGGCTATGGCCACGGCGTCGCCGTCGGCGACCATGACGGCGACGGCCATCCCGATCTGTTCATAACCCGATGGCGTCGCTACGCGCTCCACCGCAACCGCGGCGACGGGACGTTCGAGGACGTCACCGCCGCCGTCGGCCTGGGGGGCGATCGCGACTGGCCCACCTCCGCCGCGTTCGCCGATCTCGACGGCGACGGCGACCTCGACCTCTACGTCTGCCACTATCTCCGCTGGGACGAGGCGAACCCCCAGCGCTGTCCGTCGCCCGATGGCCGCGGCCTCTGCTACTGCGATCCCCGCGACTTCCCGGCCCTGCCGGATCATCTCTTCCGCAACGACGGCGGGCGGTTCGTCGACGTGACCGAGGAGGCGGGGATCGTCGACCGCGACGGCCGCGGCCTGGGGGTGGTCGCCGCCGACCTGGACGGTGACGGTCCGGTCGACCTGTTCGTCGCCAACGACACGACCTCGAACCTCTTCTTCCACAACCTCGGAGGCATGAGGTTCGCCGAGCGGGCGATGGAGGCGGGCCTGGCCGCGTCCGGCCGCGGCGGCTACATGGCCGGGATGGGGATCGCCCGCGGCGACCTGGACGGCGACGGCCGGATCGACCTGGCCGTCACCAACTTCCACGGCGAATCCACCACGCTTTATCACGACCACGGCGGCGGCCTGTTCTCCGACCGTTCCGGCCCCTCGGGACTGGCCGCGGCCACCCGCTACGTCCTGGGCTTCGGCCTGGCCGCCCTGGACGCCGACGGCGACGGCCGGCTCGACCTGGCGCAGGCCAACGGCCACGTCAACGACTTCGCGCCGGCGACCCGCTACGCCATGCCCGCGCAACTCTTCCTGGGCGACGACCGCGGCCGCCTCCGCGACGTCTCGGCCGCGGCCGGCGCGCCGTTCTCCGTCCCCCTGGTCGGCCGCGGCCTGGCCGTCGGCGACCTGGACGGCGACGGCCGCCCCGAGATCCTCATCACCGCCGACGGATCGCCCCTCGTCTGCTTGCATCAGGATTCGTCGCCGGGTCGGAACGTCGAGTTCCAACTCGTCGGGACCGAATCCAACCGCGACGGCGTGGGCGCGAAACTGACGCTGACCGCCGGCGGCCGTCGTCAAACGGCCGACCGCTTCGGCGGCGGCGGCTACCAGTCCGCCGGCTCCCCCCGCGTCCACTTCGGCCTGGGCCCGGCGACCCGCGTCGACCGCCTGGAAGTCGCCTGGCCCTCCGGCCGCATCGACGTATTCGAAGACCTTCCCGCCGATCGGGCCTATCGAATCGTCGAGGACGAGGCCAACCCCGTGGAAATCCACGCGATGCGACGATGAAGAGGCTCCGCCGACCCGCCCTCGCCGCCGCGACGGACGTGGGTTGTGAGGCGAGCTTCGATAAAAGTGGCTCGTTGAATCGGCCTGGCCTATTGACCGCGGATACGGCGGCAAGTATTCAAGGAACGGGGGACATCAATGAGTGAAAAGTGTCTTCCACGTCCTTAAATTCTTAGGACGTCCCGCGGGTCGTGACCCGTGGACGTGGCATGGTGGGGCTTTCGCGTCAAGGGATCGGGTCGCGTGAGGCCCGCGATCCCGGGCGCGAACGAGAATCGGAAACGGGAGTGTCCATGAGCATCGCGAGACGCAACGTTCTCTTCACGCTGGCCGCGGCGGCGGTGGCGGGCGCGTTCGGCTGCAACAACGGCGGGGACGTCATCCCCCTGGCCAAGGTCGAGGAACCCAAGACGCCGCCGCAGGAAGCCAAGAAGACCGCGCCGCCGAAGGGGACGCCGGCGAGCCCGGACGAACTGATCTATAAGTGACGGTACACGACCGTCGCGGCCGGCTTGATCCGTCCCATCCTCCGCCGTGATCGGTAACGGCATCGGCATCGTTTACGTCTCGTCATCCGTCATTGGGGTGTATTCGAAGGGAGATCGCGCATGAGGAGCGTTCGGTTCAAGCACGCTCGCGGGTTCACGCTGATCGAGTTGTTGGTGGTGATCGCGATCATCGCGGTCCTGATCGCCCTGCTCTTGCCGGCCGTGCAGGCGGCGCGCGAGGCCGCCCGGCGGGCGCAGTGCGTCAACAACCTGAAGCAGATGGGCCTGGCGCTGCA
Source organism: uncultured Planctomycetales bacterium (assembly GCA_937907525.1). GTDB lineage: Bacteria > Planctomycetota > Planctomycetia > Isosphaerales > Isosphaeraceae > Paludisphaera. The sequence goes on along the minus strand of CALCIB010000147.1, from coordinate 3,940 downwards.
CAACTATCACTCGGCCATCGGCAGCTTCCCGCCGGGAGGCACCAGGGCGGGAAGCTTCCAGGGGCCGGTCAACACGCCCTGGGGATGCTGGAGCGCGCTGACCATGATGCTCCCCTACATGGAGCAGGGGCCGATCTACAACGCCATCAATTTCAGTACCGGCTGCCTCGGCGGCGGCGGCAACTACGAGGGGTATCAGCTTAACACCACGGCCGCCACGACGCGCATCACCGCCTACCTCTGTCCCTCGGCCCCGGACTTTCCGGGCGGCAACGGCTTCTACGGCAAGCCGTATCCCGGCAATAACTACTTCACGTCGTGCGGCTCCAGCCTCAACGAGTTCAACTCGGCTTACATGGGCCCGTCCCCCAACGGACCCTTCGAGGTCTTGGGCCAGGCGTTCGCCGAGCGCGACATGACCGACGGCACCTCGAACACCGTCTTCGCCAGCGAGTGGCGGACGGGCGACAACAATTCGAGCAAGTTGTCGGTGCCCCAGGACATCATCCAGGTGGGCTCCTTCCCGCCCAACACCTCGGGAGGCTCGCAGCTTCTGAACATGCCCGCCGGCGGGGCCTACCTGAACCAGTGGCTCTCCAGCACCTGCACCGCGGCCGCCCTCTCCAGCCTGGGGGGCGGGAACAATCGAAGTTGGGTGGGTCAGAAGTGGTGCCAGGGCATGTTCGGCTCGGCGATGGGCAACATCCTGACGCCGCCGAACTCCAACTATCCCTACTGCGCCATGGTCGCCTGGGGTGGCGACATGGACGGATCCAACGCCGCCAACGTCGGCATGAGCAGTTACCATTCCGGCGGCGCCAACGCGCTGTTCGGCGACGGCTCCGTCCGCTTCCTCAAGTCGTCGACCAACCAGATCGTCCTTTGGTCCATTGGCTCGCGCGACCAGGGCGAGGTTGTCTCGTCCGACCAGTATTGAGCCGCCGTTGGGCGGACCAGTCGCTCCCTCCCGCGCGAAGACCCGGCCGGGCGTGGCGCTCGGCCGGGTCTTCGCGTTCGCCCTCGTCAGCGGGTCGTGACGGTGGCCGTGGAGAGGCCGTCGAGGCGGAACTCGACGACCTCGCCCTCGGCGCCGTGGTAGCCGCCCCAGCCGACGCGGACCTCGGCGATCCGGGCGGGGTCGAGGACGTCGGCGCCGGCGTGGGACCAACCGGCCTTCTCGAAGCTCGACCAGGGGACGATCGCCCGCGCCGGACCCTCCGCCGCCAGCGACCGCGCCGTGTGGGCCGCGAACTCGCCGCCGTCGGCCGCCCGGACGATCAGCAAGATCTCCGACGGCGTCCGCTGGCCGGCGGGGACGGTCGTGTCCACGACCAGGCCGTCGACCTCGGAGAAGTCCGTGGCCGTCGGGAGGACGTGGGAGGCGAAGAGGAAGACGTCCACCCCACCCTTCGTCAGCGTCGCGCGGAACGTCGACGCGCCATCGACCTCCTCGACGACCTCGCGAACGAACTCGCCACGCCCGACGGTCGGCCGGGGAAGCTCCAGCTTCCGTAGAGTCACCTTCGGCAACCCACCGGCCCTCAAGGGCCGACGCTCCCGAGGACGAACCGACGCCGCTCGAACCAACACGGCCTCGAACGGACCCAGGTCCACCGCGACGTCGCCGCGGTCGCCGGCCGCGACCGTCCGCGTCGAGCCGTCGGCCGGAGTCAGGATTTCAAGCTCCGCGCCGGCGTCGACGGGCAGCCGGATCGTCTCGGCGACCTCGCCGCCCGAGTCGTTGGCGATCAAGTAGACGTCATGGTCATTGATGCGGCGATGCGTCGCCCGGAGCGGCGACCGCCCGGCCGCGACGACGTCCGGCGAGAGCGCCGCGTCGATCGCCCAGGGGAGCAGCACGGCCGAGGCGTCGGGAAGGAACAGCCCGCCGCCGTCGGAGGGGTTGGGCGCGGTCGTTAGCAGCCCGGCGGACGACTCGGCGCCGAACAGCTCCGCGCCGATCGCCTCGACGGCCGGATCTGGGAACGTCGATTCACTGCTGCGGGGCCGCTCGCCGATCGCCACGACCACGCCCCCGGCCTCGGCGAACCTCGCGAGCTTCTCCCACGCCGCGGCCGGCAGCGAGTCGACTCCCGGCAGGACGACCACCCGCCAGCGGTGGTCGCGGAACGCCAGCGAATCGCCCTCCACCCGGGCTTCGATCAAGGTCCGGGAGTCGATGATCGTCGGATCCCGGCGCGCCTGGAAGAGGCGGTCGAGGGCCTGGTTGTAGAGCGTCTGGACGCGGTTGGCGGCGACCGCCTCGTTGTTCATGTGCCGTGACGGCTCGAACCGGGTCCAAAGCGACTCGATCGGGTAGACCACGGCGACGTCCGCCACCTGTCGGCCGCCTCGGATCGTCATGGCGACCCGGCCGGCGTCCTGGTTGAGCCGGTTCAAGGCGGCGTCGTCCAGGCCGTCGAAGCTGTAATAGCTGGTGACGCAGTTGACCCCGCCGAGCATCAGTCGGTGGACCGAGCCGCGAATCTCGGCCTCGCTCACGCGCTGGCGGGGCCGGTCGTCCCCCTTGGGTCGGTAGACTTGAATGTGATCGGACGTCTCGCACATCACCAGTTCGCGGCCCTCCAGCTCTGCGGCGCTGGCGGCGAGCCGCGCGGCGCGCCAGGGGACCTGGGACGGGACGCTGGTGAGGCAGTCGATGCCGGGGGCGTCCATCATCCGAAGACATCGGAACATGTCGCCGTAATTACCGACGTGCGCGGCCGGCAGTTCCTCCAGGATCAGGTGGCCGCCGGAGGGGACGCCGTTTTCCCGCCCCCACTTTTGAAGTCGGCCGAAGTAGTTCTCCGAGATCAGTTCGGCGATCGTCCGCCAGAAGTCGGATCGGCGTTTGGCCGTCTCGGGGCCGAAGTCGAGGACCAGGTCCGGCACGATCGGGTCGAGTTCGTACCCCCGGCGCTCCTGGAACTCGCGGGGCAGGGCGGGGGCCCACGGCAGCGGCTTGTAGGGCATGGGCTTGTAGAAGAAGCTCATGAGCGACGGCTCGTCCGTGAAAACCGCCATGAAGGTCTCGCGAAGGTCGTCGCCGAAGCGCTTGGCGTAGGCGGCGTGGGTGAGGTCGACGAACCGTTGCGTCGGCTCGGGCCGCAGGAGGTTGGGGTAGGGGATGTGGTTGAAGTAGTTCGCCTCGGCGTGCGAGCCCTCGAAAAGCCGGTGGCGGGTGACGATCAGGACGCGCCACCATCCCGCGGCGGGGGGCGTCCAGGCGAGCTTGCCGTCGCGGAGCGAGCCGGCCAGGTCGACGCGGCCCGAGCGATCGGCCTTGCCGTCGCGCTCGGGATAGGCGGCGGCGAGGACGAGGTCTCCCGGCGGCGCGTCCAGGGCGACGGCCGGGCCCTCGGAGCGGGCGTCGGCGATCAGGAGGCCCTCGGCCTCCCATTCGGGGTGGTCGCGAAGGGTCAGCCCGCCGGCCTCGCCGGAGGGATACCCGCGCTCGTCGTAGAGCCACTGCGCCATCCCGCGGCCGCGGGCCGACTCGATCCCGCGGCGGAACGACCGCCACATCGGCTCGCTTTCCAGATAGTCCGTAAACGACACGTTGGAGACGACCCCGCCGAACCCCTGGCGGTCGAGCCGGTCCAAAAGCGCGTCCTGGTCCTCGCCGCGGTCGGGCCAGCCGTGGATGATCTTGAGGATCCGCGACGCCCGCGGCGGGTCGACGAACGAACCCGCGGGATCCTCCGCGAGGACGGGGCCGCTCGCGACGACCGCGAGGATCGCGAGGCATATCGGTCGCTTCATGGCTTGGTTCCTTGGGGTGGGAGTTCGGCGGGGCGGGCGAGGCGCGGGGGCGACCCGCATTCTAGCCCCGCCCGTGGCGACGACCAAGGGGCTGGGAAGGCGGAGCATCGTCCCCTCTCCCCTCGGGCTGACGACCCGACACTTATCGGATCTCGCATGCGACACTCACGCGAGCCGA